>CAMHNO010000001.1 GCA_946186575.1 uncultured Prevotellaceae bacterium
CCTGCCGCAAGAAGACAGGCAAGGAATATGCTTTCTCTACCAACAGCGACCTCTATCTCTACGACATAGCAAGCGGCAAGACGGTGAAAAATCTCACCGAGGGGATGATGGGATATGACACCAATCCACGAGTCTTCAAGGACAAGGTGGCATTCCTCTCGATGGAGCACGACGGATATGAGGCCGACAAGAACCGCATAATGCTGCTCGACCTCAAGAGCGACAGCGTTAAAGCCGTTGACCTCACTAAGGACTGGGACTACAGCGTCGACGAGATTCAGTGGTCGCCTGATGGCAAGTACATCTACTTCCTCGCTCCTTATCAGGGCACCATACCCATGTTCCGCCTCGATGTAGAATCGGCCAAAGGCGATTCGGTTAAAATCGACACCGTGAGTCCTGACGTCAGCAAAGATTACCACGACTTTGGAACTATCGTTCCTCTGAAGAATGGCAAGATCATCACCACTCGTCACAACTATGCCGAGCCCGATGAGATTTATAGCCTTGAAATGGGAAAAGAACCAGTACAGCTCACACACGTCAATGACGAAGTACTCAAGCAGCTCAAGCCCATCACCATCAAGAAGGAGATTGTCAAGACCACCGACGGCAAAGACATGACAGTGTGGGTGGTTCTGCCCCCAGGAGTTTCTGAGAATGACACTACTAAGCATCCTTCTATCTTCTTCTGCGAGGGTGGCCCACAATCGCCAGTGAGCCAGTTCTTCTCATATCGTTGGAATTTCCGCCTCATGGCAAGCCAGGGCTATGTGGTCATTGCTCCTAACCGTCGCGGATTGCCTGGATTTGGCTCGGAGTGGAACGCACAAATCAGTGGCGACTACGGTGGCCAAAACATGAAAGACTACATGAGCGCTGCTGAGTACATGAAGCAGAAACCATACATTGCTCCCGATAAGATGGGTGCTGTGGGCGCAAGCTACGGTGGCTACTCAGTTTACTGGCTGGCTGGCAACCACAACAACACTTTTGCCTGCTTCCTCGCTCACGCTGGCATCTTCAATCTCGAGGCTCAATACATGGAGACTGAAGAGATGTGGTTCACACAATGGGATCTGGGTGGTCCACGCTGGGAGAAAGACAACGCCAAGGCCCAGAAGACCTATGCCGAGGCCAATCCGTTCAACTTTGTTGAAAACTGGAACACACCCATCATGATCACTGCTGGCGAGCTCGACTACCGCATTGTCTTCACTCAAGCCTGCCAAGCTTTCAATGCAGCACAAATTCGTGGCGTGCCATCACGCATGCTTCTCTTCCCCGAGGAGAATCACTGGATTCTCAAGCCCCAAAACGCACTCATGTGGCATCGCGAGTTCTTCCGCTGGCTTGACACCTGGCTCGTTGATGACAGCAAGGCTGCCAAGGACTATAAAGCTCAGCAAGATTCCATAGCCAAAATCAAGGCACAAGAGCGCATGGGCGAGCCCACCCCAATGCCCAGAAAACAAGAAACCCTCAACATCACTAATCCAAATCTCAAAGATCTGAAATTCTAACAGTGATAACTCAATAATGAAAATGTGCTTCTCGATTGATGAGAAGCACATTTTTTAACACTACGGCGCTATTGAGCACCGCTCATCAGACCAAAGAAAAAGGTTGGTCTTGTGGCTCGTTTTATGCCATAACAGTTTTAATCTGGAATAAAAAACTGATGACTGATTTGGGTTAAACGAAAACACTAAGCCTCGATGCTGGCCAACGACGCATCAAGTCTGAGCAGCTGCTCTCTAACGGCTTTGAGACGGTCGACCACCTCAAATTGCCTGGAGATACCGTCGCGGTTGCGCTTGATCATTGCCTGAGCAGCATCGAGCTTCAGCCCCTTTTCCTTAACAAGGTAGTAAATCATCTTGATGGTCTCAATATCTTTTACCGTATAGACTCTCACATTCTTGGCATTGCGCTTTGGCTTTATGACGGTAAACTCCTTCTCCCAAAACCGGAGAGTGGAAGTGGGAACATTCAATATCTCGGCCACATCGCCTATTTTATAAAACTTTTTGCTTAGCTTATCGTCCATTGTATTCAATTATTTCAGTTTTTTTAGTCATTAAAAATATATAACTTACGGGTAAAATGATTAACTTTGCCCAAATTTTTTTTAGATGAGGTGCTAAAATTACAATGTTTTTGTGATATAAGCAAGTAATAATCGTGTAAATTAATAAAAAACACATATAATAACATGTTGACAGCAAAAGAAATCAGAGAATCTTTCAAGAAGTATTTTGAGCAGCACAGCCACCACATTGTGCCCTCAGCGCCAATGGTAATCAAAGATGACCCCACACTCATGTTCACCAACGCTGGCATGAACCAGTTTAAGGACATAATCTTAGGCAACAAGGAACCGCAATGGCGACGCGTAGCCGACTCACAGAAGTGCCTGCGCGTGAGCGGCAAACACAATGATTTGGAGGAAGTGGGCCACGACACCTATCATCACACCATGTTTGAGATGCTGGGCAACTGGTCGTTTGGCGATTATTTCAAGAAAGAGGCAATCGACTTTTGCTGGGAGTATCTCGTCGACGTGCTCAAGCTCGATCCAAGCATAATGTATGCTACTGTTTTTGAAGGTTCGCCAAGCGAGGGACTCGACCGCGACAACGAGGCAGCATCGTTCTGGGAGGCACATCTTCCCAAGGACCACATTATCAACGGCAATCGCCACGACAACTTCTGGGAGATGGGCGACACTGGGCCATGCGGACCATGCTCTGAGCTCCATATAGACTTGCGCAGCGATGAGGAAAAAGCCGCTGTGCCTGGCTCCCAGCTTGTCAACAAAGATAACCCACAAGTGATTGAAATCTGGAACCTCGTTTTCATGCAGTATAACCGCAAGGCCGATGGCTCACTCGAGCCCCTTCCTGCCAAGGTGATTGACACTGGCATGGGCTTTGAGCGCTTGTGCATGGCCTTGCAAGGCAAGAAGTCGAATTATGACACCGACGTGTTCCAGCCACTGATCAAGAAGATAGGCTTGTTAGCCGGGAAAGATTACGGCAAGAATCACGACACTGATGTGGCCATGCGCGTTGTGGCCGACCACGTGCGCACTATCGCATTCTCGATTGCCGATGGGCAGCTGCCCAGCAATGCTAAAGCTGGCTATGTGATTCGTCGCATCTTGCGCCGCGCCGTGCGCTATGGCTACACTTTCTTGGGGTTCAAGGAGGCGTTCATGCACTTGCTTGTCGACACGCTCATCGAGTCGATGGGCGAAGCCTATCCCGAGCTGCCTGCTCAGGCCGAACTCATCAAGCACGTAATCAAGGAGGAAGAGGATGCTTTCCTGCGCACTCTTGAGACTGGCATGAAGATGATTGATAGCGTGATTGCTAAAGCAAAGGCAGAGAGCAGGAACGAGATTGATGGCACTGTAGCTTTCACACTCTACGACACCTACGGATTTCCGCTTGATCTCACCGAGCTCATCTTAAAGGAGAACAACATGACGGTCAACAAAGAACAGTTCGATGCCGAGATGGCTAAGCAAAAACAGCGTGCACGCAATGCGGCAGCAGTTGAGGCAAGCGATTGGGTGGAGCTTCAAGAGGGCGTCACTGAGTTTGTGGGTTATGACCTCACCGAGTGCGAGACAAAGATTCTGCGTTACCGCCATGTGGTTCAGAAGAAGAACGAATTCTATCAAGTTGTGCTCGCCACCACCCCATTCTATGCCGAGATGGGCGGTCAAGTGGGCGACAAGGGCTGGCTCGAGTGTGGCAACGAGAAGATTGAAGTTATTGACACCAAGCGCGAGAACAACTTGCCAGTGCACATTGTCAAGAAAATGCCAGCCGACCCAAGCGCAACCTTCGTGGCACGCATCGACACTCAGGCTCGCCAGGCGATAGCTTGCAACCACACAGCCACTCACTTGCTGCACTATGCACTGCGACAGGTGCTTGGCACCCACGTTGAGCAGAAAGGCTCATACGTCGATGCTCACATGCTCCGTTTCGACTTCTCTCACTTCAAGAAGATGACCAACGAAGAGATTAGAGCTGTTGAGCACTATGCCAACGCGCTTGTGCGCAAGGCTATTATTCGCGATGAGCACCGCGAAGTGCCCATTGCCGAGGCTCGCAAAATGGGAGCGATGGCCCTCTTTGGCGAGAAGTATGGCGACAAGGTGCGCGTCATCAGGTATGGCGACTCTGTAGAGTTGTGTGGTGGAACCCACGTTGCCAACTCGGGCAACATTGGCATGATAAAGATTGTGAACGAGAGCTCCATCGCTGCTGGCATCCGTCGCATCGAGGCTATTACCGCTGCCAACGTTGAGACAGCTATCGACAACATAGAAGACACCCTCGAGGGAATAAAGAAGCTTTTCAACAATGCCCCCGACTTGACAGCTGCAATCAACAAGTCGATCAGCGAGAACGCCAATCTGCACAAGCAAGTCGATGAGTTCATCAAAGACCGCGTCAGGATGCTCAAGGAGAGACTCTACACCTCTTCGACCACGGTTGATGGCATCACTATTCTCAGGTTGCAAGGAGAGTTTGACAACGATATCGTCAAGAGCCTGGCGCTGTCCATCAAGAGCGACAAGCAGCCACATGTGGCATTTATCGCAGCAACCCACTACAACGAGAAACCCATGCTCACCATCGCACTGAGCGACGACATCGTGAAGGAGGGCAAGAATGCCGGACAAATCATCCGCGAGGCAGCCAAGCTCATTCAGGGTGGCGGCGGTGGTCAGCCAGGCTTTGCCCAGGCTGGAGGCAAGAACGTGGGAGGACTCGATTCTGCATTTAACAAAATCATTGAATTACTTGGATAAAACTTAATTTTAATAAACACATTTAACTATTATGTTGAAAGAAATTTTAGCTATCTCGGGCCGTCCAGGCCTTTATAAACTTGTGACTTATGGCAAGAACGTAATTATAGTTGAAAACATAACCGACAAAAAGCGCACCACAGCCCATCAGCGCGACAAGGTAATCTCGCTGGGCGACATCTCGATGTATACCCTCAGTGGCGACAAGCCACTTGGCGAGGTGCTCGAGGCCATCAAGACAAAATATGACGCCAAGCCCCTTAATGCAAGTGACTATAAGACTCCAGAGGCTCTGCAGGCATTCTTTAAGGAAATTGTGCCCGATTTCGACGTTGACCGAGTTTACAACACCGACATCAAGAAGCTCATCAGCTGGTACAACTTGCTCGTGGGCAGTGGCATGACCGATTTCCTGCCCAAAGAAGAAGCCACCGACGAAGCTAACAGCGAAGTCAGCGGCGACAATAAAGAATAACCACTTCTCATTCACTAAACATTGTAAACCTTGCGCCAATGGCCCAGCGCTTTTAGCGCAAGGTTTAATTATCGATGAGCATCAACTTTTTCACACACAAGTTCACAGCCATTGCCATGCTTGCCTTTCTGAGCCTGGCAGGTGCCTCGTGTGGGGTGATGCGGGAAGCTGAGGGCAACACAAGTGGCATGCCATCCACCTCCAGCACAAGAGTGACGGGAGCAGTTCATCGCAACAGCGGCAACCATGACAGGTCTTGGGCAAGGACAGAGCCTAAGCCAGAGGCTCAGCCCAGCGACGACTACCAGCCTATCATGTCGATTCCAGCCACCAGCGATAAGTGGAAAATCACCTCACTGCAAGTTGATGCCAGCGACAACCAAGCTCTTTATCAAGAAATAAAGAGCTGGCTTGGGACACCTTATGCTGGCGGAGGCCACACCAAGCACGTGGGCACCGACTGCTCAGGGTTTGTCATGGAAATCTACCTCACAGTCTACGGTATGCAACTGGAGCGCCGAGGCAGCCTCATGTATAGCAACAATTGTGTAGCAATCAACAAGTCTCAGCTCAGCGAAGGCGACCTCGTCTTCTTTCACGACGGCAGTGGGACAAGAATCTCGCATGTGGGCATATACCTTAAGGACAATAAGTTTGCTCATGCCTCCTCGTCGCGAGGTGTGATCATCGACGATTTAGGCTCTGATTATTACCTCAGGCACTACTATGGTGCTGGACGAATAAAACGATAATCACCCTGTTACACGCATGTCATCATCGTTCGCGCTCATTTCTATTTACTCATAATAATGTAGGCTCCGCTACTCCTTATGTTGTAATAAGGAAATTTCTGTTCTTTGCACTCCCTCTCAATGGCGCTATTGTCATCGCCAAACATACCTCCCGACAGTATCACCGTGTCGCAGCTAACAAGGCTTTTCAATGTCGAAACATCGCTGTGGAAGCCCTTGGTAACTACCGCTAAATCAAATTTCACCTTTTTATCGCTGGTGAAATGTTTCCAGCGTCCTTTGCCTGCGGCAATCATGCTCTTGCCTTGAAGATGTGCACACCCATGCTTGACCACACCACCAGGCATCTGCGCCCCGGCACTATCGGCCAGCACAATGCTGTCGATGCCATAATGAGCTAAAAATGCTCGATGCTGCCGCTTGAAAGCCTGCAGGTCAAAGTCGTTCGGCACATCGGGCACCCACAACAAGGCTTCGGAGCCATTGAAATAAATAATCGGTGTGGAGTTATATGAGTTGAACACAACCAATCCCTTGCGGGGAGTGCCATAATCGACCACAATGCCATGAGCTATGCCTATGATGAAGACAATAGCTGCTGCTAACATAAATTTCACATTCTTATTATACAACCACAGGCACACCAGCAGCAAGATGCAATAATAAACCACCACTGCCACCCAGGTCACATACACGTCGTTCTTTGCCATAGGCAGCGACGCAAACCATTCAACCTCGTTATTAATGACTGAAGCCAGCACATCAAGGGCACTGTCGAGCAGCGGAAC
Organism: uncultured Prevotellaceae bacterium; assembly: GCA_946186575.1. GTDB lineage: Bacteria > Bacteroidota > Bacteroidia > Bacteroidales > Muribaculaceae > Sodaliphilus. The sequence goes on from CAMHNO010000001.1 coordinate 6,847, forward strand.
ATCTGCACCAAGCCACACAAACAATATGGCACAAGCCCCAAGCAGCATCAGTACAGGCATCACCGGCAAAATCACGACGTTCGACAATAGCGACGAGAAGGAGACTGTGTTGAAATAATAGGCTGTGAGCATCAGCGTCGACAGCATTGCCACAAGCGACGTCAGCAAAGTAGTGCAAAGCCACTTGAGCAGCTTGCGCTGTGGGAGCTTGACGTTGAAGTTTTGATAAAAAACAATCAGCGCTCCCACAGTAATGAAGCTCAACTGAAATCCCACTCCATATAATGAGAATGGTGAAAACACAAGAATCACCAGTGCTGCAGCAAAAAGAGAGTTCAGCAGCGACGACTTGCGATAAATAATCATCGACAACATCGCAAAGCACATCATCACCGTGGCCCTCACCACCGAGGGCGACAAACCGGTTAGCAAATCATACATCACGAGCAAAACCATGGTGACAATCAGACGCAGCTTGCGAGCCCCGATGTAGTCGAGGGGGAAAAGCAAAAACCAGAGCATCAGTGCTATTATTGCCACATGCAGGCCACTCAAGGCAAGCACGTGTGCCACGCCAGAGAGAGAAAAGGCGTCGCGACTCTCACGTGCAATCAGGTCGCTGTTGCCAAGCAGCATGGCCACCACGAGCTGCTGAGCCTGCGGCGTCATGCCCGAGGCCATGACCCCATGCTGCAGCTGTTGCCTTAGATTAAACGCCACTGTTGCGAGTGTTGCACTGCGTCCCACCTTCTTCAGCCCTCTCAAGTCGAGGTGCTGACGATATTTCATTCCCTTTCGGTGCAAGTGCTTTGCATAGTCCATCTCATCGGGGTTCTTGAGATTCTCTATTGGCACAAGGTCAAGAGTCCAAGCCATCACATCGCCGGCTCTGAGATCGTAGTCGCAGCCTCGCGTGCTCACCATGATGCGAGCTCCCATGCAGTCGCTCGCCCAATTTCGGACCCTGCCACGGAGCAGTGTCATCTCCATTGTCATGCTCTTCTCGTGAAGTTGCACGGTCTCGATTCGTGCAAGGGCCACCTTGCCATTGAGCGTGTGCAGGTCCAGTTGCATCGGGGCCGCCACCCATGCCGAGCACCACCCCACCGCTGCCGCGGCGAGCGTGGGTGCAACGATGTGATATTTCCTGATCGACAAACTTGCCCGGGCGCTACGGTTTACAGCCGCCGCGGTGGCAAGCGCTATTGCGGCAAGCAGGGCCAGCGCTGCCGGCAGCCACCACTGCGGCACAGCGTCGTGTGCCACGATGCCTGCTGCCACTGGCAGCAGCAGCCTCAGCACCGCATTTCGCGAGATAAACATCCTTGCCGCCTGCATGCTACCCTTCATCCTTTTGCTTTTTCCACTCCTTGCGGAGTGGAAATTAAAGAGCCAGAGGCTCTAAAATTATTATTTTTAAAATTTTAGCACGAAGTGCTTACACAATTTTAGTGCACAGCAATTTAATTTCGCCTGCTGGGCGCTGCCCAGCTTCCCCACCAAGGCCGCCAACGGCAAGGTAGACTTTTAATCGTCGGTCCAGATTCTGTAACTCTCAAAGGCCTGCAGCAGCAGCATCTCCAGGCCGTTCTTCGCCCGAGCGCCCTGCTGCGCCGCCCGCTTCATAAAGGTGGTCTCGCTCGGATTGTAAACCAGGTCATAGCACAGGTGGCCGGAGGTGATAAAGCGGTAGGGAATGTCGGGGCACGCGGCTATGTGCGGATAGGTGCCAAGCGGGGTGGTGTTCACTATGATTTTGTGGTCATGCATCATCTGCTTGGTGAGCTCCTCGTAGGTGGTGGTGGTGGCCGACTTCTTGCGCGACACAAAGGTCACCTCCACGCCCAGCTGCTGCAGCGCCAGGCTCACGGCCTTGCTGGCGCCGCCTGTGCCCAAAACCAGCGCCCGGGTCATGGTGCCGTCCACGAGCGGCTCCACCGTCTTCTTGAAGCCAATCATGTCGGTGTTATAGCCCTTGAGCTTATGCAGGCGGCCATCGGGGGTTCTCGCTATTTTTATCACGTTCACTGCCCCCACGCTGGTGGCGCTCGGGTCCAGCTCGTCGAGCAGCGACATCACCTCCTCTTTGAAGGGGGTGGTCACGTTGAGACCGCTCAGATTGGGATACTCGCTCAGGACCGACATCAGCGAGCTCACGCTCTCAAGCTCGAAATTGATGTACTCGGCATCAATCTCCTCGGCTACGAACTTCTGGTTGAAGAAGTCCATCGAGAAGGAATGGGCGAGCGACTGCCCTATCAGGCCATATGCTTTGTGCTGCGGCGTCATGATGCTTTGTTACTGTTGGCGTCGCAAAATTAATTAAAAATGGTGGCACCGCAAAATTTTATCGCTTTTTTTTCTTTTCTTCGTCTTTTTATTAACAATAAGCAGCGTTTTGATCATCTTTTGCGATAAAACAAAGCAAAATTCCCTTGCTCGCGTGATTTTTTTTATTAACTTTGCGCAAAAAGTTTTAAAACCACATTTTTATTTAAATAGTCACAATCATGAAACACATCATCTTGTTACTAACGGCGCTCGCCGCCGCCCTGGCATCGCAGGGCCAGGTGCTGCAGGTGGAGCGCGTGGCCAGGGTGGCGACGCCTGCCAGCCCCATGGCGGCAGAGGTGGCCGCCGTCGACCCCAACGGCCACTACGTGCTCCTCACCTCGCCGAGCCAGCAGGGCCTGACACTGCTTGACCTGCGCAGCCTGCAGAGCCGGGAACTCACCCGGGCAGCGGGCGCGGGCTTCGGCGCCAAAGTGAGCGCCGACGGCACCCTGGTGGCCCACCAAGAGGTGAGCACTGGCGCCGGCCACCTGCTGCAGCGCGCAGTGGTGGTGCACGACCTGACCAGCGGCACCGCCACCACCGCCCTGCCAGCCACGCGCGAGTTGCAGGGCTACGACCTGCAGGGCGGCACCCTGGCCACCGTGGCCGGCGGCCAGGCCAGGCTCAAAGCCCTGAGAGGCGGCTCCGACGGCCGCGGCGAGCGCCCCATAGTGAGCAACAGCAACCTGAAGCTGCAGGTGACCCAGCACGGCGTCACCCGCCAGTTCACGCCCAACGGCCCAGAGCTTAGCTACATCTGGGCCTCGCTCTCGCCAGATGGCGAGCGAGTGCTCTACTACGTGAGCGAGCTGGGCTGCTACAGCTGCCGCCTGGACGGGAGCGGCATGACAAGCCTGGGGCGCCTGAGCGCTCCGCAATGGCTTGACGACGACACGGTGGTGGGCATGCGCGAGAGCGACGATGGCGTGCGCATAACGCAGTCGGCCATCATAGCCAAGACGCTCGACGGGGTTGAGCAGCAGCTCACCGCAAGCAGCATGATTGCCATCTACCCCCATGTGGCGGCCCAGGCCGGCATGATAGCGTTTTCCACAACAGAGGGCGACATCTACATTATTGAATTCACCAAACCATCAACTCCGCAGCCATGAGAAAAACACTATGCCAGGCAGCGGCAATAGCTGCCATTGCGGCGACGGCCGCGATTAGCGCCGCACAGACGCCAAGCCCAGTAAGAATCTACCTCAACCCCGGGCACGGCAGTTGGGGCCCGAACGACCGCCCCATGGCCACCATTCCCTATCCCAACCTGCCAAGCACAGGCAGGCCCGACACGTGCGGGTTCTATGAGAGCAACACCAACATGTGGAAGGTGTACGGACTATATGACGAGCTGGTGAAGATGGGCGTGGCGCCCAGCAACATCAAGCTCTCGCGCTGGGTGTCGGGGCCCTACCCCTACAATGGCGAGGATGGCACCTACAACAAGCCGCTGACTGTGATCTGCGCCGAGGTCAACACATTTGCCCCCGACATGTTTCTATCGGTGCACTCCAACGCCCTGACCGACGGCACTTCGACCAACTATCCACTGTTCCTTTATCGCGGCACCGATGCTCAAGAGCTCGTGGCCGGCAGCAAGGACATGTGCAACGCATTGTGGCAGTACTTCAAGTATGGCTCTAACGAGATTGATTATTACAGCCGCAATGCAACCGACATACGCGGCGACATCACCTTCTATGGCAGCTCAAGCACTACGGGCTACCTGGGGGTGCTCAAGCACAGCTCGCCGGGATTCTTGAGCGAGGGCTACTTCCACACCTATCAGCCTGCCCGCCACCGCGCGCTCAACATCGACTACTGCAAGATGGAGGGAGTGCGCTATGCCCGCGGCATCAGAGACTACTTCTCACTCAACACGCCCACCACTGGCTACATCATGGGAACAGTCAAAGACCAAGACCAGCCACTCGAGCACTCATTGTACAACTACGCGACCGGCTCGATCGATGCCCACAAGCCCATCAATGGGGCGACGGTGAGCCTTTATAAGAACGGGAGCTTGGTGAGCACCTACACTACCGACGACAACTACAACGGCGTGTTTGTGTTTCGAGACTTGGAACCTGGCAGCTATACCATAGGCGCCAGCGCCACCGGATATAACGACCTCGTAGCCCAAACGGTGACAGTGAGTGCCAACTCCACCACCTATCCCAAATTCTACATGGCCCGCAGCGGCGATGAGCCTGCAGGGGCCTTGAAGCGAATATATGCCTATAACCTGCGCAGCAGCAGGAATGACGATGACGGCTCCTACAGCTTCTCGTTCGACGCCAACAGCAACGCTCAAACTGGCGAAATCATCTTCACCGACGCAACAAGCGCTGCCACGGTGGGCACCGTGGCGCTGAGCAATGTAAACGAAGGCCGAAACACCATCACCCTGGCACAAGACCAGCTACCAGGAGCTGGCGAGACCACCATGAACTGGGCGGTCAAACTCACAGGCATGCCAGTGGGCAGCGTGGCAAAGCTGAACAGCGACGATGCCATCTACACCTACAGCCGCGCTACGGTGGCCGTGGATAACAGCCCCGAGAGCGACTACATGGGGCGAATGTATGTGATTGACCGCACTGGAGCAAGCACTGCGACTAATGGCCTGTGGGCTTTTAATGCCGACTACACACGCATCAACGGCAGCGTGCTGCGAGGCGGGGAGACCTTTGGCAATCCCTATCGCCTTGCAACCGACGAGAATGGAAAAATCTACATTGCCGACTGGGGCGATGGACACTCGGGAGTGTTTGTGGCAACGCCCGACAATCTTGAGGGCACATTCACTCAGTTCTTTGAAGGCTCCCGAGCGAGCAACGGCATCATCAGCAACGGCAGCGGCGAGCAAGTGGCGTGCTCCAATGTGGCAGTTGAGATTGCAGGAACCGGTTCAAGCACCAGGATGTACACCTTCCTCGAAGATTTCGAGCCAAACAATGTGGCAGTCTACAACATAGGACAAACCGACGGCTCCATCGCCACATCGTGGGGCACAGCTCCCTCGGCTATCATACAGGTGAGCTCGCTCATGGTCAACGGCAACAGTCAGATTGCTGACGACACAAGGGGAGGCATTTGGGTGTCGCAGCGTCGCACCAAGGGGCAAAACCTTGCCTCAACGCCCTCGCTCATTCATGTGGACGATGCAGGCAACATCAACTTCAATTCTGGCACCGACCTGACAGCTCTGAATGGCTCGCCCTATGCGGGGATGGCTGTGAGCGGCGACGGCAGCATGCTTGCCATTGGCGACGGCGACAATAATGTTCAGGTCTATGACATCGCCTGGAACGGAGCCACCCCCACGCTATCGCCCAGAATCTCATTTGCTGGCAGCGTGGGCAACATCCAGCAGATGGCCTTTGACTATGCCGGCAATCTGGTGGTGGCGGGCGCTTCGGTGGCAATCTACACAATTCCATGCACCACCAACGAGTGCACAACACCAGCCAAGCGCTCGCTCACCATTGTCAAAAATGCATCCGATCCACAGGACTATGTCGTCAAGAAAGATATCGACACCTATGCCGACACCCTCAATCTGAGCCTTACGAGCAACTGGATGCGGTCGGTCAAGAGCGAGTATGACAACATCGAGTTTGCGAGCAACGGCAGCTTGAGTCGTGGCATGGCGGTGAGCGGCAACAACATCTACTTGAGCGGACGCACAGCCAATGCCTCGACTGCCAGTGCCTACCTCGACGTCTATGACAAGGCAACAGGGCGGGCTGTAAAGCGCATAGACCTGGACGGCGGCGCAACCATGCCCTTCTATCCATGCAACGATGTGATGACCGACGCAGATGGCAACGTGCTCGTGGCCAACCTCACGCTGCACCTTAACACTCAGCCGTTAGTGATATGCAAGGTCGACACCACAAGTGGCGCCACCCAACCAGTGGCAAGCCTCAGCTGCGAAGAGCTTGACGCTCGAATTGACTATTGCACAATCGTGGGCAGTGCCACTTCGGGCAACTTCACCGTGATGGCAGCAACCGCAAGCAACAATAAGATTATCGCCTGGAAGCACGAAAACGGAAATCTGGCGAGTACCACTGTTGCCACAGCGACCAACTTCTACCCAACCTCGGCAGCAAGCTTTGGCTATGCGCCCCGCATCATCGCCGTGAGCGATCAGCAGGCTATTGTCAAGGGGAGCTTTAACCAGTTCACGCTCTATAACCTTGACGATGGCTCTGTTGCCCAGAGTTTTGCAAGCAACCCTGCCCTGGCATCACCCACGCTCAATGCCAACGGTGGAGCACAGTTCACCATCGACGGCATGAGCTGCATAGTTTATCCCTATAATGATCACACTGCAAGCACAGGAAATCAGTTTGCACTTGCCGTGGGCGATAGCGACCAGTATGCCAGCATGCAACTTGCTCACGCCTTCCCCGCTCAAGGCATTGGCAAGGTCAACAGTCAGACCTTCAGCGCACCAGTGGCAGTAGAGACCAGCGCCGACGGCAAGAGTGCCACCATCATCATCTATGTCCCTGGCGAGGGATTAGGCAGCTACACAGTGGCTTCGCTCAAACAAGAGCCGCCACACAAAACTGGCGACGTAAACTGCGACGGAGATGTTACCGCAGCCGATGTCACTGCGCTCTATCAATACCTGCTCTTGGGCGACACCACGTTCATCGCCACAAGCGACGTTAACAGCGATGGCCAGATCACAAGTGCCGACGTCACAGCAATCTACTCAATTCTTCTGGGCGAGTAAGCGATGAGCCGACGAGCGTTTGAGCAATAAAAAGATGGGGGTCTCACACTATATTTCATTTGAGCCCCCCATCCTTTTTATACTACTTGGTTGTAAGCAATTATTTCAGCCCCTTGCGACGGCCTACGAGCAAATTGGAAGGATTGTTATAACCTATGCGGAAAGTCAGAGGCTTCACACTCGAGACATTAGCTTTATAGACAGAATCAAGGTCGGGCTGAATGCACTTGTCGGTGAAAACGGCCAGCGGGCGCTTGTAGATGCCATAAAGAGTGATGTCGAACTTGTCGGCAAGATATTTGTAAGGCACTCCCGAGTCATCCTCGACAATGTACTGTGTGTTGTTGACAATATAATCGCGAATCATGGTGAAGCCTGGCATGTGCATCAAGTAGGATGCGGCCTTGAGATATGTTGCAACAGTGTGCCCGGGAAGCGACACCTCGATAAACTTCTTGACCTTGGGGTCAAATCGCGGATTGCCAACATCGGCCGAGAGGTAATAGAGAGTCTGCTCGTGTTTCGAACCTGCCTTGAAGAACTTGTAGCGCATCACATTGCCTGTGCCATCGGCTTGTGAGAGCTTGCCGCTATCGTCAATCTTCATGTTCTCGATTGATATTATCTCATAGCCCGCAGTCGCCATGAGCATCGACAAAACCGGGCATGTGCCATCAAGGTTGTCGTTGTCCATATCGTTTTTCATATCTTTTGTGATAAAATAGCTCAGTCGCAGAAACGACGACAGAGCCTTGCGATAGGACTCATACTGGGCAAAGTCGGTCTTAATGTCGGTGCTAAAAGGCGAGCCCGTTTTTTCGAGTCCAAACAAAATATATGTGTCGGCATCGGGAAAAATAGTTGTTGGATAGAGGAAATCGGCACCACTGAATGGATAGAACACCAGGTCAACCTTATCACGGAAGTCAGAGAAATCGGCCCTCACCAGCGAGTCGAACTGCGAGCGCGTCTTGGAGCTGATGTCAAGCAGACCTTTTATTTCCATACTATACCCATCCCATGCCTTTGCATTCTCTTCGCTCATGCCTATGCCACTCTTATCGATTCCCGCATAGAAGCGAGTGGCACGATTGATTTTATCATCGCCCTTGAGTGTGGGGAGCGTGTCGGAAGCATCGGCCCCGCCATTTTTTCCGGCACTCCCGCTGGAGCAAGCCGAAAGCGCCACCACTGCAAGAAGCATCGTGGCAATAATCCCTGTGATTTTAAACTTTTTCATCGGTTGTGAGATATTTTAATTAAGTTAATATATTCATTTTCATTATGATAGTCCACAATCACTCATTTGGTCGGGACTCAAGACTCTTATTCTTGTGAGCATTGTTGATGCGCTGTGCCACAAACCAAAGCAGCCATCCTGCCACCAGCGTGACAACGCTTGCTATGGATGTCCAGGGTGCCGCCTGAGTGTGATTGACATAGGTGTTAGTAAAATCTTGATGCACAAGATAGACTATTGAATACAGAATAAGCCCACAGAAGATTAACGGAGTGACAGGATAGCCAAAAGCCTTATAAGGGCGCTCGGCATCGGGGAATCGACGACGATGGACAAAGACTCCAGCCACGGTGAGCATCGAGCAGAACGAGAGGACAATGCCAGTGTATTCGGTCACTTCTTTAAACGAGCCTGTGAGTATCATGAGCATGCTGATGCCCCACTGCAGGGCCACGGCAATCGACGGGCAATTGCGACTATTGTGCCAGGTGAGGAAGCGGAACATGCGATAATCTTCACCCATCGTCATTCCCACTCGCGGCCCAACATAGACCATTGAGCTAATCGAGGATGTGAGCATGAGAGCAATGAGCATGCCCATGATGGCACCTCCCTCTCGACCAAAGATGTGATTGGCGCTGATGAGCCCCACCTCGACCTGCCCGGTGAGTTCAGCCACTGGAGCAGTGCGCAGGAAAATCATGTTCAATGCAAGATATAGCACCACCACAAATGCGGTGCTGATGAGCAACGCAAGCGGCACATTGCGCTTGGGGTTCTTTATGTCGCCCACTATATAGGCTGCGGCATTCCACCCCGAATAAGCATAATACACCCAAATCAACGACACAGCAAAGCCCATCGAGAACACATCGCTGGGATCAAACTCATTGCCTGGCCCAAAGTTGCTCGCTCCAGTAGGCTCACACACGAGTCCTGCAATAATTAAGACAATGATTATCAGAATCTTGGCAATAGTAAGAAGATTCTGCATCTTGGCTCCCATGCTTACGCTATAGAAGTGTACAATAGTTATGGCAGTGAGCACACCCACCGCCAGCCACATGGGCGAGATGGCAGGAAAGATGCTGCACACGTAGGAGCTCAATGCCATGCATGCCAGCGCCACTGGCGCTGCAAACCCCACCACAAGTGACACCCATCCGGCTAAAAATCCTAACGAGGGATGATAAATCTCGGTCAAGAAGTTATACTCGCCTCCCGAGCGCGGGATGGCAGCTCCCAGTTCGCTGTAGACAATAGCTCCGCTGAGGGCCACAATGCCGCCCACGAGCCAAATGAGTGCTATGGAAGTGGCGTTGGTCGTAGACAGTAGCTGGAATCCTAACGATGTAAACACTCCCGTGCCTATCATGTTGGCAATCACAAAGGCCGATGCAGTTTTAGCATTAAGTTTATAGTATTTTTTCTTTGTTTCCATTTATAGCTTATTGGGAATGGTTAGGAGTGACTATGAGTGACTATGAATTACTATGATTTATCAGGAATTATTATGGATTACTTGGGGTTATGCATTATAATGCATTAGTCACTTGAGTGGATGGTTGCTAATCCAGTCGAGAAGTGCCTGGTTGAACTGTTCGGGCTGTTCAAGATTGACCATGTGACCACATTTCTTGATAATAAGCAATTTGCCGTTTGGCAGATAGGGCAGGCTATAGCCTTTGTTAACCTTCTCGTTGGCGCCATAGATTATGAGCGACGGCACCTGGCTCTTGCTGGCTTTAAGTTTTGCCCATGCCTGCTCGCCATAGTAGACCCTGGCTGTGATGTGCAGTGCCTGCCATGCTCCCCAGTCCATTATTTCTCGGGTGAGTTCCTGCCTCACTTTATCGCGGTTGCCAGCATAGCAGGCACTCAGCAGGCCGCTAACGCGACGCCGCTTGTAACCTTCGACGTCGGCCTTGACAGCGGCGATGCTTTTCTTCTTGTCGGCAATGCTCTTGGCACTGCGTGGTTTGCCGGGCCCAGTGAAGGTGCAGGTCTCGCCAGAGACCATGATGCACGAGATGAGCCTGTGGGGGAAGAGAGCTACCATGTCGCCTGCGACGTATGCCCCCATCGAGAGCCCTACCACATGGGCCTTGTCGATTTGCAGCGAGTCCATCAGGGCTATTACATCATCGGCATGGGTGAACTGATAGCCTTCTTGTGGATCACTCGAGAGGCCATACCCTCTGAGGTCAGGCACGACAACACGGTAGCTGTGGCTCAGGAGCTTTACTTGCTCGTCCCACATGCGCCTGTCGAGGGTATGGCCATGTAGAAAAATCACTGCTTCATGGCCCTGCCCTGTGTCTTGATAGTACATTTTGCCTCCTCCCTGGAAGGTGATTGTGGACTGGGCATTAATGGGTCCGGTGGCTGCAGCAATGGTCACAAGCACGGCAACGAGCTTGGGCACCGCTTTGAGCCAAGCTTTAATGGTGGTAGAAATCATTTTTGTTTGTAATTATACTCATTATTCAAAATATAACATCGCAATTCAGAGCAATAGCATAGATGCCTTTTAAGATGCAAAATTAAGGACATTAGGATTACGATAAAAATGGTTTAACTGATTTTTATCTTTTTTAACAACAAGACCTATTCGTTGCCGTTGCTATTGCGAAACAAAACAGTTAAACCCTTATAAAAGCTTAAAAAAGCTTTGATATTACGGGAACAATATCTACCTTTGTAGGTTGAACTTTTCATAATGGACAGAGCATGCTCTGCCGCTACAATACTTAAGAACATGACAAACTATCTCGTTACTGGCGCAGCAGGATTCATAGGCGCCAATTTCTTGAAATACATAACAGCCAAGCACGGCAACAGCATCAGGGTGACAGTGCTGGACGCACTGACATACGCCGGCAATCTGAACTCAATCAAGGATGAGTTGGAACTTGATAATGTTACCTTTGTGAAAGGCGACATCAATGACCAAGAGGTGGTGAAGAGCATCTTTGCCTCAAGCGACATCGACTTGGTAGTGAACTTTGCCGCCGAGAGTCATGTTGACCGCAGCATCGAGAATCCGCGTCTGTTTCTCGAGACCAACATCTTGGGCACGCAGAACCTCTTGAACTGCGCCCGTGATGCATGGGCCGACGGGAAAGATGAGACTGGGCGCCGAGTATACAAACCAGGCAAGAAATACTTGCAAATCTCGACCGATGAGGTGTATGGCTCGCTCGAGAAGGAATTTGATGAAGCTCGACAGCTGCAGGTGGACGACCGACTAAAGAAGGTGATAGAAGGCCGCGACCGCTTGACGACTTATGGCAGTCAATTCTTCACAGAGGACACACCCTTGTCGCCAAGGTCGCCCTACTCGGCATCGAAGGCCAGTGCCGACATGATTGTGATGGCCTATCACCACACCTACAACATGCCCATCAACATCACACGATGCAGCAACAACTACGGTCCCTACCACTTCCCCGAGAAGCTGATTCCCCTGATGATTCACAACATCCTTGAGGGCAAGAAGCTGCCTGTCTATGGCAAGGGGCTGAACGTGCGCGACTGGCTCTACGTGGAAGACCACTGCAAGGCCATCGACATGGTGCTGCGCAAGGGCAGGACGGGCGAGGTGTACAACATAGGCGGCTTCAACGAGGAGAGCAACATCAACATCGTGCGCCTGATCATCGACACCATTGCACGCGTCATGCGTGAGGAGCCTAAATACAGGCACCTGCTCAAGTGCAAGCTTGAGGACATCAACAGCGACCTGATCACCTATGTCGCCGACCGCCCCGGTCACGACATGCGCTACGCGATAGACCCAACGAAGATTGCCACCGAGCTGGGCTGGTATCCCGAGACCCCATTTGCCGTGGGCATCGAGAAGACAATCTTGTGGAACCTCGACCACCAGCAGTGGGTGAGCGAGGTGACAAGCGGCGACTATCAGCGATACTACGAGCAGATGTATGGCAATAGATAATGTTCAATTCAAAATTCAAAACTCACAATGGCCAGAGCATGCTCTGACCCTACAATAACTCATAACTCATGAAAGGTATAGTACTTGCAGGCGGCTCAGGCACACGCCTTTACCCGGTGACAAAGGGCATCTCGAAACAACTGGTGCCCATCTACGACAAACCCATGATATACTACCCAATCTCGGTGCTGATGCTCGCTGGCATTAGAGAGATACTGATTATCTCCACGCCGCACGACCTGCCACAGTTTGAGCGATTGTTGGGCACAGGAGAAGAGATTGGCGTGAGGTTCAGCTATGCCGAGCAGCCCTCGCCCGACGGACTGGCACAAGCGTTCATTATTGGACAGGAGTTCATTGGTCAGGACTCTGTGTGCTTGGTGCTTGGCGACAACATCTTTTATGGCCAGGGATTTACCGGAATGCTAAAAGATGCGCTGGCCACGACCAGCAGCGAGGGGTGTGCCACCCTCTTTGCCTACGCCGTGAAAGACCCTGAGCGATATGGTGTGGTGACATTTGATGCCGATGGCAAGGCCGTCGACATCGAGGAGAAGCCTGCAAAGCCTAAGTCGAACTATGCCGTGACTGGCCTCTACTTCTACCCCAACGATGTGATTGAGGTGGCCAAGAGCATCAAGCCCAGTGCCCGTGGCGAGCTCGAAATCAGCACTGTGAACCAGCACTACCTGGCTCAAGACCGCGTGAAGGTGAAGACGCTTGGGCGTGGTTTTGCATGGCTCGACACCGGCACCCCAGCATCGATGCTCGACGCGAGCAACTTCATTGCCACAGTGGAGACCTGCCAGGGGGTGCAAGTGGCATCGCTCGAGGAGATTGCCTACCGCAAGCACTGGATTGACGATGAGCAACTGCGAGCCCTTGCCATACCACTGATGAAGAATGATTATGGCAAATACTTGCTCAACCTGATTGGAAAGATATGACAAACCCACAGATAATAGATTTGCCTAAAATTTGCGACCCGCGCGGCAACCTCACATTCATTGAGAGCCAGGGGCATGTGCCGTTTGAGGTGAAACGCTGCTACTGGATTTATGACGTGCCAGGTGGCATGTTTCGCAATGGTCATGCCTTTCGCGAACAAGACGAGCTGATTGTTGCCCTCTCGGGCAGTTTTGACGTGGTGGTGGATGACGGCACCGGCGAGCAGCGCTATCACATGGCCCGGTCACACTATGGCCTGTATGTGCCACAGATGACATGGCGCGCCATCAACAATTTCTCGACCAACTCGGTGGCCCTGGTGCTTAGCAGCACCGCCTACGACCCAAATGATTACATTGAAGACTATAACGAGTTTCTAAGACTGAAAAATGGCCAATAACGATTCACATAAGACATCAAGCGTTGACAGCTGCAAGATTATAGAACTTGGCAAGAATCATCACGCCAACGGCAACCTGACCGTTGTTGAGAACTGCCAGCAGGTGCCATTCGACATCAAGCGGGTCTATTATCTATATGACGTGCCTGGAGGCGAAGAGAGAGGAGGTCACTCGCACAAGGCTCTGAAGCAATTTATCGTAGCCATTAGCGGATCGTTTGATGTGGTCATCGACGATGGCGTTAAGGAGCGCACCGTAACACTTAACAGGCCTTACATGGGGCTGCTTATTGTTCCTGGCATCTGGCGTGTGATAAACAATTTCTCGTCGGGTTCGGTGTGCTTAGTGCTGGCATCAGAGCATTACGACGAGAGCGACTATGTGAGAGATTACGATGAGTTTAAACAATTAACATCAAGTAAAAGAGTATAAAATGAAATATCAATTCTTAGATTTGGCGGCGGCCAATGAGCCATACATGGAAGAGCTGCAAGAGGCAGCGTGCAACGTGATAAAATCGGGACGATACCTGCGGGGCGAACAGACCAATCTGCTCGAGCAAGAGATTGCGGGCCTGTGCGAGGCAAAGTACTGCGTGGCCGTGAGCAACGGGCTCGATGCCCTGAGGCTCATTCTCAGAGCCTATATCGAACTGGGAGTGTTGCATCGCGACGACCATGTAATAGTTCCTGCCAACACCTACATAGCCTCGGTGCTCGCCATCAGCGACAACGGCATGACACCATGTCTGTGCGACGCCCGAAGCGACACCATGAACATGGACTCGTCGCTAATCGAGAACCTCATCACCCCTGCAGTAACAGCAATAATGCCCGTGCACCTCTATGGCACACCATGCTGGGACGAGGAGCTCATGGCCATAGCCAAGCGCTATGACCTGAAGATTATTGAAGATAATGCCCAAGGCATTGGGGCCAAGTCGAACGTGGTAGGCATCAATGGCACTTCAACCACAGGCGGCTTGGGGCATGCCAGCGCCATCAGCTTCTATCCCACCAAGAACTTGGGAGCCCTGGGTGATGCTGGTGCCGTGGTGACCAATGACGAGCAGCTGGCAGGCGCCGTGCGAGCCATTGCCAACTACGGCAGCGACACTCGTTACCACAATATCTACATGGGATTGAACTGCCGCATCGACGAGATTCAGGCTGCCATGCTCCGTGTGAAGCTGCGCTACCTGAATGTTGAGAACATGCGCCGCCACGAGGCTGCCCAAGCCTACGACCAGTACATCACCAACCCCTTAGTGAATAAACCCGACATCTTCGGCAACATGATACAGATCTGGCACCAGTATGTGATTCGTGTCGAGAAACGCGACCAGATGCGTGACTACCTTGAGAAAAACGGTGTGATGACCGACATTCACTATGCCACCCCCCCTCATCGTCAGCCTTGCTACCGCAGGTTCCAGTCTTATAAGCTGCCTGTGACCAACGACATTGCCGACCATGCCATCAGCCTGCCCATCGGGCACCCCATCACAGCCGATGATGCTCGGCAGATAGCTAACATAATCAACGGCTTCAAGGGATGATCTGGCGCACAGTATAGCGATGCAGTTCGACAGTTACACATATTGCCTGTTTCTGCCTTTAGTGTTTGCAGGCTACTGGTTGCTGCGCAACAAGCTGATGTGGCAAAATCTGTTGTTGCTTGCGGCAAGCTACGTGTTTTATGGATGGTGGGACTGGCGTTTCTTGGTGTTGATCTTAATCACAACGGCATCAACGTTTGCCACCGCCCTTGCCATCAAGCACGAGAGGTCGCGCCGGGCAAAGGCATGGCTGGCTCTGAATGTTGTGATTAATCTTGGAATTTTGTTTTTTTTCAAGTATTACAACTTTTTCTGCGACTCATTTGCCAATTTGCTGAAACTCTTTGGTGCCAACCCCGACTTTGCCACAGTCCATATCCTGTTGCCGGTGGGCATCTCGTTCTACACGCTTCAGGCCATCAGCTACAGCATTGATGTGTATAAGGGTAAGGTTGAGCCCACCCGCAACATCGTAGCCTTTGGTGTGTACATCGCCTTTTTCCCTCAACTGGTGGCTGGCCCCATTGAGCGTGCAAGAAACCTGCTGCCGCAATTCTTGAAAAAGAAAAGCTTCGACTACCACAATGCCGTGATAGGCATGCGCCAGATTTTGTGGGGCCTTGTCAAGAAGCTTGTGGTTGCCGACAATCTGGCTGGCTATGTCGATAATATGCTCTATAACCCCTCGGCAATGAGTGCATCATCGATTGTCATGGCGGCTATCCTCTTTGCTTTCCAGATTTATACCGACTTCTCGGGCTATAGCGACATTGCCATTGGTTCGGCACGCCTGTTTAACATCAGGTTGCTGCCCAATTTCAACTATCCATTCTTCTCGCGCAACATGAAGGAGCTGTGGCAGCGGTGGCACATCTCGCTCATGACATGGTTCAGGGAATATCTTTATTTTCCCTTAGGAGGATCACGATGTGGCAAGTGGCGAACTTGCCTCAATGTAATGATTGTCTTCTCTGTCTCGGGATTGTGGCATGGTGCCGACTGGACATTCGTCACATGGGGCACCATCAACGGCATGCTGCTACTGCCATTCGTTTTTCTCAACAAAAAGCCGCTCAGCAGTCACGCACGTCTGCGCGACGTGCCCCTGTGTCTGCTCACATTCATGATTTTTGCTCTCGTGTTCCTGGCGTTCCGTTCGCCCAACATAGCCCACTTGCAAGAGTGCCTTGGCACCCTGATTCATGGCAGCTATTTGACGATGCCAATGGGCATCTCGGCTGTTTACAGCTACATTTTGCCTCTGGTTGTTGTGGAGTGGATGGGTCGCAGGCAGGAGTTCCCTCTCATGACCCTGAAGATGCCCACCATTGCACGATGGGCCATCTACTGGGCCTTGCTCTTCGTTATTGCATTCTATGGAGCCAAGGCCGATATTCAATACATTTATTTCCAATTTTAGGCTGCTATGAAAGATTCGATACAAAAATTTGTCTTGCGCACTTTGCTGGCAGCCCTGCCAGTGTTTCTTTTCATGGCTTTCTATGCTATTGCCGATCCGTTCCACATCGTTCATCCCACCTGCCGCGACTCGCAAGGCCGCGACTCGGTGGCGGTGAGCAACAATGCTGGCTTCACATCGGTCGAAACCTACCTGCTACACAACGAGCACTATCACTACGACTCGTTCATCTTTGGCTCGTCGATGTCGCAGAACTTCAAGGCCAGCTACTGGAAGCCTCATCTCGACAGCACCGCATCAATCCTGCACTTCGACGCCTCGAGCGAGACTCTGACCGGAATCATCAACAAGATGCGACTGCTCAACCACCACGGCACCACAATCAAGAACGCTCTCATCGTCATCGAGGCCAAGATGCTCGAGCGGCGTGAGCCCAGCAACGATGACATTCTCTACGTCCAGCATCCCGCAACCACATCGGCACCCGACTGGCTCCACGTGCACAGCATCTTCTTCAATGCCTTCCTCAACCTGCAGCAGGTGAAACTTGCGCTATTTCCTGACCGCAACAAACACTCTGGGCATGATAATGGCATTGTCAGCGAAATTGCTCCTAACAGAATTGGGCATCTTAATGAGATGTACTATGCTACAGTCGACTCAATTATTGCTGTCAATCCCGATGAATTCTACACTCCAGAGCGCATCAAAAGCTTCAAGCGGGCAATTCTGCCCACAGCGACCCAACCTGCCATAGATCATGAAATGGAGGTAAAGCTATTAACCATCAAGGGCATTCTCGACGCTAACCACTCTAATTACATTATCATTGTGCCGCCACGCAACTCTTTCAGACCACTCGCCATTCAAGACCTGTGGGTGATGAAATCAATCTTCGGCGACAACAGGGTGCACGACTTCAGCAGGCATCCCGAGCTGATTAATAATGACAGAGTTTATTACGATAATGGAGCTCACCTGATTTCTGCAAAATGCCATTTGCTGCTCGACTCGGCCTACCGCAGCCAGCAAGCCCCCGCTCTCAGCAATCCCTATTTTTGAATTCATAACTATTAACTCTTAACTAATAACTCTTAACTCTTAACTAACAACCAATGTACGCATTAGCCGATTGCAACAACTTCTTTGTCTCGTGTGAGCGCGTGTTAAACCCCTCGCTGGACGGCAAGCCAGTGGTGGTGCTCTCTGGCAACGACGGTTGTGTGATTGCGCGAAGCAACGAGGCCAAAGCGCTTGGCATACCCATGGGATGCCCTGCTTTTCAAGTGAAGAACTACACCAACCCTACTGCAGTGGTCATGCTCTCGGCACGACACATAGTGTATCAAGATCTCTCTCATCGCATCATGCGCATCTTGGCAGAGATTGCAATCGACTTGGAAGTCTATTCGGTGGACGAAGCTTTTTTCAAACTTCCTTACAGCGATGATCGCCGCAATCACGAATTGCTTGCTTTGATGGTGAAGAAAATAGGCAAGTGGGTGGGAGTGCCAGTGAGCATAGGGTTTGCTGCAACCCGCACTCTGGCCAAGGTTGCAAGCCACATAGCTAAAAAAGACCCTAACAACACCAGTCGAGTGCTGGGACTCACTCAGGCCGAACACATCCAGGCGGCTCTGGCCAAGACCAAGATCGACGACATCTGGGGCATAGGCCGGCGACTAAATGCCAAACTGCTCTCACGTGGCATTCGCTTTGCAAGCGAGTTTGTGAAACTGCCCAGCTCCTATGTTCAAAAAATTGGCACCATCACCTTGCTGCGCACCCACCAAGAGCTGCAAGGCCGCGACAGCGTGAGCATCAACCCTGTGACCATTGCCCACAAGTCAATCATGAACTCACGCACATTTGGCCACGTGCTCAGCACCAAGCGCGACATAGCCGATGCCGTAATCTCCTTTGCTCAAACGTGTGCCTCTCAACTTAGGCGCGAAGGGGCGGCGGCTCTCTCGGTCACCGTGTTCTTGCGTGGCGACCGCTTCCGCCGTGATTTGCCATTTTACTCCAACACATGCACCGTGAACATGCCGTTGCACACCTCGTCTGCAATCGAGATTTCGAACCATGCCATCGCTGCCTTCAACGCCATTTTCAAGTCAGGCTTTTTCTACCGGAAAGCTGGCGTCATGATTTCCAACATCAAACCTGCCGGGCAGCTACAGCTCGATGTGTTCAATGCCGAGCGCCAGGCAAGGCACAGCAAGCTCATGACAGCAATCGACAACATCAACAAGCGTTACGGCTCAAAGCAAATAATGCTTGCCCCCACACTCACACCAGGCGAATGGGCTCCAGTGCAAGACCATCTGCCCCCTCAGAGCAAAACCCTGCGTCTTTACACTGGAATGAACCCTCTGTGCCCACCCAAAGCACGCCAGCCCATCACCGACGCACATCAGCAAGAAGAGGAGCGCAATCACTACAATGACAGCGCTCCCCGCAATGACACGATTCTGTGAATATCTAAATTACTACTATTTCTCGCAATCCAAGAACTCTTCACTTTAAGTTCTGCCTGAAAAATTGCTCTATCTTATCCCATGGGATAACTCCTGCCACGTCGTCGTAAAGGTCAACATGCGAAGCACCCGGAATAATAAGCAATTCCTTATTGCCATGGGTGGCACTCACGCCCTCAACATGCTTGCCAGTCATTTTCTCAAAAGCATACTCGCTGAAGTAGCGACTATGAGCTTTCTCGCCATGAATGAGCAGCACAGGAGTCTCGATTTCATGAGCCCATGCCAGCAACGGCTGGTTCATGAACGACTGTGTTCCAGTCACATTCCACCCGTCGGTTGAGTTGCCGCTGCGCTCATGATAGCCGCGAGGTGTTTTGTAATAAGCATGATAATCCTTCACAAACCAGGGTGCATCATCGGGCAGTGGGTCAACAACGCCGCCTGCGCGCTCATAGGTCCCGCTTTTATATTCCTTGGTTCGCTCGGCGGCAAGTGCTTTGCGTTTTGCCATGCGCTGCTGCGCAGTGTCCTCGCTCTTGAAATATCCTTCGACCGAAATCTTACTCATGTCATACATGGTTGAAGCCACGGTAGCCTTGATGCGAGGGTCGAGTGCGGCAGCATTAATTGCCATGCCACCCCAGCCGCAGATGCCGATGATGCCTATGCGCTCAGGGTCGACATTATCTTGAACTGAAAGGAAATCGACTGCTGCCAGAAAATCTTCGGTGTTGATGTCGGGCGAAGCCACACGACGTGGTTCTCCCCCACTCTCGCCTGTGAACGACGGGTCGAAAGCTATTGCCACAAAACCCCTCTCGGCCATGTGTTGAGCATAAAGCCCCGACGACTGTTCCTTTACAGCTCCAAAAGGACCGCTCACGGCAATTGCGGGCAGTGGGCCGCTGGCTCCCTTAGGTGTGTACATGTCGGCGGCAAGTGTTATGCCATAACGGTTGTGGAATGTGACCTTCTTGTGGTCAACTTTATCGCTCTTAGCGAATACCTTGTCCCACGGTTGTGTTAAGTTCAGTGTTTGCATTTGTGATTGTGTTTTAGTCGGTTGAGCCTTGCCTGCAAACGCAGCTATCAACAAGGCTACTAATGTTAGAATTGAATTTCTCATTTGATTAATATCTTCTTGCCATTATGAATAAAGATGCCATGCTTGGGATCACTCACTACCCTTCCGTCAATGCTATAGTAGTTACCATCTTTAACTTCATCGGCCTTGATGTTGCTAATAGCAGTATCATCGCCACCAAATGTCACGCTCACGCTGCCAGTGCCCAATGCCTTTGCAAGGTTGGTCACATCGGTGATATGACCTATCTTAGTGTAGGAATAACTTGTGCTGAATGTCTTGTAGAACACCACTATGCACGACGAGCCATAAAGCATAATATCGCCAGCATTGATAGTGCCAGGATTTGAGGGCTGCGTGGGCAACGACTGGTCAAGATAATAGTACTTTTCGTTGCCATTGAGCTCGCTCATGTTCACAGTGAGCGGGCACATTTCATTAAATGCCTGTGCCGCAGCATTGTCTTCGAGAATGGCGGTGAACGTGTAGCCGCCAGCCCTGACGCTGAGTGTGTCGTTGTTCATGATTGTGGGGAATTGAATTTGATTAAGCCATTGATCAATTAGTGCCGAAGCATTGCCCACCTGCGACGACTTTATCCACAGATTAGGCTCAAGGAAATTTCCTTCGGGAATCAATCGTTTTGCGTCGGCCACTGTCGCCGCTATCGGGCTCGATGCGCTCGACACAATCAAGGCAATGTTCTTGTCCTTCATTTTCGCACCGTTATGAAACAAGAAGGTCTGCATGGGAGCCGCCATCTGGCTCCACCACAGCGGGGTGGCAACAATAATGTTGTCATAACTCTCGACATCTGCCGCCACATCTTTAATTGCTGGATAAGAGTCCGCATCGTTGGGATTGTTGCGGATTGCCTCAATCAGGCTGCTGCCTATCGCATAATTGTTGGCAGCATAGTCCAGCCCTTCCTCGGCAGGCTCAATCTCCACCACATCGGCCTCGATCTTGCCTCCCAGCGAATTAACTATAGCCCTCACATTGCCAGTGAAGCTGTAATAGACCACAAGAGTTCTGCCACTCGGAGTGTTTGCCAACACCTCATCGCCATTGCAGCCCAGCAGCATCAGCGAAACAATTGCAACAAAAAAACGCTTCATTAATTTTTTCAAATCCATAATCTAAAAAAGTTATGAGTTATGAGTTATGAGTTATGAGTTATGAGTTATGAGTTATGAGTTATAAGTTCGTTTTTTGTTTGCAAAATTACTATTAAACTTTCGCCTTGTTATTAATTATTTTAAGGTTTAAAATACCAAAATTGCAGATTAATATTGATTTCTCATTTTTAATAACTAATTTTGCCGTCATGAAAGAGAAAAAAAACATCATAATTGACTGTGTCGACAGTTATAACAAGATTCTGAATGTTGAGACCAGGCATCCACTGGTTACCGTTGTCGACATTAAACAAAACCCGCAATGGGTTAACGGAACCACGTTTCACTATCATCTTTATGCCTTGTTTCTCAAGCATGGCGAGGGATGTTCAATAAGATATGGCCGCGAAAAATATGACTACCAGCAAGGAACAATCGTAACGTTCGCGCCAGGCCAGAGCGTGGAAGTGTTCTGGAACAAAGATTTGCCAATGCCGGCATCAAGGGGGTTGCTCTTTCATCCCGACTTGATTTATGGCACACCATTAGGAAAGAAAATAAGCGACTACACTTTCTTTGCTTACAGCCAACGCGAGGCATTGCACGTCTCGGAACGTGAGCAAAAAACAGTCGAAGCGTTGCTCGACCAGATATCAAGTGAGCTGGAGCATCCTGTTGACCAACACACCCAGACTCTCATCACCGACAGCATCAGCCTGCTGCTCGACTACTGCATGCGCTACTACGACCGCCAGTTTATCACGCGTCACAAGGTGTGCAGCGATGTGCTCACTGCTTTTGAACAAAACCTGAACTTTTATTTCGAACAAGGCGCCCCCGCGCTCAACGGGTTGCCCACCGTGGCCTATTTTGCCGACAAAGCATGCCTCTCAACAGGCTACTTTGGCGACTTAATAAAGAAAGAGACCGGCATTACTGCACAAAGCCACATCCAGCAAGCAATCATCAACCGCTCAAAGCAACTCATCAAAGCCAGTGACCAGCCAATCAGCAATATCGCTTATGAGCTCGGATTCCAGTACGTCCAGCACTTCACACGCCTCTTTAAGAACAAGGTGGGAATGACTCCTGTTCAATTCCGAAACAAGGCAATCTGAGCAAGCAGCAAAACAAGCGACGCAGAACAAGCGACGCAAAAAAAACCTGTAAGGCGGCGCTCGTTGCGCCGCCGGCGTTTTGAAGTTTGATTAAAAATATATATCTTTGCACCATTATTCGTGAAACCATCAACACTGCAAGACACATGCTATTAGAGAAAATAGAGAATTTAAAAGCGCAGATTGCTAATTTGAAGGCCGACAACAGCGAGGCCCTCGAGGCGTTGCGCATCAAGTACCTGAGCAAGAAGGGCGAGGTCGCAGCCCTGTTCGGCGAGTTCCGTAACGTGCCCAACGACCAGAAGCGAGAATTTGGCCAGCGCCTTAACGAGCTCAAGACACTTGCTACCGATAAAATCAACTCGCTCAAAGAAAGCTTTAAGGAGAAAAAGGCATCGGCAAGCGAAATCGACATCACACGACCCGCGGCGCCGCAAGAGATTGGCACTCGCCACCCCATCGCCACTGTGCGCAAGCACATCATCGACATTTTCGCACGCCAAGGATTCACCCTGGCCGATGGCCCCGAGGTAGAAGACGACCTGCACGTGTTCACCTCGCTCAACTTTGCGCCCGACCATCCCGCCCGCGACATGCAAGACACCTTCTTCATCAGCGAGGACAAGAGCGGCGACGTGACCCGCAACATTGTGCTGCGCAGCCACACCAGCTCGGTGCAGTCGCGCGTGATGAAGAGCACGCAGCCTCCCATCCGCATCATCTGCCCCGGCCGCGTCTATCGCAACGAAGCCATCACAGCCCGCGCCCACTGCTTCTTTCACCAGATCGAAGGTCTCTATATCGACAAGAACGTGTCGTTTGCCGACCTTAAGCAAGTGCTGCTCTATTTTGCCAAGGAGCTCTTTGGCTCCGACACAAAGATACGCCTTCGCCCAAGCTATTTCCCGTTCACCGAGCCCAGCGCCGAGATGGATGTTTCGTGCATGCTGTGTGGCGGCGAGGGCTGTGGCTTCTGCAAGCACACAGGCTGGGTCGAGATTTTGGGCTGCGGCATGGTCGACCCCAACGTGCTCGACCTGTGTGGCATCGACAGCAAAGTGTACACCGGCTACGCCTTTGGTGTGGGAGTTGAGCGCATCACCAACCTCAAGTACATGGTCAAGGATTTGCGCATGTTCAGCGAGAACGATGTGCGATTCTTGCGGGAATTTGAGCATACACATTAAAACATAGTTTATTAAGAGCAAAAACAATAATAATGATGTATCTCAAAAGAGAGCCCCCCTCTGGAGAGACACATCATTTCTTTATAAAACACAGCGCACATGACAATCAAGCAACGCTACGAGGCAATTATTGGGTACTTCAAGCAGGCACAGCCAAATCCCACCACGGAGCTGCATTTCACCAACGCATTTGAAACGCTTGTGGCCGTGATTCTCTCGGCTCAGTGCACCGACAAGCGCGTCAATATGGTAACACCAGCACTGTTCCAGGCCTACCCCACTCCACAAGCCATGGCGGCAGCTACCCCCGACGACCTGCTGCGCTACATCTCGAGCGTGTCCTACCCCAACAGCAAGGCACGCCACCTACAGGCAATGGCTGCTATGCTCGCGGGCGAGTTTGAGGGCCAAGTGCCAAGCACCATGCAAGAGCTAACACGGCTCCCAGGCGTGGGGCGTAAAACGGCTAACGTGATTATGGGTGTTGTGTTTCACAAGGCGGCCATTGCAGTCGACACTCACGTGTTTCGTGTGTCGAACCGTCTGGGTCTCAGTAGAGGTAAAACTCCGCTCGAAGTGGAGAAAACCCTCACCCGACACATTGCCGAGGAAGACCGATACAACGCTCACCACTGGCTGCTGCTGCATGGGCGATATGTGTGTAAAGCGCTCAAGCCCGACTGCCCGAACTGCCAAATCAAGGAATATTGTAAACACTATAATAAGCAATGAACACCAAAGAGCAAAGCCACAAAAACAGCCAAGCCACAAAACATGCGAGCTCTAAAACCATTTTAGAGCATTTGTCACACCCAGTGTTTCGACTCGTGGGCGAAGTGGCCGATGCCATGAGCCGAGAATGCTATGTGGTGGGGGGCTATGTGCGCGACATTTTCCTTGACCGCAAGTCTAAGGACATCGACTTCGTTACCGTGGGTAGCGGCATCGAGGTGGCCAAGGCTGTGGCAAAAAAAGTGGGGCGCGACAAATCGCACCTATCGGTGTTCAAGACCTATGGCACTGCCCAAGTCAAAGCTATGGGACTGGAGCTGGAGTTTGTGGGCGCGCGCCGTGAGAGCTACATGCGCAGCAGCCGCAACCCCATTGTCGAAGATGGCACGTTGCGTGACGACCAACTGCGCCGAGACTTCACCATCAATGCAATGGCAATATCGGTCAACAAGCACAACTGGGGCACAGTTCTCGACCCGTTTAATGGGCTTGACGACATGAGGCAGCGCCTCATCCGCACTCCACGCAACCCCGACATCACCTTCAGCGATGACCCGCTGCGCATGATGCGCGCCATCAGGTTTGCCACTCAGCTCGGTTTCGAGATTGAGAGCACAACCTTTGCAGCTATCAGGCGAAATGCTGGCCGCATAAAAATAATCACACGTGAGCGCATAGCCGATGAACTCATGAAAATCATGCGCTCGCCCAAGCCGTCGCAGGGATTTTTCTTGCTCGACAAGAGCGGGTTGCTGCCTCTCATCTGTCCAGAGCTTGCCGCCCTCAAGGGGGTGGAGTCTGTCAATGGCCGTGCACACAAAGACAATTTCCTGCACACAATGCAAGTGCTTGACAATGTGGCCGCCGAGAGCAACAACGAGTGGCTGCGATGGGCTGCCCTGTTCCACGACATTGGCAAGCCAGCCACCAAGCACTGGGACGACCGGCAGGGATGGACATTCCACAATCACAACTTCGTTGGCGAGAAGATGGTGCCACGCATCTTTGCCAAGATGCGGCTGCCACTCAACGAGCACATGAAATATGTGAAAAAGCTCGTGGGGCTCCACATGCGGCCCATTGCTCTGGTCGAAGACGTGGTGACCGACTCGGCTGTGCGCCGCATGCTCTTTGAGGCTGGCGACGATGTGGACGACCTCATGACCCTGTGCCGGGCCGACATTACCAGCAAGAATCAGGAGAAGGTGCGCCGCTTCCGTGAGAACTATGAGCTGGTGAAACGCAAGCTCATCGACATCGAGGAGAAAGACCGCGTGCGTAACTTCCAGCCACCTGTCGATGGCAAGGAAATTATGGAAACTTTCGCTCTCACACCCTCTCGACCAGTAGGTGTGATAAAGGAAGCAATAAAAGATGCCATCCTCGACGGAATTATAGGCAACGATTATGCTCAAGCCTATGATTTCATGATGGATAAAGCCAAAGAACTTGGCATCAAGCCTGTGAACGAGAGCAAACTCAATTGCATAGCGACAAGCTCATGCTTGGGCCCCATCTCGATTGCAGCAGCGACCACAGGCATTGTAGCAATCAACTTTGGCAACGACAATTTCACATCGCTTGCCCAGAAGATGAAGCTTGAGCTGGTGTGCGCTCCCACTCCACTGCTCGACAACTGTCTCATGCAGCTCAAGCAATACTTTGCCGGAGAGCGACACGAATTCTCACTGCCGCTGCACCTGCGGGGAACCGAGTTCCAGCTGAGAGTGTGGAAACTTCTCAGGAACATTCCCTATGGCACCACTACCACCCACAAGCAGCTGGCTCAGCGCATGGGAAACGAAAAAGCACTCCGCGCCGTGGCACAGGCCATAGGAGCCAACCCAGTGCCCATAGTAGTGCCATGCCACCGCGTCATCAACAGCAACGGCACACCAGGTGGCTTCTCAGGCGGTGTAGAGAAGAAACTGACGCTGCTTAACTTGGAGCAAAGTAGCTAAGAAGAGCATCACATGACAGCGAGCAACACAGGCACTGGCACACGACCAGTGACGGTGTAAAGGATGTCGCTGCTATAGGAGCTGCGGCCACGATAGACATACTTCCCCACTACGCTTAAGATTATGTCGCTGCTATAGCTGCTGCGGCCACTATAGACATATCGGCCATCCCAAGAACAAATGATGTTACTCGAGTAGGTGCTGCGACCATCATACAGATATCGGCCATCCCAGGTGTAGAGTATGTCGCTCGAATAGTTGCTGCGGCCTGAATACAGATATCTCCCATCCCAGGTGTAGACAATATCGCTCGAGTAGGTGCTGCGGCCACTATAGAGATATTTGCCATCAAAAGTTGCAATTATATCGCTCGAGTAAGTGCTGCGGCCACGATAGATGTAGGACACAGCATCAACTGGCATTGACATACACACAATTGCAATTAGTAATAACAACGTCTTTTTCATGATTTAGTGTTTTTATCTTGCTGCTTAAAGGTTACGGTGCGGTTGTACACGTAGTTGGCTATAGTGTAGACTACCATCGAAATCACCATTACTATATTCTGTCCCGAATTCTCCATGGGAAGGAAAGGAATTGTGTCGACAGGAAGGTTCTTCCACCCCAAGCCCTCAAGCAAGAACAAGCTCACTGCGCCCTGCAAGAGCCAGCAGACGAAGAATCCACATCCAAACAATAGCGCCTCGCGCTTGAGATTGTTCTTGGTCTTGAAAACCCAGTTGCGGTTCCAAATGAAGCTGTTGATCACTCCAAGCACGTAGCCAATAATATTGGCGGCACCATAGGGCACTTCGAGCCACGTGTTGAGCAGATAGAATGAAATGGCAGTGATGAGAGTGTTCATCACACCAATCACCCCGTACTTAAAGAGCTGAATAATCGTTTTCTTGGCTTCGTCAATGGTCATCATCTCAAAAATCTTTACATATTAATCATAATCTAAGAAGCTCTTGTTCAAGCATTTCGAAAGAAGAAAAACTCCAGTCGGGATTGACGCAAGTTCCAAATCCCCATTCGACAAAGATAAATGGAATTCCAGCCTTATGAGCCTGATCGCAGTCGGCTTGTGTATCGCCCACATAGGCTGGAGCACTCAGGCGGTAGCGCTGCTTCATGTAGAGCAAGTTGTCGCACTTGCTCACAGGCCTTTCACCTTGAGTGAGCAAGCCTTTAAAAAGGTGCTGGGTTGAAGTGACATTAACAAAATTCACAAGACCGCGAGACGAGCAATTGCTTAGCAAGAACAAGCTGTAGCTACTGTGAAGACTCTCAAGCCCGGCTATCACATTGGGGTAAAGCACGCCACCCAACCGTGGCATCATTTCATATTCATGACGCTCAAGCTCCTGCAGGAACAATCTGTTGTCAACTCCCATGTGCCCACCAAGCAAGTGGCTCATGATATCGCTGATGCTCATTCCCATGAACTGTTCCAAGTCACGGCCTGTGAAATGAGCTTCTATACCAAAGTCGGCGCAAGTTGCATTCCAGACCTGGGCATAGGACTCGGTTGCATTCCACAAAGTGCCATCCATGTCGAATATCAAGGAATCAATATTTAGGAATATGCCATGCATGGAGGAGAAGATTATGAAACAGAAAAAATCACTTGTTGGGAGTAACTATAATTCCTATATCGCTCACATTCTTGATTAAATCGCAGTTTTTCATAGCCTGCCACACCACCACAGTTCCCACCTGAGCTGGTGTCACATCCTGTGCAACCACAACACTCGACTGATAGAGGGCGCCAAATCCCGACCCCAACCAGTTGCCATAACCATCACTCAACTCAAAATCAATATTGCTGCGCGAAACATTTTTCACACTATCAACCAAGTCAACCACGAGACTGAGATTAGTGTACTGGTAATCGTTGTTGTGGCGAATGGCGAGCGCAATGTCGTAATGCATTGCCGAATCGGCATACTCAGGCTGGAAACTAATGGGCATCGACTTTTTCCAGCCGCTATCGGGCAATGTCTTGAACTGTGCTGTTGAGTCTTGCCCAAACGAACACCCGTTAAGGCAAGACAAAGCACAAATCAGTATTGCAACTGCAACTGCTGCAACAGAACATCGACCCGATATTATATCCCTTGCAAAATGCATTACTATTTATTATCCTGCTGTGGTTTGCGATCTTGACGCTTAGAATTTCTTGAAGAGTTGGCATCGTTGCGACGCGGCCTGAACTCTCTTTTCCCAGCAACCGACTTGCCTTCACCTGCCATGGCCGATTTGGAATCCTGCCTCCTGGGCCGAGAAGCCTTGCGATTGTCTCGCTCAGGCGATGACGACTTGGGCTGAACGTCGGCACTGTCCTTTCCAGGTCTTGATGCCTTGTTCTTCTTCTTTTTCTTTCGCTTAGTTTTATCAAAACGGCTAATGCTGTCCTGACCCACAAGGTCGCCATAGGCACTTCGCTCGACTGCTGCAAATTCTGTGTCTATCAATTTGTCGGGCTTAATGCCCTCTTTGTTGAGCTTAATAACCTCTTCAACCCGCTCGGGCGATATTGTGACCAAGTCGGTGGGAACACCCTTTTGAGTAGAATAAGTGATCTCGCGCTTCAGGATATCAGTCTTGAAGTGATAATAGCTGTTTTCGCTCGTTTCAAGCACAATGTCGCGCCGTGGCAACGACTTAGAGGCTTCGACATAAGTGTCAACCTCAAAATTGATGCAGCACTTGAGCTTGGCACACTGCCCGGCGAGCTTCTGCGGATTAAGCGACACCTCTTGATAACGTGCAGCGCTTGTGGCTACCGAGACAAAGGTGCTCATCCAGCTGGCACAGCACAAGGGCCTGCCACAGGGGCCTATGCCACCAATGCGACCTGCCTCTTGCCTCGCACCTATCTGCTTCATCTCAACCCTGATCTTGAACACGTCGGCCAGCACCTTAATCAGCTGGCGAAAGTCGACACGACCATCGGCAATATAGTAGAAAATCGCCTTGTTGCCATCGCCCTGATATTCCACATCACCAATCTTCATCTCAAGCCCAAGGTCCTTGGCAATTTTCCTGGATCGAATCATGGTGTCGGTCTCCTTAGCCTTTGCTTGCTCAAAACGCTCAAGGTCGGCAGGTTTAGCCTTGCGAAACACCCTCAAGATTTCGGCATCGGGACGCAGGCGCGTGCGCTTCATCTGCAATTTCACAAGGCTGCCTGTGAGCGCAACGGTGCCAATATCGTGCCCTGGATTGGCCTCTACCGCCACGACGTCGCCCTGCTTGAGGTCGAGCTTTGCCGAGTTGCGATAGAATCCCCTCCTGGTGTTTTTGAAATGGACTTCCACAATGTCGAAGTCGTTTTTTCCGCCAGGCACATCGTCGAGCCAGTTGTAGCTCATGAGGTTAGAACGGCTGTTGGCACAGCAACCTGCTTGGCACTTATCGCATGCCTTGCCACACCCGAGACTATCTTGATTATTCAACTGATTCATGTCACTCATGATGCAAGTGTGTGAAATCGATTATTTAGCAAAGCTCACTGCGCGCGTCTCGCGAATGACAGTGATGCGCACTTGCCCTGGATAGGTCATTTCATCCTGAATCTTCTGAGCTATCTCGGTCGAGAGTTTCTCGGTCTCCTGGTCGCTAATCTTGTCGGCACCGACAATGACTCTGAGCTCACGTCCTGCCTGGATGGCATAGGTCTTTACAACTCCAGGATAGGACATTGCCAGTTTTTCAAGGTCGTTAAGGCGCTTGATGTAGGCCTCAACCACCTCGCGGCGAGCGCCAGGTCGTGCTCCAGAGATGGCGTCGCACACTTGAACGATGGGAGCATAGAGGCTTGTGGCCTCCTCCTCGTCGTGGTGCGCGCCAATGGCATTGCAGATGTCGGATTTCTCCTTATATTTCTCGGCAAGTTTCATGCCCAGCTGAGCATGTGGCAGTTCGGGCTCATCATCGGGCACCTTGCCAATGTCGTGAAGCAGTCCGGCACGGCGAGCTTTCTTGGGATTAAGACCAAGTTCGCTTGCCATAACGGCACACAGGTTAGCTGTCTCGCGTGAGTGTTGCAGCAGGTTCTGCCCATAGCTCGAGCGATATTTCATCTTACCAATGAGCCTTATCAGCTCAGGATGCAGCCCATGAATGCCCAAGTCGATGGCTGTGCGCTTACCGGTTTCGATGATTTCTTCTTCAACCTGCTTGCGCACCTTGGCAACCACCTCCTCGATGCGTGCAGGATGTATGCGGCCGTCGGCCACAAGCTGGTGCAGGGCCAAGCGTGCGATTTCTCTGCGCACGGGGTCGAAGCTCGAGAGTACAATGGCCTCAGGTGTGTCGTCGACAATAATCTCGATGCCAGTAGCCGACTCCAGCGCCCTGATGTTGCGACCTTCACGACCGATAATGCGGCCTTTCATCTCATCGTTATCGATGTGGAATACTGTGACAGCATTTTCGATTGCAGTTTCGGTTGCCACTCGCTGTATGGTAGCGACTATAATGCGCTTGGCCTCCTTGTTGGCAGTGAGTTTTGCATCGTCCATAATGTCGTTGATGTAGCTGGCAGCAGTTGTCTTTGCCTCGTCCTTGAGCGACTCAACAAGTTTCTCTTTAGCTTCCTCGGCCGAGAGACCACTCACGTGCTCAAGCGTGTCACGAACCTTCTTTTCCATTTTATCAACATCCTTTTTGCGATCCTCAAGAACCGCAATCTGGTTGTCAAGATTCACTTTGAGTGCGTCGGCTTCGCTTTTCTTGCGCTGCAGCTCCTGTTGCTGCTGATTCACTTGTATCTCTCGTTGCTTGAGTTTAGCCTCACTTGATTGCACCTTGGCAAGTCGGGCATTTGCCTGCTTTTCGCTTTCGCTCTTGATTGCAAGCCCCTCTTCCTTACCTTTAAGAACCTCGTTGTTTTTGAGAACTTCGGCCTCAAGTTTTGCTTTCTCAACAATTGTGTGAGCTTGTGATTTCGCGCTCCGTTTAGAAATCATGTTTGCAATTATTGCACCTACAACAAGTCCCACAATTGCCACTACAATGTAAATTACTATATCATCCATTTTAAAACTTAAATTATATAAAAAATAAAAAAGCACAACTCGCCGCATCGTGGCATCACCATCATCCAGAGCGATTGTGATGCATGCGCCGGGAAGTGCAGGAACCTATTTTTAATTCAATATATTAACATGTGCTCTAATCAGGGCTTCGAAGCTGGTCTCCATCAATCACGACTCCGATTAATCATCAACCAGCCGCAGTGCCACAGAAAAAGCGACATGATTTTATATCTTAACAACCACGTCGTCGAGTTGCTTCTCAAACGCGGTAAGAAAATTGTTCACAGCGACATTTTGATTATAAGACTTTGAATAAAGTCTTGCAAACTGGAATGCAACCATGGCCATCACCTTTTGAGAGGAGTCCTCTCCCTGGAATTTTGCAATCCATTTGCGCCACAAGGTGTTGACCAGTTTTTCAGCTTCGCGATAGTTCTCTTCTTCATTGCGTGCTATAGTCAGCGCAATGGGGTCGACATCGGCTATTCTGATTAATATGTTCAGGTTGTTATCGTTAGTTGCCATAATCTTGCATCACTGATTTAGTTGAGAGATGCACTTGTCAATGTCCTGCACCAGCTTGGAGATTCTGCTTCTGGCTTGCTTGACGTCGTCAAGATTGGGACTAATTACACGAGCCATGGTCAAATATTCAATTTGTTGCCTCATTTGCTCGTTTTCTTTCTTCAATTGCTCAATTTCTTCAAGGAGTTGCGTCTTTTCATCGGCCTGCGCTTTGCTAATTTCGTGCAGCGCATGGTATTTTTCAACCAAGATATTACTCTTGCTGATTAGTCTAACCAATGTTTGTTGCAACTCATTTGCCATAGTTCTCCAAAAAATCAGACAAAATTAGCAAAAATTCTTGACTGAGGCAAAGAATCTGGTGATTTTTGGTGTTTTTAGACAAAAAAACTTATTTGCCACTACTCTTTATGAGCATTTTGTGACAAATATTGTGATATTGCACTGGTGAACTGTCGCCAATATCGCTCGGTCTTAACCTCTGCCACACCATATAGAGTTGCAAATTGTGCCTTAGTAGTGGGTTTCTCAGCAGCCATTATCATGAGCACTTTGTCGCTGAACACCACATAGGGTGGCACTCCAGCAGCCTTAGCTATTGCGCTGCGTGTGCCACGCAGCACATCAAATAGCGCCTCGTCAACCCCATCTTCAAGGTCAAGACTTCTTCCTTTCTTAACTCGCGTGGACTTGGGCTTTTTGTTATTGTCTGTGACACGATTTTCATAGTAAAATCTTGATAGCATGACACTGCTCCTGCCATATAGCACCTCATTGCCGAAGTCGGTGATTTTCAAGTGGTCACCATCTTCATAGGCTATGTAGATTAGCCCCAGTTGCAGCATCTGCAACAGGTAAGCATTCCACATGGCCTGCGACAGGTCTCGCCCCACGCCGTATGTTTTTATCTTATCATACCCCTTAGCAACGATTTCACTCTTCCGTGACCCTCGCAGGATGTCGATGAGAGTCATGAACCCCACGTTCTGACCGGTGCGTGCCATGGCACTCATTGCCATCTGGCACAGAGCAGTGCCATCGAACCTATCGGGCGGATTGTTGCACACGTCGCAGTTGTGGCAGTCATGATCGTAGCGCTCATTAAAATAGCTCAACAGCATGCGCCTACGACATACTGTTGCCTCAGCAAACTGCTGCATTCTGTTTAGCTTTTCTATTTCAACCAACGTCTGTCCTGAATCATGGGCAAAGCTCATTAACGTCTTAACATCTCCAAACGAATAAAACATCAATGCATCAGCCTTGAGGCCATCACGACCTGCACGACCAATCTCCTGATAATAACTCTCGATGTTTTTGGGCATGTTGCTATGTATAATCCATCTGATGTTGCTCTTGTCAATGCCCATTCCAAAAGCAATTGTAGCACAAATAATTGCCAGGTCATCATTGATGAACTCCTGCTGTATTTTAAGTTTTTCGCTTGTTGGAAGACCTGCATGAAAAGCCTTAGCTCTAATTCCAAGCACATTGAGGTTGTGAGCAAGGGTCTCAGTGTTTTTCCGACTCAGACAATAAATTATTCCACTCTGCCCATTATGCTTTTCAATGAAATCGACAATTCGTCCAAGCTTCTGCTTTCCACTAAGTCCACTCACCACACTCAGTGAGATGTTAGGACGGTCAAGTGATTTAATAAACAACTTGGCGTCAGGAATGTTCAGTTGCTTTTTAATGTCGATGCGCGTGAGCCTGTCGGCAGTTGCAGTAAGAGCCAGAATCGGCACGCCCGGGAAGCGTTCCTTAACCAAAAACAGCTGGCTGTATTCTGGCCTGAAATCATGGCCCCAGTGCGATATGCAATGAGCTTCATCGATGGCAATGAGACTGACGGCCAAGTCTTGCGACCACTTGTTCATGTCTTCAAGCAACCGCTCGGGCGAGATGTAAAGGAGCTTCACATTCTGTGCACACACATTATCAATGACATTCCTGTTTTGCGCCTCGGTCTGCATGCTATTAACCGATGCTGCAGGAATCCCGTTGGCAATTAATGCATCGACCTGGTCTTTCATCAAGGCCAGCAGTGGAGACACAACAATCACACAACCCGGGGAGAGCAATGCCGGAATCTGGAAACACAGCGACTTGCCACCGCCTGTAGGCATAATAGCCACAGCATCACCACCTTGCATCACATGTTCTATCACTTGATACTGCAAGGGATGAAAAGAATCATAGCCGTAAAACCTTTTCAGGACTGCAAGAGCTTTTTGCTTGAGGCCGTGCATCGAACATTTTTTTAAAGAGAAAGACACACATTTATTCTCGCTGTCACATGGCATTCTGCTCGCCGCGAATGGCATTTACAACAGTAAGGAACATAATCTTAAGGTCGAGCATGAAGTTCCAGTTCTCGGCATACCACACATCAAACTCGACGCGCTTCTCCATCTTCCACAGCTCGTCGGTTGGCCCACGGAAGCCATTGACCTGGGCCCAGCCTGTGATGCCGGGCTTGATTGTGTGACGCAGCATGTATTTGTCGATGAGCTCGCAATACTGCTGAGTTTGCTGCACCATGTGTGGCCTGGGGCCCACAATTGACATGTCGCCCATTAAAACATTGATGAACTGCGGCAGCTCGTCGAGGCTCGTTTTCCTGAGGAAATTGCCAAACTTGGTCTTGCGCGGGTCGTCTTTGGTGGCCTGCAATGAGTCGCTCATGTCGTTAATCCTCATAGAGCGGAACTTGAGACACTTGAACGACTTGCCGCGATAGCCGGTGCGGTCCTGCTTGAAGAATACCGGCCCTGGCGATGAAAGTTTCACCCCAATGGCGATGGGCAAGAAAATGAGCGGTGAGAACAATAGCACGACCGACGACACTATCAGGTCGACGGCTCGCTTAACAGCCTTATTGAAAGGATTGTTAAGGGGTTGCGGACGAATGGACAGAACCGGCACGGTGCCAAAGTTCTCAATATCAAACCTGCGTGAGATGTACTTGCTGAACTGTGGCACATAGAAGAAATCGATGGCATTGCGCTCGGCAAGGCTGATGATTTGTTGCAG
Organism: uncultured Prevotellaceae bacterium; assembly: GCA_946186575.1. Taxonomy (GTDB): domain Bacteria; phylum Bacteroidota; class Bacteroidia; order Bacteroidales; family Muribaculaceae; genus Sodaliphilus. The sequence continues at coordinate 41,748 of CAMHNO010000001.1, forward strand.
ATCTTGCTTGTCGTTCTCAGGAATAGCGCAATAAATCTCATCGATGGGAGTGGCTCCTACAAAGGCCTCGAGCTCGCTCACCGGTCCTTTGTAGGAAGGGATGTCGGGGGCCGGCTCGTCGTTGAAGAACCCAACGATGTGATAACCGTAACCCTGGTCTTTCTCGAGTTGCTGCATGAGCCTGAGTGCGGCTTCGCTTGCCGCACCACCTATTATGACAATCTTTTTATAGTTGAATCCCTTGCTGCGGTACCACTTGAGCAATTTGCGCGAAATAATCCACCACACACTCAATGAGGCTGCGAATATCCCGTAGAAGAGAATCATTGTTTGCCACGAAAAAGCTCTGTCGACAAACGAAGAAAGCATCAAGAAGATGACCGCATGAAAAATGACATACTTGACAAGCAAGATAAGCACACGGTCGATGTAGACCACTCGCTTGTCGTGCAGAGTACTCAGCACATAGACAACAACAAGAAAAGCAAGGTTGATCATCAACCACACTTGCTTGTCATAGAAAGGCTGGGTTCTGATGTCGGTGATTAAACATGTAATGACATAGGAGGCATTGAGTACAATAAAATCAATGACCAGAAATATCCAGCGTATGAATTGACCATATCGGCCCTTACTCTTCAAGATGATATAGGAGTTTGTGGGTGTTTATAATGCACAACGCTTAATGCACAACACACAATTCATTAGGTTCTGAGCTTTACGTTCTCTTTTAGGAACAAACATGCCCTGACCTGACCTAACAGAGATTGTGCATTATGCATTAAGCATAGCGATTTTGAATTAAATCTTTTCGTCGATAATCTTTATCTTCTGCTCAAGCAGCGAAATTTCATCCTTTAGATTAGAAATTTTGCGCTCAAGCTCCTTGACTATGGTGTTACCATTCTTTGAGCTTGCTGTGAAGAAGCCCAGATTGTTCTCATAGGTCTTTAGTTCGTTGCACTTCTGCTCAAAGGCCCTAACCAGTCTTTCTCGCTCATGGTAAACCTTGTCGGTTCCAGACTGAGAAAGTGTGTTTTCAAAATTAGACAGTCGAGCCCTGAAGGCCTTCATGTCAAATTTCTCAAACGCTTTGTCGACGGCTTCTTTATAATGGGCATAGATTTTGTCTTTTTCCCTGTAGGGCACATGACCAATGGACTGCCATTTCGACATTAGTTCCCTGATTTGTTGTGGAGCTTCCTCCTCATTGCCTTCGTCGAGGATAGCATTGATTTGAGCTATCACTTCCTTCTTGGCCTTTAGATTGTCGTGCTCCACCGAGCGTTGGCTCGAAGTCTGCTTCTTTTTCTGCTCAAAGAAATAGTCGCATGCTGTGATAAATCTTTTCCACACAGCGTCGCTGTGCTTCTTAACCACTGGACCTATGGTTTTCCACTCCTTCTGGAGAGCGATCAGAGCGTCGGTTGTGGCTTTCCAGTCGGTAGAGTCTTTCAGTGCCTCGGCTTTCTCGCATAGTTCGTTCTTCTTGGCAAGGTTGGCCGACAATTCTTCCTTCATCGACTTGAAGAAGGCTGCTTTCTTGGCAAAGAAGTCATCGCACGAGCTGCGGAAACGAGCAAATAGTGCTGCATTGACCTTGCGCGAAGCAAATCCCAGTTTCTTCCATTGCTCTTGCAACCCAATGATTTGCTTAGTCACCTCGTCCCAGGCAGCATAGGTCTTGAGGTCGTCTGTCTTAATGTTCTCGATTTCCTCACACAGGGCAGTCTTGGCTTCGGCATTCTCCTTCTCGGCAGCCTTGCGATTCTCGAAATAAGCCTGATGCTTTTTGTTTATCACAGAAGAGGCAGCTTTGAAGCGGGCCCAGAGTGGCTCCCTGATGTCCTTGGCCACAGGACCTGTTTCGCGCCACTTGTCGTGAAGTGCCTGCAGCTTCTTAAAAGCGAGAATCACATCGGATTCCTCGTCGAGAGCCTCGGCTTCCTCACACAGTTGTTGCTTTATCTCAAGGTTCTTCTTGAAATCATAGTCACGCAGCTCCTTGTTCATCTTGAGCAGGTCGTAGAAGTTTTCAATAGCCTGCTGATAGGACTTCCACACCTCGGTAGTGCTCGTTGATGGCACTTCGCCTATGGCCTTGAACTCCTGCTGCAGTTGCTGCACGTGAGAGAACTGCTTGTTGATATTATCGGGATCTTGCGATATTGTATTTATCTCGTTGATTATGTTTTGTTTCTTCTCGAGATTGGCTTTCTTGGCAGCGTCTTGCTCAGCATTAAACTCGGCACGCTTCTCTTTGAACTCGCCCAGCAGTTCTTTAAGCTTAATCTCAAGCTCATCGTCTTGAGGAGCAAAGGCGGCCTCTTCGTTACCCTTGGCAAGGAATTCCTCCTTCTCTCGAGCCAGCTCTTCTTTGCGCATTGCAAAGAATGCCGATTTAATTTGGGCCACCAGTTCTTTAACAGCCTCTACTGGAAGTGCAAGGAGTTTTTCAAGTTCGGCAACCAGAGCACCCTTGTCGAGCGACGCCACATCAATCTTTGGGACTTCAACCTTCTGGTCTGCGGGGGCCTCGGGCTTCACTTCGGCAGCGGCAGGCTCGTTGGTTATGCCCTCCTCAACCGATGGTGCCTCGTCGGTCACCTCGTTGGCGGCAGGCTCTTCTGGTTTCATCTCAGACGCAGCGGGCTCGTCAAGCACTTTCGCTGCCTGCTGCTCTTTGTTCTCAACTTGATTGTCTACTTCTACTTCGGTCGATTCCTCGGCAGATTTGTTTTCTACTGTCTCTGCGGCTTCTACGGCCTGAGTCTCAGCATTTAGAGTTACGTCTTTCTCGATATTTTCTATCGATTCTGACATTTCACGCGTTACCATAATATACAATTTTTAAAAGGCGTATTTAACCTAATTTTTATTTTAACTCCAAAAATAATACTTTTTCTTAATATGGAGAAAAAAAAGGACTGTTTTTTTGTTAAACAGCCACTTTTTTCAGTTTTCAGCATCTAAATATCCTCTAAAAAGGTGAGAAATCAGGCATCGGGGCCATAGTAAATCATTGAGCAATTATTGTCGTCAAGAACACGAGCCGCCACATTGCGAATGTCGCTGGTGGTCACAGCACGATAATTCTCATTCTCGCTATTGATGCCACCGGCTCCCCACAAGAGCTCATGGCAGCATAGTGCCACAGCCTTCTCGGCATAGCCTACATTCTCAAACAGTTTGTTCGACATATACTTATTAACGCATTTGTCTAATTCTTCATTGGTCACGCCATCGGTGATTAGCCTATGAACAACTTTGTTGATAGCGTCGCCTGCAGCATCAAACGGCACACCTTGAGGCAATCTTGCTCTAATGTAGAACAAGCCAGGGTCGCGAGACCCCAAGACCGATGCGTCGACCTCGGCAAACAAATCGGTGCCCTGAATCAACTCTTTATAGAATCGCGACGAGAGCCCATTGCCAAGCACATCGCTCAGCAGATCGGTGGCTGGATAATCATGATCGCAGCGGCCGCACATGTGATAGGTCTTGAATATCATGTTGTTGGGCACGTCGCTGTGATGCGTCAAGAATTTGGGCTGCTGCTGTTGGGGCTCTTGCGGAAGCGACCGCCGGGCGGATGGAGCCGGCTCTATGTCACCAAACCATTTCTCGACGAGCGTCACCGCTGAATGAAAGTCGACATTCCCCGAGATTGACAACACAAGATTGCCAATGTTGTAAAAACGGTCATGAAAATCGTGAATGTCGCTTGCTGTGAACCCCTTGATTGTTTCGATGTCAAGTCCAATGGTGGGCCAGCGGTAAGGGTGCTGCTCGAATGCAAGGCCATGCATCAAGTGCAACACGTCGCCATAGGGCTGATTGAGATAGCGCTGCTTGAATTCCTCGACAACAACACTCTTCTGAACATCGATGTTCTGCTGTGTCAAGTTCAGGTTGAGCAGGCGCTCGCTCTCGAGCCATAGGGCAGTTTCGAGGTTGTGGGCCGGAAGAATGCAATAATAGTTGGTAAAATCAATGTTGGTCCAGGCATTGCTGTCACCACCGGCACGCTGCAGCATGTCGTCATATTTCTCCACATGCTTTGTGCCCGAGAACATGAGGTGCTCCATCAGGTGAGCAAGCCCTGTCTTGGTTGGATGTTCATCACGCGACCCCACATCATAGAGCAGATTCACAGCAACCATGCGAGTTGTTGCGTCGTAATGATGAACGAGCCTTAGCCCATTGCTGAGCCGATGACACTTGAAGTCAATCATTCAATGATTGTGGCCTTGATAATCTTCACTGCATTCACTGGCCTGTCGTTGCTGCCAGTTTCTACATTTTCAATCTTCTCCACCACATCAAGGCCCGAAATCACTTCGCCAAACACGGTGTACTGGCCATCGAGATGCGGAGCGCCACCCAATGTGGTATAATCGTTGATTTGCTCTTGAGTGAGCTTCACCGGATTCTGAGCGTAGGTATCCTCGACAATTTTAATGAGCTGCTGCTGCAGGTTCATCAACGCAACCGAGTCTCCTCGAGCCTGAAGATCCATGATTTGCTGCTGGCGCGCCATGGCAAGCTGCTGAAAGGCGTGCGCCTTTTGCTGCTCGGCCATCCGTTGCTCCATCGCCTGGAGCTGGCCTGGGGTGAAACGGCGACCGGTGACGATATAAAATTGCGAGCCAGAGCTCTTGCGTTCGGGATTGGTCTCGTCGCCCTGTCGCGCAGCGGCAAGGGCGCCACGCTTGTGGTAATACTTGGGATAAACAAACTCTGCATCTATATCATAGCTTGGGCCACCCGCTCCCAACAATTGATCGGGAGTAGCGTTCTTAGAGTCAGGGTCTCCTGTCTGAATCATGAAATCCTTTATCACTCTGTGGAAAAGCACACCATCGTAGTATCCTTCTTTCACGAGTTTGACGAAATTGTCGCGATGCTTGGGAGTCTCGTTATATAGGACAACCTCGATGTTGCCGCACGTTGTCTCGAGCAGAACTTTAGTGCAGCCTGCCAAGTTGGTTGCCTGTGGCTTGTCTTGCTGTTGCATGGTTGTGGTGTTGTTTGCGTTAATTGTAAGTGTTGTAAAAACCATCACACAAGCGGCAAACACACAAGCGGCCGCAAGCGCAGTTATAGTTTTGTTTTTCGTTCTCATAGCAGTAATATCTGATAAAAGCATTAAATACCCTTTGGATACAACCGCTTGTAGATGCGGCGGAAGTTGTCGTCACTGAGGTTGAGCGAGGCAGCACGTTCCTTGTAGTCATCGCCCCAAATGGAAGCAGCAAGGCTGCCTAAGTAGGCTCGCTCACGATCGGCAGCGATGGCGGCCTTGATGAGGCGGTCAATTTGAGGTGCATACTGCTGCTTGTCAATGGTGTGAAGATAGCGGGCTGTGCTGACTACAAACTGCCCAGTGCGGTCCACATTTATTATATTATCGACCAGAGAGTCCACTTGCTCGGCAAAATCGGCATGATTGATATTGTTGGCAATATACTCGTATGTGAGCAAGCCATTCTCGTCTTTTTCAAGACGTTTCTTAAGTTCGGCGTCCATAAAAATCTGTTTTCAATTATTTTTCACAATCACGTGCAGTGAGGTTTCACAAGTCCAATTTGTCACCTCCATTCACAGTTTTCACAGTGCAAAAATATAAAAAAAAACTTAATTAGAAAACAAAAGCCGCTAAAATTGGATAAATTAGGCTGCGTCTCGGAAAACTCAAATAAATTTGGTCTTTCTCTCGACTTGCACTAATATTGAGCAATGATGAGAAACAACATCAATCAAACGCGACATTTTATCATGTGCCTGCGCGTGAGCAAGGTATTGCTCAAATGGTTCGAGTGATTCATGTGGCTCTGATATCAAAAAAAACGCCGCAGCCCCTACTAAAAGCTGCGACGTTGATTTCAAATTGCACTATCCTGATTGGATTATTATTTACTTGATTATCTTCTCGGTGGTACGGCTGCCGTCGCTACAGGTGGTGACCTTGAGGTTCACGCCTGGCTGTGGCTCGGCGCTTTCCACACCAGCAAGGTTGTAGTAGCGCACACTAACTGCTTGTTTTTCTCCAGAGATAGTTGTGATGGCATTTAGCTGCTTCAATTGTTGTGCTTCGTCATACTTACAACCTTTGTAAACCAATTCTCCGTTCTCATAAACTGCCGATAGTCCCGACATTGAGTTTATTCCTGTAATATAAGGTCTGTAGGGTACAAGTAAGTCACCAAATCCACAGTCAACACCAATGCCTTCGATTGTCTTAAAACTATACTCAGGATTATCAGGAGCATCATAATCTATTATTTGATAACCTTTTCTTAAAGTTTGCCCTATCTCAATCTCAAATTCTTGGTAGGTGTCGGCAGGAGAATATTCAGAAATAGGATAATTAAACTCAGCAAATTCGATTAAATTAGACTCATAGGGCAAGAACATTGGATTGTTGAAGTCGTATAGGACATCAGGTATATTCCACCAAAAAAAATCATTAAGGCTTTCACCGTGAACATCATTTTCAATGGCTGTAACCACTTTGCCCTCCTCTCTGACATAGGCTGCAAGATAGGGTTCCTGGGCATTTCCCTGCTCATCATAGTAAGTGCGATAGATGTTATGATATAACAATCCATCAATAATTGTCGTGCCATTGAATTCAAGATTGTAAAGTTGTATACGTTTATATCCTGGCTCGGGCCAAGCATGGTAATAACCTACATATTCCCAAACAACACCCTCACGAACGATGGGAACGTATTCATTCTCAACTGCGCTGGCGCTGGTTATCGTCAGCATGCCCAGCAGTAATAATGTAATCTTTTTCATAGCTGTTTATTTTTTGAGTTAAACTTCATCATTTTTTGGACATCGCAAATTTATAAACTTTTTTTAAAAATATTTACCCCCCCCTGTTAAATAACGTTAATTAAACGGGTGGGGGGGAAACAATTTCCTGGCAAGGCACTATTGATCATGCCATTTTTATTTTAAAATGCTACTTGGCGAGCGAGATATTGATAGAGATGCCGTAATTGGTGTTAGTAGTGGGATAAGCCGTTGACGAAACGAGTGGTGTGTTGACCTGATGGTCAAAGAAAGCTCCCAGCGTGATGCGCTTGCTCATCACATAGTTGGCCGCAAAGTTGATGCCCAAAGTGCGTGTTCCACTTGTTGCCTGCGTGGTATTGACATCTATCTTGCGGATGAGGGCGGTGTTCTTGTTAAATTGCAGGTTGAAGTTGAGCGTGAGGTCGTTGTTCACACCTTGCTGCTTACTCTTGATCTTGAGCACCGAGTTGAAGTTGGCAATCTTGTAACTTGCCCCTATGACGAACGACTTTTGCAGAGTCTCGACCAGCTGCAGCGACGAAATGTTGAGCGCAAGAGTGCGGGCGTCGCGATATTCCATGTTGAAGCTCAAGTCGTTGTTGAGCGTAGCATTCACTCCAATGAGTGGGGCGAACTTTTCGGTTATAGTCACCGAGCTGATATTATAGGGCGAGTTAGGAATGGGGTTGCCGGTGAGTGCATCGGCAGTGAACCCCAGCCCCTGGCCTATTGTCACCCAGTCGGTATAGCTCGAGAATGAACCCACCGAGTAGGTACACTGATAGGCATGAGTTAGCGTCAGGCTCTTGAGCACCTTCTTAATAGCAGGAATCTTAGAAAGCCCGTCGTAGGTAACACGCCAGTTTGGCAAGATACTCTTAATGCCAGGGAATGGGTCGAGCGACACCTTCTGAGCATCTTTACCTGAATAGGCTGCCATGAATGCGGGAATCATCACATCGCTGCCCCATCGATTCACACCTCCGTTTTGTGGGTCGAACGGTGTGTCGGCAAGAGCTGTGCCACGCATGAAACCACGAGCCGGATAATTCTTGCCAATATATTGAGCCTCGATGCGTGAAGCCACAATAGGCAGGTTGGTCAAGAACTGGTTGAATGCCTTGCTGTAGTACTCATTATCGGCACTCACACCACGCAGAGCTGTAGCAAGAGCCATGTGAGTCTTGGTATAACTACCCGAGTATAGCACACCCACGTCGTCGTACATGAACTGTATCTGGTTGGTGCGATTGTCGGTACGGTTGCCAGTGAGTGTTATCTTCAACCCCTTAATGGGTTCTATCACAGCATCAATACTGAATTCTTGAGTCTTAGAATATATAGCAGGCGAAGTCTGAGTGGAGTCGCCCAGAAGCCATCCGCGGCTCTTGGCTTTCTCGATATAGTCTTGGCCCACAAATCCAAATGCGAAGTCAAGACCTGGTGCCATGACATCGTAGTGGGTGTTCTGCCCAAAGATGTCGCCCACGTTGGGTATAAACTGCGGTATCGAAAGCGACTGAGTTTGCCTCCACTTGACGTTCACGCTCCTCACGCTCATGAGCAAGCGAGTAACATACTGTGCAAGCTCGGTGCCAAAGTTTTTCTTCTGACTTGCCATAACCTCGGTGACGGTGATCTTAATACTCTTGTCGTCACGATTCAAGATTTCAACATTGTTGTTGTCAACAATTTTGAATTTCACTGGATAGCGCTTGCCATCGACGGTGGTGGCAGTGACCCTCACCTTCTTAACGTTCATGCTGTGCTTGACCATGGTGGTGGTGTCGGTACTGAGCTGGAAGGTGCGGTCAAATTTCTTGGCTTTCTTCTCTTGTTTCTTGCCACGGTCGTTACCCGAACTTCCACCCGACGACGCGAAGCGCTTGTTCACATCCTTGAGATAAGGAACCTTTCCATAGAGGGTCTCGAGGTTGAAGCGCCCATCGACGGTGAATGACGACTGGTTCGAGATGCTGTTGCCTGAGAACACATCGGCAATCACTGTTCCCTTGTCCCAGCGATAGGTGGCATTATAGGTGCCATTGAGGGTGATGAAGCTCAAGATTGGGATGGCACTGAAGGGAGCCTTATAAGATGCCGTGAACGTTTGATTATAGGCCCAAGGAGTACCCAGGTCTTTAATACTGCGCCACACACTGTCGCGCCAGTCGCGATACTCATCGGGGAAGAGTTTCTTGTTGACCTGACCCATAGGCTCAAGCACATGGGCTGTGGTCTGGCTGTTGAACGACATGTTGATTGACTTGGTGAAGTTCCACGATAGTGCGAACTGCCTATCCCACAAGAAGTTCTTGCTCACCGACACTGGGAGCACCACATCCACATCGGTCTCATTGCGAGTTTGCTGCTCAAAGTAGTATCTCGACAGGTTGGTGCTGAAAGCTATTGAGTTAGGCAACCACCTGAACTCCCATTCCCTGAAGAACTTCAAGTTCTTGCGCTTAGCGTCGATTGCCTTTTCAAGTGGCTTAAAAGGTTTAATATAAGGTGTCCAGCTATACTGCATGCTGCCGCGATAGTCGCTGGTGTTCTCATAGACATAGTCCGGGTTAGACTTATGGGTCTTGTTGAACGAGTAGTTGAATGTGAAGTTGGCAGGATCCCATGGCATGGGGTTTTTGCTCTTCACATCAAACTTGAGTCCCGATATTGAGAAGTTCTTTACCACCGTCTCGCTCACGGCATAGGCCTTGATAGAGTCGCGCTGCTCGTCGGTGGCACAAGCATCGAGCGCGTCTTTGAGCAGGATGTCCTCATCCAGTGGATTATATTTCGGGGTTAACTTCTCATTGCTATAAGAGTAATAAATTGGGGCATGGAGCTTCACCTTCTCGGGCATGAAGCGACCCAGATCGGCCTGAACAGCAACGTTATACTGGTCGTAGTTGTCGAGACGACGCTGAGTCATGCTCTGGTCCACGGCACCAAAGCCGTTAGTCTCCTTATGCCAACCCACATTCACCGTTCCTATGTCGCTAAGGTTGAGGCTCATACTTGCTTTTGCGGCCCATCCGCCCTCGCTATCAAAGTCGGTGACTCGCAACTCATCGACCCATACCACAAAGTCCTTGGTTGTTCCTGCAGTGTTGTTCCTCACGCCAATGAGCATCACTCTCACCTTACTCAGCGATGGGTTACCCATCACATAGACATGATTGCGCGGATTGTTGGGGTCTTGTTCCTGATAGCGCATTGTGTAAGCCACATCGGGATTGCCAGCCATCTTCTCGGCATTACGGTTCTTCTTCACATTAGCCAGCACATCAAGGTCAAGGTCGAGCATGTTCTCATTGGGCCACACAGCAAGTCGGTCGGCCGAGCTATTGTTGCTGTAACGTCCTGGCTGAGTGACAACGAGTGGAATTTCATATTCGTAATAATTATTCTTCACATCCGAACCCAGACGCACGAAGATTGAGATGTCGCCATTCTTCAGATTAGTGGCATCGTTGATTAACGCCTCGTGGTGAACAAACATCTGCAGGCGCTTGTAAGTGCGCAGGTCGAGGTTGGTGTTGCGATACACTCCGCGAGCATCGCCAGCCTCAAGACCTTCGACTTTCATCTGCATCGATTGCTCATTGAGCTGTGTGATTTGTGATTGGCCCGAATCAACGATGCGAGACACTCCCGGTGGCAGCACATAGTTTACTGGCTCGCGAGCGGCATTTTCCTCAATATTGACCGTGTTGACATCAATGATGCCACTGCCTGGTGCATCGTTGCGAGCATTGAGGTTGTAATCATAGTTTCGCCACTCTCCTCTCACAAGTTCAAGTGATGCGAACCTCATGTGCACTGGCTCCTTGAAGTTGGTAAGGAACATTCTCATGAAGCGGATTGACGAGAAGTCGTTGATCGACCCAACCACTTTCTCATAGCTCTTGATGGGAATGCAGAACTGATACCATGTCACGTGCTGATCTTCGCCGTTGCGAGTGCGCTGCACCGACTCCTGCTTGTCGATAATAAAGTTCTTGCCCACTTGCATGTCCTCGGGACGAATCGAGACCTTGTACTGGAAGTAGCGCTCATACTCATTGAGCGTGTTGTCCTGGTTGATATCCTCAACATCGGGCACACTGCGAGCACTCTGATACATGCCGTCGCTGGCATCTTCCTGGGCAAGCGAGTTGCCCTCGGTGCCGTTGTAATGTTTATATCGTTCAAGAATCGAGAGGCGCTGCTCGTCGTAGTCATATCCTCGATAGAAGTGGTAGTTGTCGCCCGCAGGATCGTTCAGTGGCGAGAACTGGTCGGCTTCCATCTTGGCAATAGTCTCAGGCGGAAGAGTGCTGCGCAGCTTGTTCACATAGTTTTGATAGGTGGGGAAAGTGTGCTCGTCGGCTGTGGCCAATCCGTTCAAGCCCACATCCTGCCTGATGCGTGAGCCAGGCGCGGTCTCAAAAGCATAGGTGAGCGACGACTTTTTAGCCACCCTACCCCAGTTGGTTTGATTCAGTGCGGTCGTGTCGCTGTCGAGATAAGGCAATCCGTTCTCATAACTCTTGAGACCATCCTTGAGGATATCCTCACTAATCTCACCCAAGTTGATGTAGAAGTCGCCACCTTCCTGACTGGGATTCGAGCCTTCGAGGAATGGGTCGAGAAGCCAGAACTTGATGTACTCAACATTGTTGGTAACAAAGTCGGTGTTCTCAATCTTGCGCATGATACCACCCCAGCGTGTCTCTGGATTGAGAAGATTGCCATCGGCATCGATATTCTCGGCATCAAGATTGTAAGGGCCACGTTCATTGGGATAGAACGACAGGTTCAGCGTCTGGATGGTCGACGACTCGCCATAGTTTAGCTCGCGACCAGGGAACACCTCGGTGTAGGGAATTTCGCGAACGTAAGGGTTCGACAACTGGTCAAGGTCGTTCTTAATATATCCTGGAACAAACGAGGAGTTGCGCTGTGTGAACAGGCGGTCGATGTAGTACCACGACAGCAAAGAGCGATTCTTGCCATAGCTCACGTCGTCGCTCAGAGCTGCCTCGGGGAAGAGTGAACTGCTTGAGTTGTCATAGGGCGTCGACGCCAAGAACCACGAGTAAGGAGAACGCAAGTCAATGCCTATCTGAGTCGACTCAAAGTCGTCGATATAGGAACTGCCGGCATTAGAGCCAGTGCGCGACTGGTGAGGCAACAACTGGGCAAACTCACCGTTGATGTTTACCGATGAGGGAGCGGTGGCGTTGACTGTTGGAATCTTATTGAGCAGATTGGTAAGCCACATGAAGTTTGACTTGTAAGACACTCTGGCACCCCAGATGGTGTTGTTGACCACCTCATTGCCAATGGCAACTTTCTCGGTAATGTTTTTCTCGCCATAGTGCATCACAGTTCCACCTATGTGGAAGTTATCGTTAAAAGCATAATCCAAGTCAAGACCCAGCAGTGTCTTGCGCTGGGTGCTGAAAGCCGACTGGTTCTCGAGCGAGACACTGATGTTTGTTCCTGCATCGATGATGCTCTGATTGGTGATCGTGACTGTTCCCATTGTATAATCTACAGTATAGTCACTGTTTTCGGTAAGAGTCACACCACCGGCTGTCACCACTACCGAGCCTCGAGGCACATTAGTGGCATTGAGGCTAATAGTGTTTTTGTTGGTCGACTGATACTCACCTTGAAGCACAAACTTGTTCTTGTCTTGCACCTGTTGAGCATCGGTGAGCTGCATGCGATATAGCTCGTCATAGACATATTTGTCGGCTATAGCGTCGTTGCCTATCTTCTTGCGCAGGTGGGAACCAAATGGTTCAACAACAGGAAAGATAACCTTGCCGCCCGAGGTGGTGATTGTGTAGCCATCGATGAAGTCGAAGCGACCATCGGGATTAAAATTGTTGTTGGCATCGAGGCGGTCGAGGTTCATCACGCGCAGCAGCTGCTCCCCTGAGATATTGCCCTCGTTAATGTAAGGTTGCTCAATGCCGGTGGTGTCGTTCAAGTACTTGATGTTTAGTCTGAAGTTATCTCTTTGCACCTGATAGGCTCCTAACGAGTACACGTTCTTCATCATAAGGTCCCACATGGGCACCTGAGTGTTGATGGTCGTCGACTTAAGCATCTTCACGTAGAGCGATTGCTCGGTCGAGGGAATGTCGTTGGCAAACTCACCCACCTGATAGGTCTTGCCCAGATAGGTATACTGGTAAGCAACCGCAAGCACTTCATCACTGGCAAGGGCTGTATTGAGCGAGATGTAGCCAAGCGAAGGATTAAGCTTATACTCATTGGACGAGAGCAATCGGGCACTTTCAATCTTCTCGTAGTCCTTGCCGCCCTCAAAGTCATAGGCCTGCAGCGGAGCCAGAGCCGTCGATGCTTGGCTAATGTAGCGTGCCTCGGGATAGTTGTTCTTTATCTCGTCGAGCAGGGTGTTAGACGTATTGGTGGGATTGGGTAACGAAGAAGTCGACGCCCAGTGGCTATTGCCTATGCGCTGCCCCTCGCCAGCATCCATAAATGCCATGATGTTGCGCGATTCGTTAAAGTTACCACGCTTATTGGTCACCCACACCTCGATGCGAGTGATGTTAACTCCACTCGACACTAATGGCAGCTTTGCTGTCCATGTGTCATAGTTGTCACGGAAGAAGTGCGAGAGGAAGAAATGCCGGTTCTGGTCATATTTGTCGGCTGTTATGTAGAACTCGGTGGTCTGAGCGCCACCACGTGAGCTAACGGTCTGCGACTCTGAGTTCTGCTGCGACACAAGGGCTGTGGCAGTGAGCCGTCCAAACTGTAGCTTGGTCTTGATACCAAACAACGCTGTTCCGCCCCTAATGAGCGATGAACCAGTGGTCATGCTCACGTTACCAGCCTCTATGTTCTTGATTATTTCGTCCTCTTTGCCTTCGTAGGCAAGCTTCAGGTTCTTGTTGTCAAACTCGAATGTGGCATCGGTGTTGTAGGTCATGTTGAATTTCATCTTGTCGCCTATCGATGCCTGGATTGTCGCCTGAATTTTTTGGTCAAAATCAAAGTAGGTCTTACGCTTAGCCGTGAGCGACAACGCGGGATTGTCGGTCTTGTTGGTCTTCACTCCCATCTTTATTTGAACCGAGCCCTGTGTCTTGAGTTGCACACCACCAGGGCCGAACACCTTCTCCAAGGGGCCCAGACCAAACTGCATATCGAGGAAGTTGAATGGATTTTTCTTCTTTTCCTCAGCAGTCTCGGCATTCTTTTGTCGGTAGTATTGTATCATCGACTCGCGCAAGGTGAGATTGTTATACTCATCGGGGCTGAGGATGAAAGGAGTCACTATTTCCTGATCGCCCAGCTTGGTGCGAATGATGTAGCAGCCGGTCTCATAGTCGAACTCGGCTTCGGTGGTAATGTTGCTTGGAGTCTTAAGGTCGGCCGCATACTCGCCAGGCTTCAAGTCGTCATAATTCTCTGGCACTGTGGGTTGCACATTATAGCGCATCTTCAAGGGATCGGTCTTCTTCTTGTCTTTATCCACAGCACTCTTGTCGGGCACTGGAGGAGGAGGAGGCAGCGTCGTTGTGGTGGTAGCGGTCTGAGCATGAGCGATGCCTGCTGCCACAACGTTTAGCAAAACGCATAGCAGCATCGTCATCAATGCTTTTCTACTATTTCCCGAACTAATAAAATTCATCGTCAACATTTAAATTGGTCGATGCCCTCTACTGCCCCACACACAACATTTTACCTCTTTATCTTCTGGATTGAGGTCACATCATTTTCAAGGCTTGCTTTATCGCATCTTCAACTGTGATAGAGGGATTCTCCTTGAAGAGCTTCTTCAGAGCCTTGTGCGACATCTGCTGGGTGAAGCCAAGCATCATCAACGCAGCAAGCGACTCGTCGTAGACGGCACTTGGAGCGCTATTACTATCTAATAACGTATCGGATGCCACTTTTATTTTATCCTTCAAGTCAACTAATATTCTTTGTGCAGTTTTTCCTCCTATTCCTTTCACCGATTTTAGTTGCCCCACATTGCCGCTTGCAATGCACTGCTCAAGGTCGGCCGGTGTGAGCGACGATAGTATCATACGTGCAGTGTTTGGGCCCACTCCACTCACGCTTATCAGCAGCAGGAACAACTCCCTCTCATGCTTCGTCGAGAAGCCATAGAGCACATGAGCATCTTCTCGGATAGCCTCGTAGATGTATAGTTTCACCAAATCATCTTTAGAAGCATGCGACACCTCATTATAGGTAGTGAGCGAAATGTTGATCATGAAGCCCAAGCCACCGTTGTCTATCACAGCATAGGCAGGGTTGAACTCTGCGATTTTTCCACTTATATAGTCATACATAATTATTATATATTTTTCTAATGTGCAAAATTACTCATTTTAAAATTATAAGCAAAAAAAACTTTATCGCAGCGGACTTGCTCACCATACCCACATGGCCAAATACCCGATAAATTTAAGCAAAGTTAGCAGAAAAACAACCCCAACATGTAACTACTTAATTACAAGCACAATATTCCATTCAATTTAAAGTAAAAACAACAGCTAATTAATATTAGTTTTTATCACATAAAATTCTGTTTTTCAAGTTCTTTAAAATTAAACTTAAATGATTAGTTCAACTTTAGCATTTTAGATAAAATACTCATTAGAAATGAGTATTTTATTAACACTAAATACCCTTTTGTTGCTATTGACCCCACTCACTAAAATGAGTAAATTTGCAGCCAAATTAAAATTATTTTTTTCACATGCTATTATCAGAACTCAAAACAGGCGAGAAAGGTGTCGTGGTAAAAGTGATGGGACACGGCGGATTTCGCAAGCGCATCATCGAGATGGGATTCATAAAGGGCAAAACTGTTGAATCAATCCTCAACGCACCACTGCAAGACCCTGTAAAATATAAAATCATGGGCTATGAGCTATCACTCAGGCACGACGAGGCAGCCATGATAGAAGTGGCAACCGAAGACGAGGCGGCAGCAATGGCACAACAGCTCAACGGCGACAATGATGGCAATGGTTCGAAAGTCGTCGAGGTGCAGCAGGCCACCTACGACCTCAAAACCCTTGCAACTAAAAAGCGTAGAACAATCAATGTGGCACTTGTGGGCAACCCCAACTGCGGCAAGACTTCGCTCTTCAACTTTGCAAGCGGAGCCACCGAGCATGTGGGCAACTACAGCGGCGTGACGGTCGATGCAAAGGAAGGCACTTGCCACTTCGAGGGATACACATTCAACCTCGTTGACCTCCCGGGCACCTATTCGCTCACAGCCTACAGCCCCGAAGAGCTCTACGTGCGCAAGCAAATTATACAAAAGACCCCCGACGTGGTGATCAATGTCATCGACTCAAGCAACCTTGAGCGCAACCTATACCTAACTACCCAGCTCATCGACATGGACCTGCGCATGGTGTGCGCCCTGAACATGTACGACGACCTTAAGCGCAAAGGCGACAAACTCGACACCAGCAAGCTGGGTCAACTCTTCGGAGTGCCCATGATACCCACTGTGTTTAAGACCGGAGAGGGCGTGGAACTGCTCTTCCACATAATCATCAACCTCTATGAGGGAGTCGACTATATCGATGAGAACGGAAATATCAACCCCGAGATTGCCGCCGAAATTCAGAACTGGCACCGCGAGTGGGGCAAGGATTATGAGCACGAAGAAGATTTTGCCACTGGCGACAAGGTTAAGAACAACGTGTTCCGGCACATTCACATCAACCACGGCAACGATTTGGAGGATGCAATCACCAAGGTAAAAACTGAACTTGAGAAAAACTCCCAAATCAGGCATCGCTATTCATTGCGATACCTCGCCATCAAGCTACTCGAAAACGACAGCGATGCCGAGAAAACAGCACTCGCGCTGCCCAATGGCAAGCAGATTATCGCAATTCGCAACGAGCAGGCCAAGCGCATAAAGGAGAACACGCTCGAGGACAGCGAGAACGCTATCATGAATGCCAAATACGGTTTCATCAACGGCGCACTAAAGGAAAGCTACATCGAGGGCAACAACCCCGACGCTCACGTGATTACTAAAGTGCTCGACAGCATCGTCACCAATCGCTGGCTCGGGTTCCCTCTCTTCTTCTTATTCCTGTGGTTAATGTTCTGGGTGACATTCACTGTGGGGCAATATCCTATGGACTGGATCGACATGGGAGTGGAATGGCTCAAAAGCCTTGTGAGCACTTACATGCCCGACGGGCCACTAAAGGCTATGGTCGCCGACGGCATCATAGGCGGTGTGGGGTCGGTAATCGTGTTTCTGCCGCAAATCCTGATTCTATACTTCTTCATATCAATAATGGAGGACTCGGGCTACATGGCACGGGCCGCATTCATCATGGACAAGCTCATGCACGGCATGGGGCTCCATGGCAAGTCGTTCATACCCATGATAATGGGATTTGGCTGCAACGTGCCGGCAATTATGGCCACACGCACCATCGAGAGTCGCAACAGCCGCCTCATCACCATGCTGGTGCTGCCATTCATGAGCTGCTCGGCACGACTGCCCATCTACATTATGATAATAGGCGCTTTCTTTGCCAGCTACCAGAGCGTGATCATGCTGGCGCTCTATGCCATCGGCATAGTGGTGGCAATCGTCATGAGCCGCGTGCTCAAGCGCTTCCTCATAAAGAACGACGACACACCATTTGTGATGGAGCTGCCACCCTACCGCTTCCCTACCGCCAAGGCCATCTGGCGACACACTTGGTCCAAAGGCAAACAGTATCTCAAAAAGATGGGAGGCATCATTCTCGTGGCTTCAATAATTGTATGGTTCTTAGGCTACTATCCCAACCATGATGCCTATAGCTCAAGTCAGGAGCAGCAGGAGCACAGCTACTTAGGGATGATTGGAAAAACCATCGAACCTGTGTTCAAGCCCAACGGATTTGACTGGAAGCTCGATGTGGGTCTGCTTGCTGGCGTGGGAGCCAAGGAGATTGTAGCCTCTACTTTAGGTGTAATCTACAGCAACGACGAGAGCTTTTCCGACGACGAAACCGTGAGCGACGACACCCTCAAGTACAGCTCCCTCAACGCAAAGATGACAGCCGACGGCATAACGCCCCTTGCGGCATTCAGCTTCTTGCTATTTGTGCTGCTCTATTTCCCTTGCATTGCAACCATTGCCGCAATCAAGGGCGAGACCGGAAGCTGGCGATGGGCACTCTTCGCCGCACTCTACACTACCGCCGTGGCCTGGATTGTCTCGACTGCAGTATTCCAGATAGGGTCACTCCTTATTTAATCTCACATTTGACATCCATTTGCGTCAGAGCATTTATCCACTCCGCGCGTTTGTCTTTAATAGACTCAAGAAATGGCATTATATCATCACCATAGGCTCTGGTGCTTACGAAATTGAGCTGTTGTGCCTTTTTGCCATTGATTATAGCCGTTTTGTAGTGGTGAATATCCCACTCCAGTAAGTTAAGAGTCTTGCCGTTGCCATCGCTCACGAGAAAATCCAGGATATATTCTCCGTTGTTTTCAAGCACTTGGTAGTTGCAGCAGGCATCGGTTTTTGCTCTTTCTTCGAGTTCTTCAACCTTCATTTGCACTGCCAGCTCTGGAGTTACTTCTTCGGCCAAGATAACTGCTACAGTGAACATCTGGCTATAATTGTCGAACGTCTCATCCTCTGGAATCCATTCTTGGAGATAGTACAGCTCCATAGGATGAGTGCTCCACCTTAGCACCATTTTCTGGCCATTAAACTCGATGGTGTTCCCTACGTTAAGATAGTCAACTATTTCTTGCGAACTCATTGAGACACAAGAAAACATTATCATTAATAGTGTTAGAATCTTTTTCATTTGAGTAAATTATTATCAATTAGGTAATAATGGTTCTTTTGACTCAAAGAATGCATGCTGGAAGTTATTGTCGGTGGGATAACCCGAAATATTTTTGCGGCACCAGTCTTCTTTTAAGGAAAAGTGAGTGCTCTCATCTCCATCTTTATAGATACAGACATCTAACGTGTCATTATTGTTTCTATTGACAAAGGTAAACAAGTTCACTGCAGCTCCTTTCATTTGCCCATTAATTCTTTCGGATTGAGAGACTTTACTAAGAATTTCTTTGGGATTGGCAGACGGCGGAAGCTTGTAGCCATAGGCCGACTTAAACGACACGAACTCATAATTGTCAATGTCGATATCAGCTGTCGTCTTCTTACAACCAGGAAGCAACAAGCCCAAACAAGCTATTGCAAGAATTATATGTAATCTTAGTTTTGCCATAATTATCTTAGTAAGTCATCTTGGGTCCAAGTACAAACCTGCCTTGTCAACTATACTTTGTAAAACAGTATTATCTAATGAGCATAAAACACGCAAATAATAATCATATCCGAATTCGATTTTCAGCTTATGCTCATTATTACTTAGTTCTAAATAAGCAAATTCTCTTAAACATAATCTAATAACACATGACATTTGCTCATAAGAAATCCGATTATTCTCTTTTAAAAGAGATAATGATTGTAACAATGGTGAGTCAATATCATAGAATTTCGAAGATTTAATATGTTCGATAATATCATCTTTGTTGATCTCCAAATAATTTATAGTCAAATATTTGCTTTCTGTGGCACTCATAATTGAAAGCACAGCATCAATGTATTGTTGTTCAACCTTCAGATAATCATCGAGTGTAAAAACCTTGCCATTGTAGCATTTCCCAATATCACTTCTGCTAGTCCACTCGTCTATTTTATAGGCACCATTATTATCATAATTTTTTGGACTGTATTTTACAATTTCGTGCCAATCCATAATGTGTTCAAGTTATTTTAATTTATTGAATATCAATATAATCTGTTTTCTCCCATCCGCAAAGATAGCGATTATTTCGTTAAATATGAACTATTAATGCTCATCAGTTCTTATTAAAGTGTTGTTTTATATAAGGAGGGACACTGTCTAAATCATGTTTCTTAAAGAATTCTTTTTCACCATCAAACTTGTAACGAAAGAGGGCTATACTATCTCCTTCTTCAGTTAAAAACTGTATTATATCATCTGGTTTGTTTTGTCGTCTATATACAATGAATGAATAAGATTTATCTAGTGTTAGACTATCTTCTTCCAACAATTGCTTATCTCTAAAATAATAAAATTTATCATTAGATATAACTATAAAACAATCATCATAGGGTAGTCTATCACTACGCATAATGTGTATACACTTATATTCTTTCCATACCTGCCAGCATTCTTTGACAGAATCATAATCTTCATTAAGGGAAATTGATGTTCCTTTTGCCGTGCCACCGCATAGAAGCAACAAGCCCAAACAAGCTATTGCAAGAATTATATGTAATCTTAGTTTTGCCATAATTCAATCTGTTTTTATTATAGTTTCAAGGCTGGCTGTCATATTCATCCTTAGTGATAGGTTTAAGTATAATATCTTCAGGAAAATCTGAGATGCCATGTGGATAAATATGTTGCTTATAAACAAGCGTGTTTTCCTTAATTTCAAAAATCATTTCGTCTTCATAAAGCCATCCTTCTGCCCATCTTTCAAATGATGGTTTTATGTCAAACACCATGATAACTCTGTCTTTTTTTAATTTCCAATGACCTATTCCTTGCCAATGGACATCCAAAGCAATAGATTCATATTTAAATGTATTATCCTTAGTATTAAGTTTAACTTTTATAAAAGAGCGATTTTTGTATAAAAAACACAATTCTTCACCTTGATTATAGTTTTGTAAAAACGTCTTTTGCGAACCACAAGAGCATAGAAGCAACAAGCCCAAACAAGCTATTGCAAGAATAATCTGTAATCTCAGTTTTGCCATAATTCAATCTGTTTTCTGCCATCGGCAAAGATAGCGGTTTTTCGTTAACACTTAATCATTTTTCTTGAACCTGGAGAAGAGGGAAAATAGATTTTAGCAATTCTTTTGTTAAATGCACTGCGGTGCGTCCACCCGTGATTGTCTGATGTACTGTAGGAGCATATAATACATGGCCATTAATTTCAAAAGCCAAACGTTTGCCGATGTTTTGTTCAGTAACTTGTTCCCATTGTTTTTCATCATTTAACTTTAGGATGATGGAAAAAAGACCGGCTGAGTTTTTGTCAATCTCAACGCTTTCGATTACTCCATTAGTTTTTATGAGGGGAGTGTTGTAATAACATAATGGCTCAAATGAATCCTTTGAATCCCATGGTTTGAGCCACATAGTTTTCACATTCTTTGGCAAATTTATCTTTTTGAACAATCTGTTAATCTTAGTAGTGTCGCTTGCCGAGAAATATCCTGTGCTACTATATAATTTTGACAACTCTCGATTATTGTTAATATAAGTCGCTAATTCTTCATGTGATAGAGCACTGTAAACTCTCACTTCACAATCTTTGGGTAACTTTTTTTTGCAGTCAAGTAAAAGCATCTCATCGTCATTCAAATCCCGCACTTCGGTCACAACCTTGGGTTCATCATCAACACCATCTTGGCCCTTGTTGATAGTGACATTTGCAATCTCATCGCATTGAGCGATTGAGAGTTTTCTTTCACAAAGTCCTGCGGCCGCCTTGCAACCATCAATGAAGTCGGCAGTATGGAATGAGAATGGCAACTGGGTAATTAGCGATGACGTCAAATACTGCCCCAAGGCATAAGGGCTCATTTGAGTCAAAGAATCGGCCTCCGACATTATTATGCTTTCCAGCATAATTGCATATCCTGCAGCAAAAAAGCGACGGTCGGCAGGCATTATATCTTCTTCCATTCCATACTGGTCTTTGATGAACTCTTGAAGATTACACGTTAACGCCCTCATAATCCCATTTCGGGTATAATAAGTGCACCTTTGGTCTTGAGGTATTTTTAAGGGGTCTCCAATGCTTTTGAAATAGCCTCTAAAGCCTGTGGTATCTTGAGGTAGGACCAGCTCGCCACGAGCCACCTTTCTCATTCCTGACAGAATGCACTCTAAGGGTATCTCATCTTTGTGTCCGCCATTTTCCCATGAATCAGAGAAAAAAACAGCTTGCAGAAGTCCTATTGTTAAATTCAATTTACCTATCGAGTCTACAATAACTCCTTCGTAAGGAAGATTGGCATAAAAGCCTCGTTTGAGCTCATCAAACCCTGCACTGTCAAGTTCTATGCCTTGACTTTCGGGCGATGCCAAAAACCTGCGGATAATGCCATCGCCAAAGGCGTAAGAGACACTATCAAACGGTTCCTGAGCTGGACTGCAAAATGCAGTTATACTTAGAATTGTTATAAGTAAAATCTTTTTCATTTTTTTCTTTGGAACAATAGTGCTGGTTTTAATGCTAAATGAAGTTCAGGAAATTGTCACGATTGATGGTTTCAAAAGTGGTGTCGGGATAGTTCTTGGCAAATGCCAATGGTGCTTTTGCTACCTTGCTTCCAGACTTCATCTCAAATGCTCTGATTGCTTGGTTGTCATCTTCAATCAAATCTATTTCTTGCTTGTCGTAGGTGCGCCAGAAGTATTGATTTGTCCTAAGCCTGTTGTTTTTAATTCTCTTGAGTCTTTCGCTGATTATGAAATTTTCCCACAAAGCGCCTCGTTCCTGATCGGAGCGGTCATTAAATAGTTTGAAGTCGTTTAGCAAAGCATTCCTTATTCCATTGTCATAAAAGTACCATTTAGAAGACTTTGTGACCTCTTTGCGTAAATTTCTTGAAAATCCTCCGATAGAGAAAACCACAAAGGCCTTTTTCAGCAAGTCAAGGTATCGAGCCACACTATTGCGGCTAATCGATAATTCTTTGCCAAGCTCATCAAGAGACACCTCACTGCCAATTTGATAGGCAATAAGCTTTAGCAAGTGGTGAAGCTTGCTTGCATTTTTTACACCGTCAACTGCTAAAATGTCTCTTAAAAGATAGGCGTTTATCATTTCTTCCAGATACTCTTGTTTCTCTTTTGGTGATGACAGTGACATAAGTTCTGGGTACAAACCGTAAACAATATAATTATCTATATTTGTTTTAACCTCAAAACCCGAAAAGGCTGAAGTCAACTCCTTGATTGACAATGGTGTCAAAAGAAATTGCGTGCTACGCCCCACTAATGGCTCCCCAGCTTGATTTTGCAGGTCAAAAGAAGATGACCCTGTGGCAATCACTGCAATGTTTGGCACTTCATCTACAATGAGTTTTAGTATTAGGCCTATCTCTGGTATATGCTGAGCCTCGTCAATCGCCAGCAAGTCTATACCATCAAACAGTTGACGATAATTTGTAATGGTCCGTTCTTGAAGCATTTTAATGGTGTCAAGGCTCTCACCGTTGAGCAACAAAGTGCGCCCAGAATATTGGTTCAAGATTTCCTTCAAAAGAACGGTCTTCCCAACTCGCCTAGCTCCAAAAATCAACGCAACCTTCGATGGCCTTATGCGCTGTTCAATTTCTTGTTGTAGTATTCTTTTTATGTTTTCCATCATTATGTTGCTTTCTTGGGCGCAAAGTTAGTTTCTTCTATTGAAAAAAACAAGAAAAAAATGAAAATTCGTTCAATGCTATTGAATGAATTTACGTTAATTCTTTCAGCTCCGTTGAATAGATTATTATTTTCAATTATACTATAGATTCATTGATAACACACATGTCTTTTTCAATGTCGCAAATATAGTTGGAAAGATTTGAGAATTTATGTCCTTCACAAGATATTATTAAGATCAATTAAATAACGTGAGTTCGATGAATTTGTCGTTTGAAAATCAGTGCGTTAACTGCTCCCCCTCTAAGTTAGAGGGGGATGCAGGGGGAGTGTGCCCCCCTTGACAGTAATCACACTCCTCAGTCGCTTCGCGACAGCTCCTCTATCTTAGAGGAGCAGCCTGAGACACAGATGTTTATTTTCGTCGAACTCACGTTAAATACTATACCTATACCTGTTTTTATTTCAATGCGAACTGTGTGTTCCCTATTTTTCTTGTCACAAATGGTCTTTCCTTCACGATAAAAAGTTATGGAGGTTATGTCATTCTTTAGTTTCCATTCTTTTTTCAGATTCTTGCGCAAATATTGTGTGTCACCATCGGCAAAGGAGCCAAGATAAACCGCTTTTTTCATGTGAGCGAATTTCCCATCAAGGATAATATCTTGGACGGCACTTTCTTTTTTCGTTTTTAATATAAGAGCATATATATCTCCTCTACAAAGCGAGGGAATGATACCGTGAGACATATTAACCTCGTTGATATCATCAATAGTAATTATTGGATTATTTGACACAAATAAATAAACAATGCTATCAATGGGCATATCTTTGGTGGTTAGTAGTAAGCCTTTTTCGCTTAAGACACCATCTATTACCAACAAAAGTGGACGTTCTCGATAAAGAGGATTTGACTGGAGAGAGTCAAGTTTATCAACATTTCTCTCAGTATCAGACAATAATGTAGGTCGCGCTGCCACAGTGAAACCCGTGGCACAAACCATCAGCAGCAATATAGCCCATATATGATTGATATTAATTGCCATAATAATTGGTGGGGTGTTATGCAATAAATACCCTTAGAAGCAGGCAGCTATCATCTCTCTGCCGAGTTTGTGTATGTGGGCAAGAATGGCTTTTTCTCTCTCGGCCGATGGTTTCTTGAAACCATTGATATAGTTTCTTAAAAGAGTGGCATTCATGCCTAAAGAGCGTGCAAACTCGGCAACATTTATTTCTTTGTGTGTCAAGAAAAAACGTTGCATAGCAGTAGGCTCGGCATCATCATATTCAAAGCTCTCGAAGCTTATGTCTTCGTCAAGTTCGCGCCAATGAATACCTCCTAATCCAAATTTATATTGTTCGCGCTGTTCAGCAGTGGCAGTCCTTAGTTTAGGATACCACAGCAACGATTGACGATACTCCTTGCCATTCTCGTCAACGCCAAATATATGTTCGTTATCAAACCAAATTTTAACAATCTTCATAGTGGTAATGTTTTATTTTTCAAAATGTTCCTTCCAGCGCTTTATTATAATATCGGCATTATCGTTGATAACAGTCTGAATTTTCTTCATGTCACCAGCTTTAATGTTTTGTTTCTCAACTAGGACAAACTTTGTCGCCATCCCAATCAAACTTTGCCATGCCGTCGTTACCTTCGACATGAATGTGGATGGGCTCATGTTCTCTGCTATAAAAGAAAAATGAGAATCCAAAAAAGCGAAATACTTCGGGCATAATTCCAATGATTATATGTTTATGATGCAAATTTAGGTATTATTTTTAATACCGCAAAATTTATTACACCATTTCTTGCCATAATTCAATCTGTTTTATGCCATCGGCAAAGATAGCGGTTTTTTATATTCTAGAAAGAAGAACAATTACCAAAACAACAAACATGAGAAAACCACAACCATAAGCTCTGTTGGCAAATTCATTATTTACATTTTCCATATCATCCTGATTTGCCTTGTTGGAGATTCCATTTTTAAGTTCGCTATATGTGACCTTTTTTCTCCGTATGAATCTAAGATATAGGTACCTCACACTTATTCCTGTGTGAAGAACTATCATGTTCCCGAAAAATAGTTTGAATAAAGTCTCCATATCAAATGCTTAATTGCTCACTTCCGTGAAAACTTACTCCAAATTGTCGCTGTCAGACCGCAAACGCCTTTTTAAACCTGTCTGTAGCATCCACAAAATAGCTCCTGTCAATCCTACATATGAGATTGAAATAATCGAAAGCTCTTTGAATGAATTAACTGCATTCTTTATATCATTCAGATCAAATTTGACTGAATCTTCTGAACTATATACATCTACACGATATTTGATAATATCTAAGGAATTGACATAGTTATATATCAAAAACAAGAATAGTAAAATAGTGAAGACCAGCCAAATAGTTATGAATCTATTGCAAATACTTATCTTTTTCATTTTTTTCTTTAAGCTGTGGAACAATGGCTTTACTTTGATTTAAAATGAAAGTTCATTTGTTAACAGCAGTTACTGCTGGTTTTGGGCTTTTTGATACTCTTGGGCGAGGGTGTTTCGCAGGGTGGCACCGTCCATGTTGAGGTACTTCTCCATTGAATTGACGGTGCCGAGCGCGTCCTTGTTGCGCTTGTAGTAGTCGATGACTTGCAGCATCACCTCGCAGTGCATTGCCTCGTCGGTCTTGCTTACGTTGAACTCGATGGCATGCTCGGCCATTGCCGCCAAGTAGGCAATCATAAGCTCCACATGCGTCACTGGCACACATTCACTTATTGTAAACGAAAACTCGTCGGTATTAGTCATCCAAATCATCAAGAATTGCATGACCTGCTTTTGAGTGATGTCATCGGGATTGACAGGCTGCTCAAGGTACCACTTTGCCAGTCGCAGAGCATCTTCACGGTGCTGGCGGCAGCCCTCGGCAGTAGAAATCTCTTTCTCGCTCGGGATATTCATTTCATGGGTCTTGAATAGCTTTGTCATCACCGTTGGCGCGTCCTCGGTGGGAACGAAACGGTTCTGGGCAAACCAAGCCCCGAACTTATTGAGTGCGGCTTCGCCTTCTTTGGTGTCGGCCCATTGCTTCGTTTCGTCTTCGGCACCAGGCGACATGAGCCACATGTTGTAGGCATCCCAGTGTCCGTCTTTTATGAGTTTGCGGTGATAGTCGAGCAGCGAGAGATTGTAATAGCCTGGTGCCACCGAGTCGATGTGCGCGAGTGCATCTTTGCGCAGGTCGGCAATCATCGGCACGGTGAGCTTCTTGGTCTTCATGAACTCGGTAAGCGCTGGCGACTTCATGGTTCCCATCTCATACATCAAGGGGAAAGGCACCTGAATGTCGGTAGTGTCGCTATCGATATAAATGTTGTTGTTCTTAGTCAAAGTGACATGCGCCTTGTTCTCGCCTTCTATCTTAATGTTCTCTTGGAATAGGTCGTAGATGAGCTTGCCCATCTCCTCGGCACGCTCACTGCCAGGCTGCAGATTGCACACCACCTCGCCATAGACTATCGCCCACAGAGGCTCGGTCGATTGGGCATAGAGCAATGCCAGGCGGTAGTAGTTGCTGGCAAAGTCGGGCTGCACTTCCACACCACGCAGGTAGCACTCAACCGCCTCGTTGTAGCGCTTGTGCATCATGTGGATATTACCTTTCTCGAGATAGAGATAGCCCGAGCGGGGGAAGCGCTTCAAGCCTTCATCATAGGTCTTCACAGCCGCCTCAGGATCGCCAAGAACGTCCTGTGCGTTGCCCACCAGTTGATAGAGCTGAGACTCACTCTCGGGATGCTTGTAGAGCTTGGGGCCGTCCTTTACTATGCGCTTGAAGTCGCCAGCAAGATAGTAGGCATAGAGCCGTTCATACTCAATGATGTAGTTGTCCTTGTACTTCTTGCACAAGTCGTCAAAAATCTTGATGGCATCTTTAGGCTTGCCATTGTTCATAAGGCCAATAGCCTCTTCGAGCTGCACACGATCGTTGTCGTTGATCAGGTCGATAGACCGCTGCGCCTGCGCCCCAAGCGACCAAACCACAGCGCAGATTATAATCAAAATGCGAATAAAGGATGTTTTCATAATTGTTTCTTATTAGTTATTCTTCTGTTGGATATTTAGTCTCTCCCATTGGCAATGGTTTCTCTGATCGGCCCAGGAAGGCGAGAATGAAGTCGACGAACTGCTGCTCGGTGACATCACCCGTCAGGCCATCATAGCTCACATGGCTCGCATTGTCACGTGTCATGCCGCCAAACACCCAGCACTTTTCAAGATTAGTGATATCACCAAAGTTCATCGTCTTCTCAAGGGTGTAGTAGGCACACTCTTTGGTCTTAGAATTTATCACCGCTGCCGAGTAGAGGCACAATGGCATTCTCGCAGGGTCGGGGAAACGGTAAACAATAATCTCTGTCGAGTCGTTGGGGTGGTGGACACTTGAAGAAATGTCATTCCAATCCCACTCATAGTGAGAAATGAATTGGGAGCCAAAATATATCTGCCATTCCGTTACGTCTGTAAGTATGCTTTTTTCAAGTTCCCCTTTCTCATAATCCCACACCAAGGCAGGTATTGTGCGGAATTGAAACTCATACATGCTCATTGTGTCACCTCTCTCTATATTGTTTAATAATAGCTTTATCTGAGATGCGTATCGTTCGTCACTGATGTTCTCAAGAAGGATGCGGGCCTTGTCACGATCGACATCCGTTCCCCAGCCGTTAAAATAATACCTGGCAAGAAAATAGTTGGCCATATCTTCGGCATCTTCATTGTCGACCGCCTTCTTAAAGTAACGGAATGCCTGACTCAAATCTCGATTAACAATACTGCCATTCTCATAGGATACAGCAACCTTGAGCTGAGCAGGGTAATAATCATTATCGGCAGCTTGCTTGTAGAGGTTGAAAGCCTGCAGGGAGTCAACTTCCACGCCATCACCATCCTCATAGCTCTCAGCGAGGAGAGACATCGCTGTGACATTGCCCTTTTGTGCCGAACTTTTAAACCACTTGATAGCCTCCTGGTGATCTTCGTCAACCCCTACTCCTTTATGGTAGCAAATTCCTAACCACAACTCGCCATAACGATTGCCCTTGAGCGCAGCATCTTTGATGAGCCGCAAACCTTCAGCTTCATTCCGCTCAACGCTGTCTCCCTCAATGTAATGAATGGCAAGATCGACTTGAGAGTTAAGGTTTCCCATTGCCATCGAGTCACGCAGTTCCTGAATGGACTGAGCCCTTGCACTAAGTCCAAATGCAAGTGCCATTAGAGCAAATATCAAAAGAATCTTTTTCATATTATTTTTGTTTTAGGTCGTTACTATATACTATCAACGCTAATAACTCTGTGATTATTATCTGATTCTTAAACTTGTATCTGTTGTGACCTCAATTGTGATTATTGATTTTATCCATTAATGACTTAAATTCGTCATACTCCATTATCGTTATGTTGAGATTTGCAGCATTGAAAATCTGTATAACGTCTTTCTTGAAAGCAGTTGACAGTACATAATAGGTGTTTAGGCCATAGAGGTCACGACCATAGAGCATCATGTTACAAATATCAGTGGGAGTGATATATGGATTGTCGGGAGTATGAGAATGAACATGTGCCAGCACGACATTGCCATCGGCAACAGAAGGTATTTCCAAGAAGGAATGATGATAACGCCTGAAAGCAAGCGGTTTCATATCAGGTGATATGTCAACCGAGTAATCATTGCCAATAGGGATAACATCATTTTTGGTGGTAGATTGCAAAAAATACACTCTGATAAGGTCTGGGCGAACCCAAATGACATCAACATTCACGTTGCCAGATGCCCTGAGACTGTCTCCATAAGATTCAATTGCTAACCTAATACAACGCTTGCGCTCGTCACGGGCATTACGCTCTGCATCTGTAATTGGCCTTACAGTGTTGTCCCATGACACGTTTTCATTACTAAGATCAGATTTATAGGAAAAAACCACCTCATCGTCTCGTGTAAAGAAATGGGTAAAACTCACAGAGTCGACAACTACCCCACTTCCATTTACCTGAGCCAAAGCTGTGCAATGAGCCATAGCCGAATCAGACGCTTGCCATGAAATCCTTTCAAAAGCATAAAGCCTCAATCCTTCATCTAATATGCTGTCGACAATAGCCGAGAGTTCTGGCTCAGCGGGCAGGTCTGGTTTGTCATTGTCTTGTGAATATGCCATAAAAGGCAGATGAACAACAAGTAATACTAAACAGAGATAGGTCAAGCGTTTCATATCATTTTGTTTTAAGCTACGGCATAATAGTATTGATGCCGCTAAGTTAGTAAATTTCATTTAAATGAGAATATTATTTCACAGATTTATAGTGGATCAGACTGTTTCATTTCTCATTTGTTCTATCAAGTTGGCAAGCCAAATAGATTTCCGCAACAAAAATAGTAAATAAATGTCAATTTACCCCCCCCATTTGTTAATTTACGTTAATTGGTCGGTTTGTAATGTGAAAATTCCATCTTGCCACCCCAATAGAGCGGCAAGATGGAATTAATCTATTAGAAAAAAGTTACTTTTTATTTACCCTTAATTGGCTTAATGCCAATTCCGGGAATATCGTGAAGGGTAATCTTGCCGTTCTCTACTGTCATGCCTTCGAAGCGGTCGTTAGAAATGAGAAGGTTACCATCAAGGTCGGCATAGTCAACAACTGGCGACAGGTTAGCAGCCGCAGTCACAGCACACGAGGTCTCGGTCATGCAACCTATCATCACCTTCATGTCGAGGGCTCGCGCCAAAGTCACCATCTTGTGAGCCTCATGCAGACCGGTACTCTTCATCAGCTTGATGTTGATGCCGTCATACACGCCCTTAAACTTCACGATGTCGGGCAAGCGCTGGAATGCCTCGTCGGCAATGATGGGCAGTGGCGAACGCTCGCGCAGCCATGCTGTCTCGTCGATCATGGTCTTGTCGAAGGGTTGCTCCACAAAGATGCAGCCACGCTCCTTGAGCCAGTAGCACATCTCCAGAGCATGCTCTTTATTGGTCCAACCCTGATTGCAATCAACACAGATGGGCACATCGGTCATGCTCTTGATGACTTCGACGGTCTCCTGGTCGTTGTCAAGACCCATTTTCACCTTGAGCAACTTGTAGGGCGACGCTTCCTTAACCTTCTGACGCACTACCTCCTCGGTGTCGATGCCAATGGTGAAGCTGGTCACTGGAGTCTTATCGGGGTTGTAGCCCCAAATTTTGTACCAGGGCTGTCCCATAATTTTACCGAGCAAATCGTGCAGAGCAATGTCAACACTCGCCTTGGCAGCACGATTGTTAGGCGCCACATTGTCAACATAGTTCAAGATGTCCTCCACCTTGAATGGATCGTTAAACTGGCTCAGGTCGAGACTGCTCAAGAACTTGGTGACACTTTCAACACTCTCACCCAGATAGGGGGGCATTGATGCCTCGCCGTAGCCAATGATGCCGTCATATTCGAGCTGTACCTGCACGTCGGGTGTAGTGGTGCGGCTGTAGCGCGCAAGATTAAAAGCATGGCGCAACTGCAGTTCATAGGGAGCGAACGAGAGGTTCAGCTTCCCAGTTTTTGCCACCTTTTTAGTGGCCTTTCCTTTAGCCGAAATTGAGATGGGTGCCGATGCGGCAATCAGTCCCAATCCCGTTCCCACAAGAAATTTTCTTCGATTCATGTTATTATATTTTAGTTAATTCATTTATCCAAATAAACTGCAACTCAAAAACTATTTTATGAAGTACCAGTCATGGTCACGAACGTA
Organism: uncultured Prevotellaceae bacterium; assembly: GCA_946186575.1. GTDB lineage: Bacteria > Bacteroidota > Bacteroidia > Bacteroidales > Muribaculaceae > Sodaliphilus. The sequence goes on from CAMHNO010000001.1 coordinate 72,810, forward strand.
GACGATGCCTTTTGTGCCCACCTGCCCATTGATGCGGCTTATCGACAGCGGGCTATAGAGATAGTCGGGAGCATCGGGGTCGAGGTCGTTGATCTTAACCTGACCAGAGCAGTGGATGTACTTGCCATCGCGCAAGTAAAGGCCCACATGAGTAACACGACCTGTTGTGCTGTTGCCAAAGAACAGCAAGTCGCCAAGCTGAGCATCGTGCCAATCGGCAATCTTTTGACCAGTCAACGCCTGCTGCGACGCGTCGCGCTGAAGGATAATGCCGTTAGAGAAATAAGCTACTTTTGTAAGGCCCGAGCAGTCGGTAGCCTTGGTCGAGGTGCCACCCCACAAGTAGCTCGAGCCCATCATGCGGCGGGCGGTCTTCTCAATCTTCTTTAAATCGATATCCTGCTGAGCCCATTTGTCAAACTTCTCCACGCTCGATGTTTTGACCCACCCTGTGCGACCATCGGGAGTGGAAAGTTCTATCCACTTGCCTTTTTTCTTCACAAGGGTTAGAATGTCGCCCAGCACCAAGTCGCTCACGGTCTCGTCGCCCTTGGGCTCGCTCACCAGTTGGTCGTCATAGACGGTCACAATGTAGCGCTCCGTGCCTTTCCAAGCATCAAGATCCTGTTGCGAGACAAACTTGAGCGAACTCTCTGGCACGTATGCAATGTAGCCGTCGGGGCATTGCACCCGGCACCACTCCCCTATCTCAATAACTCTCAATGGCATTCCCATAATGCCCTGAGTGGCCACTTCGCCCGAATGCTTAGGTTCACAGCGCAGAGTGGCAATCGAGAGCTTGACCAGTGCCCACTGCTTCTCGGCAGGCACCTTATTAGATAACACTTTAATAAGGCTTCGGTAATTTATGTTATAGCGGTCGAGCTCGGCAATGATAGAATCCTCTTGCCACTGAAAACCCACAGTGCCGCTAACCACTGGTTCTTTCGCATCAACGGCAACCTCGATGTAGCGCACATCATCCCAAATAGCCACACGCTTGTCGGGGGCAATTCTCGATTTCAAGTCGTTGAGGATTTTCCCCACATCTATGGTCTTAGTAATTCCTTGGATCTGCTCAGTAGTAATGGCAACTTGTGCCGTTACTGTAATGCTTGCCACCAGCATCATCAATAAGACTAATTTTCTCATCTTTTTATTTTTACTATAGAGTTAACATTCAGGTGCGAGTTCCATTTGTCGTAGTAGAGGTTGCCACCACGCCACTCCACCTCGCCGGGCTGGAAATCGACTGTCTCGCTGCGAATGTATTTCTTTGCAGGACTGAGCACATCACCTATTCCCTCGTTCGATGCCATGCGATAAAGGTCTATTCCTGTGGTGTAATAGCTATTCATGGGAGTGCCTACTGCGCTGCGGCCAAACGACTGGTCGGTTGGCACCCAGCCCACACCCTCAAAGTAGGTCTCGGCCCAGTCGTGATAGTTCACCTCGCCAGGATGAAGCATCCAGCCACTCTCCCAACGCGCGGGAATGCCAAGGCTTCTCACGAGCGTAATATAGAGCAGTGTCACCTGCCCACAGTCGCCATGGCCATTGGCAAGCACATAGTCGGGGATGTTCTTGATGGTGCTGTATTCACGAGCACCGGCCCAGGGATAACGCAACGATATCCAGTCAAATATCTTAGAAGCTTGCAGCACGGGATTGGTTTCCTCGCCCACTATCTCGCGGGCAAGAGAGCGCATGTCGTCGGTAACGATGATGTGAGGCGGATGATTGCCTGTGTATTTCTTGTACTCAGGGCTTGAAGTTTTGTAAGGCTCAACCATCGCAACAAGATCCTGCTGAGAGATGTGACGCTCGGCTACATCGTAGCTGAAGGTGTACTCAAAGTGAGTGGCACGCCCCTTCACAGCCTTGGCCTCCATGTACACGGTGTGATGCTCGCTACCCTCACTCATGGTAACAGGCAGATTGCTGCTCTCGAGCTTGATATTGCGCTGCCGCATGTTCTCATAAGGGAATGGCATCCACACTCGCAGTGTTTCACCAGCAGGCACCACATCGGGTTTAACGTCGAGCGAGAAAGTGATGTTCACATGGCGCCAGTCGCGCACTCCATTGGCATCGGCAGGCGATTGCATAGCCTCAAGATAATAATTACGCCGCACATTGTAGGTCTTCAACTTCTCTGCATCATGGTTCTCTTTAAGCTCATCGGCCAGCAGCCAAAGGTTGCGCACCGACTTGCGAAACCACCATTCCTTGCCATCGATGATCATGTATTCTATTTTGCGGTCGCGTTTCCATTTCGCAATTTGCTCGGTGGTGGCACGTGGCATCTTCTCCCTGATAAGTTTTGCGCCATCGTCGGGTGTCATATTAAAATCCTTGCGAATGCGCTCCATAATAGTATTGAGCGAGTCGATGCGAACCGCCTGACTGGTTCTCACACTTGCAGGCATTGAACTCATGAAGGCCTCGGCCTTCTTAAATTCACCCTGCTCTATCATGTCTTCAACCTGATGCAACCAGTTGTCTTGCGCCATGGCACCAATCGATACAAATAACGCAACTGCAATAAACAAAATTTTTCTTGTCATAATGAATGAGATGTAATAATATTAAGGAACCTAAACTTGAGTCGCAATAGCCTCTTTCAGGGCTTGAGCAAGCTGGTCGGGGCATGAAGTGGCTTTGTAGCCACACCTTATACCTTCGAGCTTGGATATAGCTTCTTTGCAATCCATTCCCTCAACCAGTCGTGAAATGCCTTGCAGGTTGCCGTGGCATCCGCCATTGAACATCACATTATGTAACTTGCCGTCGATAATCTCAAGATTGATGGCACTTGAACATGTGCCTGAAGTATAGTAAGTAAATTTCATGTTATTTTATATTTTCTTAGAAAGCAACGCTAAAAGTTGATTCCGGTCATTAATAAATATTGTTCCATTATTGGGCATCGCAATCATGTCGTTTTCAATCAGATAGTCGATTGCCGTCTTTAATGCGGGCCGACGGGCACCAAGCAGACGGCACAAGTCGCGAAGCCTGAAGCTTAGCTTAATATCGGTGGCACGCTGAGTGGTGAATGTGTTAACAAGCATGGCAATTCTCTCAAGCACCGTCACCTGTTCAATGTTAAGAAGCAGCGATTTCATACTCTGCGAATTGCGCGACAGATAGTTAAGGATATTATAGACAAACACCTTGTCGCTCTGAACTATCGAAACATAGTCTTGCTTGGCGACCTGCAGAATGCCACACTCCTCAACAGCCACCACACTGAATGGATAGCTCGTGTCGAGGCCAAACAGGTAGTCGGGAGAAATCACCTCGGGCGACGACAACTCATGAGAAATCTTGAATTTGAGCTCACGGCTGCTGTACTCCATGCGCACTTTGCCCGAGATAACAAATCTCACATGAGTGCATGGGTCGCCACAGTCAAGAATTGTGGCACCACGCTTGAACTTAAGGAAATGGAAGGGAATCTTCTCTACCACCTCCTCGAGCCTCTCTTGAGTGACGCCTTGAAACAATGGCAGGTGCAGTAATTTATCAAAGATATTATCCATGTCACAATGTGATTACTTTAGCATTGTCAGGGCTTCATCGATGGTATAATTGCCTTGTTCGCCACTACTCATATTCTTTATCGAGATGGTTCCAGACTCGAGCTCGCTCTCTCCAACCATAGCGACAAAGGGAATACCCTTGGCGTTGGCATAGTTCATCTGCTTCTTCATTTTTGATGGCTCGGGATATAGCTCACACGAGATGCCATTCTCGCGCAGCTGGCTCATCAGCCGCAGGCATGCACCAGCCTCCCTGTCGCCAAAGTTGATGAATATGACTTTTGTCGATGCCACTGTGCCAGAAGGATATAGGTCGAGGCTGTTGAGCACATCAAAGATGCGGTCGGCACCGAAGCTCACGCCCACTCCCGACAGGCCATCCATGCCAAACACACCAGTAAGGTTGTCGTAACGGCCGCCACCACTGATGCTGCCCATTTCCACGTCTATAGCCTTAACTTCAACTATGGTTCCAGTGTAATAGTTCAGACCGCGAGCCAGCGACACATCGACCTCAACCTCGCTCTTTAAGTTGAGCGCGGATGCATGTTCAAGCACAAACCTGAGTTCTTCAACGCCTTTCATGCCCACCTGCGACGAGGCAAGCAACTTCTCAAGGGTCGCAAACTTTTCCTCATTAGTCCCCGAGAGGGTGAGCAATGGACGCAATGTTTCGATTGCTTCTTGCGACAGTCCTTTCTCGAGGAGTTCGGCGTTTACATTGTCGAGGCCTATCTTGTCGATTTTGTCAATTGCAACAGTGATATCCACAATCTTCTCGGGAGCGCCTATCATCTCAGCAATGCCACTGAGCACCTTGCGGTTGTTGAGCTTAATCACCACATTAATGCCAAAGCGCTTGAACACCTCGTCAATCATCGACACAAGTTCAACTTCATTAAACAGTGAGTCGCTGCCAACCACATCGGCATCGCACTGATAGAACTCGCGATAACGGCCACGCTGAGGACGATCGGCACGCCACACCGGCTGAATTTGATAACGCTTGAAAGGCATCTGCAGGTCGTTGCGGTGCTGAACCACATATCTTGCAAAAGGAACTGTCAGGTCATAACGCAGTCCCTTCTCGCTCACCTTAGTGATGAGATGAATGTAGTCTTTGCTTGCCAGCAAGTCGTCGGGGGCCGATTTCAAGAAGTCGCCACTATTCAGTATCTTGAACAGCAGTTTATCGCCTTCTTCGCCATACTTGCCCATTAACGTCGACAGGTTCTCCATTGCCGGTGTCTCTATCTGTTGGAAGCCGTAAAGCAGAAACACACTCTTGATAGTGTCGAAAATATAGTTGCGTTTCGCCATCTCAACTGGCGAGAAGTCACGTGTACCTTTAGGAATTGATGGTTTCTGTGCCATTGTTAAAAAATCTTATATGTCTATTTTTATCTTTGGTTGTAAGTTTATTAAGTTCTTTCTCAATCGCGGCGACGGCCAAGCAGGATTATCACATAGTACATGAGAGTGGCAAGTGAGCTCAGTGCAGCCACCACATAGGTGTAAGCAGCAGCATGCAGGGCATCCTTGGCGTGCTCGGTCTTGATGCCACTGGTGATGCCCGAGCTCTCGAGCCATGCTATGGCACGGCGGCTGGCATCCACCTCTACTGGCAGTGTTACCAGACTGAAAAGAGTGGTCAAGGCAAAAAGCCCAATGCCCACCTCCATAACAATCGGGAATGTCTCAATAAGCAGGATTCCTGCTAAAAGAATCCATGTGACCCACTGCGAGGCAAAGCTCACAACGGGCACAAGCTTAGTGCGCAGCTTGAGCGGAGCATAGCCCTGAGCGTGCTGAAGGGCATGACCGCACTCGTGGGCCGCCACAGCTGCCGAGGCAACGCTGTTTACCGAGAACACAACGTCGCTCAGGTTCACAGTGCCGTTGGCTGGGTTGTAGTGGTCAGTGAGCTGGCCCTGTACGCTTGTTACATTCACATTGGTGATGCCATTCTCATAGAGCATCCTTGCCGCAACATCACGCCCTGTGAGTGGCATGTCGAGCGGTTCCTGACTGTAGATAGAAATCTTGTTCTGTAATGAGCGCTGAACAAGGTAACTAATAATTGATATTGCTATGAAAATTATATATATCATATAGCAAATATATAATTATGTGTAATATTATACTTTCAAAAAAAACAACTTTGTTAGTAAAAAAAGTCATTTTTTCTTTTGGATTTCTAAAAATTGATGTAAATTTACGGCGAATTTCTGAGATTAAGAAATTTTTTGAGGGAATTCTTATTTTATTTATTAATTATTAATTTATTTACTAACTTTATTATTTATTTTTTTATGAAAAAGTTATTCTTATTGTTCGTTGCTACTGCCGCTATGACTATGGTTTCTTGCAATAACAATACCCAGAACACCTCTGCTTCAACCCCAAGCGACAGCGTTACCAAGATTGAGAATCCTACCGACTCATCATCACTCCCGGGTGATCTGCAGAAGAATGTTGACGCTGCCAACAAGGAAGTTCAAGAAGGTGTTGAGGCTGGCAAGGATGCAGCTCAAGATGCAGCTCAAGCAGGCAAAGAGACCGCCAAGGATGCAGCTCAAGCAGGCAAAGACGTAGTAGACAAAGCTAAAGAAGCCGGCAAAGACGTAGCCAACCAGGCTATCGAGAAAGGCAAAGACGCTGCTGGCAAAGCCATCGACAAAGCTGCGGACAAAGCTAAGGATGCATTAAAGAAGTAATTTCTAATGCTTAGTAAAGACTAATCGAGGGGAGCATCAAGGGTGTTCCCCTTTTTTTAACATTCACCACTCTACACAAAAAAAACAAGATTCCACATGACTGACGACGAAGTAACTGCTCAAGCTCTCAAAGCATTGAAGATCGACCATCTCAATGCCATGCAGCGCGAGGCTATCGATGCATGGAGCAGCCATGATGGTGACATGATGGTTTTGGCACCCACCGGCTCGGGCAAGACGCTTGCTTTTCTTGCGCCACTGCTATTGTCGCTCAAGGGCCAAAGCCGCAATGTTCAAGCCATTGTGATAGCACCGTCGCGCGAACTCGTGCAGCAGATCTTCAACGTGCTCAAACGCATTTCTCCACTCACCACCACTGCTTGCTGTTATGGAGGTCACGACTCAGCCACCGAGAAAAGGTCACTGGAGTCTCACCCCAGCGTTGTTGTCTCAACGCCAGGCAGGTTACTTGACCATTTGCAAAGAGGCAATATCACTACCAGCGCTCTGACATGCCTGGTGCTTGACGAGTTTGACAAAACGCTGGAACTGGGGTTCGACGATGAGATGCGCACTATCATGAGCCATGTGTCCACTGCCACAAGGAAAATCTTGACATCGGCAACTGTATTGGAGCCGTTGCCCGGCTTCGTTAAATTAAAAAGTCACATCACCATCAATTACCTTATGGACAATGAGCTAAAGGTTGAAAAACGCATCAGCTTGTGGCATGCGAAGGCGAGCGACAACAACAAACTTGACACATTGCTAACATTGCTCCACAACATCCCCGATGAGCCTACTATAGTCTTTGCTGGCAGCCGTGAGAATGCTCAAATCGCTTCAAACTTCCTGAGTAAAAACAAAATGAAGGTTGTGCTATATCATGGTGCCCTACAACAAGTTGAGCGCGAGAAAGCAGTGGCTATGTTCAGTAATGGCACCGTGATGGTGATGGTTGCTACCGACCTGGCCGCACGAGGGCTCGACATCACAAGCGTGAAACACATTATCCACTACGACTTGCCCTCATCGCAAGAGGCGTTCGTTCATCGCAACGGCCGCACCGCACGGGCCGACAGCCACGGCCATGCTTATATCATAACAGCACAGAACGAGCCATTGCCACATTACGTGAGCCAATGCAACAATTTCTCGATGATGCGCCAAGGCAATCAAAACATGAAAAGCTCAACAACTGCAACACTGCACATTAGTGCCGGCAAGAAAGAGAAAGTGTCGCGGGCGGATATTATGGGCTTTCTCACAGCTCTGAGCACTAAACTAAGCGCTGGCGATATAGGAAAAATCAATGTCTACGACCACTTCTCGCTCGTAGCTGTTCCGCAACATAGAATCCACGACATAATTGAAGCCGGAAATCACACTAAACTCAAGAAGCTAAAGGTGAAGCTGACTGTTGCTGTTCAGCAACTTCGACTGGCCAAGCCTACAGTGCGCTGAAAATCTTATCCAGATTTTCCTCACCTCTCATGCCCACCACCTTGTCGAGCACATCGCCATCAGGCGATATAATCACCAGAGTGGGAATGCTCTCAATTTGGTACTTTTGAGCCATTTCGTTATTCTGGTCTACATCAATCTTGCGGAACTCTATCTTGTTGGCATATTTCTTCTCCATTTTTTCCATGGCAGGAGCCATTGCTTTGCATGGACCACACCATGTGGCAAAGAAATCTATTACAACAACTTTTCCATTGCTTTTCTCTTTACTGCTGCTGGCCTTGTCTTGATTCACAGAATCTTTATTGACATCAACACTGTCGGCCGCCTGCGCAGCATCGTCAAACGTTTTGTTGATCTTTGAAACAATGTCATCACTTGCCACGCTGCTTGTTTTGCTTCCACCACAAGACATCGCTCCCACAAGTGCAGCTATCAAGAGCGACATCAACAATAATTGCTTCATAGTTTTCATATCATTAAATTATTCAAGTTCACCTTTGCCCTGGCGCACTATCTCGGGCTCGCCACCTGTGCAGTCAACCACCGTCGATGGCACAAGCCCTCCTCTACCAGAATCAACCACAATATCCACCTGGCTTCCAAGCGATTCGGCTATGAGCTCGGGCTCACAGCGGTAGTCGTCGTCACGCGCTGGCACCGACGTGGTGAGTATGGGGTGGCCAAGTTCTTGCTCAATAGCTGTAGCAATCTTGTTGTCGGGGATGCGGATTCCCACCGTGCGGCGACCCTTGAAGGCTTTTGGGAGCTTTGACAATGCTGGCAAGATGAAGGTGAAAGGTCCTGGCAGATTGTTCTTCATGAGCCGGAACTGAGTGTTGTCGAACTTGGCGTATTGTGCAACCTCCGAGATGTCGCTGCAGATAATAGAGAGATTAGTCTTGGCACTCTTCATTGCCTTGAGTGAGCAGATGCGCTCAATCGCTTGGTTGTTGAGAGCGTCGCACCCAATGGCGTAGACCGTATCGGTGGGATAAACGATAATTCCTCCGTCTCTCAAAACCGATGCAATCTCCTCAATGTGACGTGCATTGATGTTTTCTTCGATTATTGGTAATACTTTCATATCAAAAAAAATTTCTTTTTATCGTTTTCTCAATATTGGTTGCGTCAGCATATTTTTCGAGCAATTGAGCAGTCCAATCAAGCGTCTCATCGAGAGGCATCTCAAGCCCGAATGCATTGACATTGATCTGAACCTTGCGAGTTTCAAGAGTAAACTTTGTGCGCTCCTCGTCGCTGGTGGGTGTGGCAATGCCACCCAGGGCATCGCGATACACTGGCATTCCCTCAATGTTGAGCTGACCACGACCAATGCCGCAATAAGGCTCGTCATTCTCTCCCACCCCCATCGTCAGGGTGTCGCCCTCAATCTTGCTGGCATCCAAACCGCTAATGGGGTATCCACTCTTGATTGAGACCAGATTCACTACATCGATGAGCGTCGTCAGGCGATACAGCCCCAATCCCCTCACGATGCGGCGGCACAATGCCTCGCTGGCCACACGATAGCGTCCGGGGTCTTTACCCAGTGCCTTGTAAAGCTTGCGCGTGGCGGCAATAGCCGGTCGCTTGTTTATTGCGAGCAGCTCATAGTTGCTGGCAACGACAGCAGCCTCTTGTTCTATTTCATGCCACAGCTCATCGCATGTGTCGCCATTCACAACATCGGCCCTTAGCAGCCCAATCTGCATTGACGGACAAACCTCTAAAATGCGAGGGTCAATTTCTACATTAATCATCTTTAATATTATTTTTTTGCAAAATTAATATAAAAATCCGTTTTTTTGTGTATTTTTGCCGAATCATTAGCATGAGATAATTTTTTACATTTTAATTAATACACAATGAAACATCTTTTTCTAACACTTATTGCTGCCAGTTTAACACTTGGCGCACTGGCCGATGACAAGGTCGTAAACCCCGACAGCACAGGCTTTAAATTCACCGATGTGAAATTAGTGAAATCCACTCCAGTGAAAGACCAGAACAAGTCTGGAACTTGCTGGTGCTACTCGAGCAACACATTCTTCGAGAACGAAATCCTGCGCAAGACAGGCAAAGAGGTTCATTTGAGCGAGGGATTTGTGGTTTATCACTGCTATCTCGACAAGGCTATCAAAAACGTACGCATGGATGGCACAAGCAACTTTGCCGAAGGTGGCGCAGGCCTCGATGTAGCCTACGTTTGGGAGAATTATGGCATGGTTCCCAACGAGGTTTATACCGGTATGACCTATGGCGACAAGAAGTTCAATACCGCCGAGCTCACTGCTATGCTCCAGGGCATGGTCAACGTCGTTAACCAGCGCAAGCTCAAGAAGCTCACACCATCATGGATGGATGCCTTCAAGGGTGTTCTCGATGGGTACATGGGCAAGCTCCCCGAGACCTTCACTTGGGAGGGCAAGACCTACACTCCTCAGAGCTATGCTGCATCACTGCCTCTGAACATGAACGACTACATCTCAATCACTTCGTTCACTCACCATCCCTTCTACAAGCCTTTCGTGCTTGAGGTAGCCGACAACTGGACTTGGGAGCAGTCGCAGAACGTTCCCATCAACGAGCTCTGGGAGATTGCCAACTATGCCATCGAGAAGGGCTACTCAATTGCTTGGGGTGCCGACGTGAGCGAGCGTGGCTTCCAGTGGCGCAAGGGCTATGCTGTTCTGGTTAAGGAGAAAACCGAGGATGACCTCAACGGCACCGACCGTGCACGCTGGGATCAGCTCAGCGACAAGGATCGCGACGCTCAGCGCTGGGAGATCAAGGGTCCAGGCAACGAGCAGACCGTTACTCAAGAGAGTCGCCAGCTCATGTTCGACAACAAAGAGACTACCGACGACCATGGCATGGTAATCGTGGGCACCGCTGTTGACCAGGAAGGCAACAAATACTTCAAGGTTCAGAACAGCTGGGACACCAACCAGCTCTATCACGGCTTCTTCTATGTGAGCGAGGCATTCTTCAAAGCTAAAACAATGAACATCATCGTCAACAAAGAGGCCATCCCCGCTGCTATCGCCAAGAAGATGGGCCTGAAATAACAACACCCACCCTTAAGCGATAACAAATCACCAACATGGGCTTTGAGCAGTTTCGCTCAAAGCCTTTTTTTTACTGCCACACTTGCACACTAAAAATAAAAATAGTAATTTTGCACCATATGGCAACTCTTGAGATAAAACGCATTGAAGAAAACAGCGACTGGTCGCTACAACTGTTTGAGAGCCGCATCCAGGCAGGATTTCCCAGCCCTGCCCAGGGGTCCTTTGCCGACGCTGTCGACCTCAACCACGAGCTCATCAGCAATCCGGCGGCAACCTTCTGTGCACGCGTCATTGGCGACTCGATGGTCGACTCGGGAATTATGGAGGGCGACATGCTCATCATCGACCGTTCGCTCGACCCTCACGATGGCGACATAGCCGTGTGTTTCCTGGATGGCGACTTTACCGTAAAGCGCATTAAGATAACTGACAACGAGGTTTCGCTCGCACCCGCCAACCGTCGCTACCCCATCATCAAGGTGCCCAAGGAGAGCAACTTCATCATTTGGGGAGTTGTGTCACACATTATCAAGAAGTTAAACCGATAACTAATTGCACTCATGCCCACTTGCTATAGCACTCAACCAGCACCCATTGGTGTGTTTGATTCAGGATTTGGAGGCCTGTCGATCCTGCGTGAGATAAGAAAAGAGTTGCCACACTACGACTACATCTTCTTGGGCGACAATGCTCGAGCACCCTATGGCAACCGTTCCTATCAGCTTGTGTATGAATTCACCCTTCAGGCAGTAAAGTATCTCTTTGAGCAGGGTTGCCATCTTGTGATTTTGGCATGCAACACAGCCAGTGCCAAGGCCTTGCGCAGCATTCAGCAGCGTGACCTGGGCACCCTCGACCCTGACCGCCGGGTACTCGGAGTGATACGACCCACGGTCGAAGAAATTGGCAACATCACCCGTAGCCGCAAGGTGGGCATTTTTGGCACTCCTGGCACAGTTCAGAGCCTGTCATACGATATCGAAATTGGCAAGATGCACCCCGACATCAAGGTCTACAGCCATGCCTGCCCCATGTGGGTGCCACTGGTCGAGAATCGTGAAAGCGATGGGCCTGGAGCCGACTATTTTGTTAAAAAAGATGTCGAGGCTTTAATGTCGCAATGCAGCGACATCGACTCTATAATTTTGGGGTGCACTCACTATCCTCTACTCTACGAAAAAATCAAGAAATATGCTCCCGCGGGCATCAACATAATCGAGCAAGGGCCCATTGTGGCTGCCAGCCTCAAAGATTATCTTCGCCGTCACCCCGAGATGAAGCAGCGCTGCTCGCAAGGTGGCACATGCCGCTACTGCACAACCGAGGACGCATCTCGCTTCTCGCCCGTGGCATCAATCTTTGTCAACCACTCCGTTGATGCCGAGCACGTCATCTTGAAGTAAAAAAAAGATTTTTTGTTACAACAAGCCTATAATTCAACTCTTTTTATAGAGTTTTTTAATTGTTTATGTTCTAAGAAAAAACTATGCCTATTAAGAAAGAGAGTAATTACGACTTGCGCGCTCACAACACCTTTGGCATCGATGTGAATGCCGAGCTGTTCATCACTTACGACACCGTCGACGAGTTGGTCGAGGTGCTGGCAGCAGTTCGTGGCAATGGCAAGCGCATACTGCACATTGGCGCAGGGAGCAACCTGCTTTTCACCAGCGACTTTGAGGGCATTATTCTGCACTCGGGCATCAAGTTCATTGAACATCTTTCTCGCAATGAGCAGCAAGTGATTGTCAGGGCAGGCGCAGGCGTTGTATGGGACGACTTTTGCGCTCTGATGGCTCAGAACAAACATTATGGAAGCGAGAACCTGTCGCACATACCAGGCGAAGTGGGCGCTGCCGCTGTGCAAAACATTGGAGCCTACGGTGTGGAGGTGGAGTCAATCATCAAGCAGGTCGAGACCATCGAGATTGCAACGGGCAAACCACGAGTGTTTCAAGCGCAGCAATGCCATTATGGCTATCGCGACAGCATTTTCAAAAACAAGCTGAAAGGACAATATGTTGTCACGGCAGTGGTCTTCAGCCTCAGCACTGTGCCAAAGGTGCATTTAGACTATGGCCAACTGCAAGAGCTTCGAGCACTTGATGCGATGCCATCGGCACAAGCCATTCGCGATGCCGTGATAGCTATTCGCAAGTCGAAACTGCCCGAGCCAAGCGAGCTGGGTAGCGCAGGCAGCTTCTTTAAAAATCCGGTGGTCCCTGTCAATGTCTATGACGAGATTGCAGCAACCTATGCCAATGTGCCCCACTATGTTATTGATGGCGAGCGAGTAAAGATTCCTGCCGCATGGCTCATCGAGCAGTGTGGATTCAAGGGCAAGACTCATGGCGGTGCGGCAGTCTACGAGAAGCAACCGCTCATAATTGTAAACCAAGGTCATGCAACGCCAACCGACATTATGGAACTTGCCGAGGCCGTCAAGCAAAGCGTATACAACAAGTTTAAAATAAACATTCAACCCGAAGTTAATTACATCTGAACTCCAGATTTAAGAAACCCAAAGCTCAAAAAAACAAAAAAAATACACAATGGCATCTTTTATAGTTGAAGGCAATCACACACTGCATGGCGAAATCACTCCACAAGGTGCTAAAAACGAGGCTCTCGAAGTGATTTGCGCCACAATCTTAACTACCGAGGAAGTGACAATCAACAATGTGCCCGACATTCTCGACGTGAATAATCTCATCAAGCTACTGAGCCACATGGGCGTGAGTGTCAAGAAACTAAATGATAACAGCTATAGTTTCAAGGCAGAACACATCGACGCAGCGTTTATCCAGAGCCCAGAGTTCATGGACGAGTGCACTAAGCTACGCGGCTCGGTGATGATAATCGCCCCACTACTGACCAGGATGGGAAACATGCTCTATGCCACGCCTGGTGGCGACAAGATTGGACGAAGGCGGCTCGACACACACTTTCGTGGACTGAGCAAATTAGGAGCCACCTTCACCTTCGATTCAGAGAAAATGGCCTATCGTTTTGAGCGGCATGCCCGTCTCAAAGGCTCATACATGCTACTCGACGAGGCTTCGCTCACCGGCACTGCCAACATCATCATGGCAGCAATTACGGCAAGCGGAACCACCACGATTTATAATGCAGCTTGCGAGCCCTACATCCAGCAACTGTGTCGCATGCTCAACCAAATGGGAGCACGCATAAGCGGCATCGCTTCTAATCTGCTCACCATCGAGGGAGTCGACAGCCTGCATGGAGCACAACACACAATCCTGCCCGACATGATCGAGGTGGGCAGCTTCATTGGCATTGCAGCCATGACGAGCAGCCAGCTGACCATAAAGAATGTTTCGTGGCATAATTTAGGCATTATTCCTCACAGTTTCAAGCGACTGGGCATCAAGCTTGAGAAGCGAGGCGACGACATGTTCATTCCTGCCCAGCAGCATTATGAGATAGAACGATTCATGGACGGCTCCATACTCACGCTTGCCGACGCCATCTGGCCAGGCCTCACACCCGACTTGCTGAGCGTGCTGCTTGTGGTGGCCACACAAGCCAAGGGTAGCGTGCTCATTCACCAGAAGATGTTTGAGAGCCGACTCTTCTTTGTGGATAAGCTCATCGACATGGGAGCACAAATCATCCTTTGCGACCCTCACCGCGCGGTAGTTATAGGTCACGACCACAACATCCACCTCAGAGCAAAGAAAATGGTATCACCCGACATACGCGCAGGTATAGCCATGCTCATCGCAGCCATGAGTGCCGACGGGGTGAGCCAAATAGGTCACATCGAGCAGATTGACCGAGGCTATTCCAAGATAGAGCAACGCCTGAACGCCTTGGGTGCCCACATCAAGCGCGTGGAGCCGTAGAAGTTGTTAGTTAAGAGTTTAGAGTTAAGAGTTTAGAGTTTAGAGTTTAGAGTTTAGAGTTTAGAGTTTAGAGTTTAGAGTTAAGAGTTAAGAGTTCGATGCCCCCCGAATAGGGCAAAACCTCCAAATTTTGAAAAAATTTTCTTCTCTAAACTCTAAGCTCTAACCTTCAAGTTTATAAAGTTTTAGAACTTTAGAAACTTGAATAAAAACTATTAACTATTAACTAATAACTATTAACTATTAACTATTAACTAATAACTATTAACTAAAATCAAGGGTTATAGAGGTCGTGATTGTAGAAGTCAAGTATCTGCAGCGCGTTGGCATAGGCCTGCTTGGCGGGTCCGTCGGGGTCGCGCTCCGAGGCCTCGAGATAGCTGCTCATTGCCTTGCCCCACTCGCCCAACTGCCGGTAGGCATTGCCCCGCAGGTAGTAGATCTGGGCAAGTAGTTTTTTGTCGGCCTCCTTGCTATTCTCAATCAAGTAATCGCAATGTGCAATCACGTCGCGTGACTCGCTGCGCGCGAGCATCTCCTTTATTTGCTCTATAGTATCGTCTTTTATCATTATATTTGAAATCACATTGTGTATTAAGCATTGCGCATTGCACGCACAGGGCGCACTGAGAAACCCGAGTCGCGGTCGCCGGTGGTCAAGTCCTGGCTGCCCGATGAGTGGAAGAAGAAATAATAGGCATAGTAGCAGCGAGCATCATTAACCGTGCGCGTCCAGTAGTAGGCTATGTTGCCAGCACTGTAGAGCTCGCCGCCGAAGTAGAAGCCTGCAGCAGGCAAGAACATGGTTTTGCCATTTATTTTGCTCGTTACCTTGTAGCCGTTCACGCCGCTGGTGGTTGTCCATTGCATTGTGCACTGGGTGATGAGTTCGTCAAGCTGGTCTCTCGACGGCATGCACCACTCCGAGCCCCAGTTGGCTGTAGCGGCATCGTCGGCAGGCTCAAGCTCCACCAGGTTGTCGACAAAGCCATTGTAGCCCCATGTGCCATTGTTGCAATACTTGGTGAGTGTGCTCCACCTGCCATTGCTCCAAGCATAGTTGTCCCAGCCATAATAATCCTTGGGTGTGGTCTCGCCCCAGGCAAAATAGTCGCCATAGTCTTCGGGCGAGGTAGCTCCCACATTGGTTGTGGCCCACAGGGTGCCGCTGGGCAGCCCCAGGTCGACATATTCATGTGCCACAGTGGGCATTATGCCCAGCAAAATATTATAAACCATCGTCACGTCGGCACTCGTGATTTGGCCATCGCCATCCACGTCGCTGGTTGAATAGTAAGTCATGTCGTCCATGAGCAGGTAGTTGTAGAGTGCAGTCACGTCGGTGCTCGTGACGGTGCCGTCGCCGTCAACGTCGCCAGTCACCCCTGCCGCTTGGGCCTGCGCCACCGCCACTGCGGCAAGCATTGCCATTGCCAGGTAAATCTTTTTCATGTCCCCTTGTGTGTGTATATATATAAAAAAGTGAGTTGATGTTGTGATTATAGTGGTTGCAAAATTAAGCATTCTGCCGGTGATGTGCAAGTAATGCTTGGGATTTTATTGCAGTTTTGCCGACGGGTTGCCGGGCGAGGCGGCGGCGAGGGCGGCGAGGCGGCGGCGAGGGCGGCGGCGAGGCGGCGGCTGGCGACAAAGCGTTGAGATCAAAGATATAAGTGTTTTTTGATAGTTTTTGCGGCAAATTGTTTTGCGATTGACAAATAATTTGTATTTTTGCATAAAATAGAACAAAATCACAAAAGAACCATGCTTAAAGACAATCAATTATACATTGCTCACGGCCCCGAGGGAGCAATATGCCTCAACCCAAAGATGGCCAATCGGCATGGCCTGATTGCCGGCGCCACAGGCACGGGCAAAACGGTGACGCTGCAGGTGATTGCCGAGAGCTTCAGCCAGGCAGGCGTGCCATGCTTCATGGCCGACATGAAGGGCGACCTCTCGGGCATCGGTCAGCCCGGCAAGGTGACGGGCTTCATCGAGAAGCGAATGGCCGAGTTTGGCCTCAACCAAGACAGCCTTGAGTTTGAGGGCTGCCCCACAAGATTCTACGACGTGTTTGGCGAGCAGGGCCACCCCATGCGCACCCGCATCTCCAACATGGGCCCCCTGCTGCTGTCGCGCCTGCTGGGCCTGAACGACACCCAGAGCGGAGTGCTCAACATAGTTTTCAAGGTTGCCGACGAGCGCGGGCTGCTGCTCGATGACCTGAAGGACCTGCGATCGATGCTCGACTATGTGGCAAAGAATGCCAAGGAGCTTGGCACCAAATATGGCAACATCGCTGCCGCAAGCGTGGGAGCCATCCAGCGCTCGCTGCTCGCACTTGAGGACCAGGGAGCCGACAAGTTCTTTGGCGAGCCGTCGTTCGACATTATGGACCTGATCGACCGTGAGCAGGGCAAGGGAGTGATGAGCGTGCTTGCCGCCGACAAGTTGATGCACAACCCCAAGCTCTACAGCACCTGCCTGCTGTGGCTGCTCTCGGAGCTATATGTGAGCTTGCCCGAGGTGGGCGACCTGGACCTGCCCAAGCTCATCTTCTTCTTCGACGAGGCCCACATGCTCTTTGACGACACATCCAAGGCCCTCGTCGACAAGATAGAGCAAGTGATACGCTTGGTGCGCAGCAAGGGAGTGGGCATCTATTTCGTGACCCAGAACCCAGCCGACTTGCCCGAGGTCATTTTAGGCCAGCTTGGCAACCGTGTGCAGCATGCCTTGCGCGCCTACACTCCCAAAGACCAGAAAGCAGTGAAGGTTGCGGCCGACACCTTCAGGGCCAACCCCAACTTCAACACTCAGGAGGCAATCTCAACCCTCGAGACTGGCGAGGCCCTTGTGTCGCTGCTTGATGAAAAGGGAGCTCCCAGCATAGTTGAGAGAGCCAAGATATTGTTCCCTATGAGCCAGATAGGCCCCATCGACCCAATGACGCGCAACGCCATCATCAACCGCTCGCGCATCTATGGAAAATACGATGAACCCAAAGAGCGTGAGAGCGCCTTTGAGGTGCTGCTTGCCGAGAGCGAAAAGGCCGAGAAAGAGGCCGCCGAGGCCGCTGCCGCCACCGAGGCCGAAAAACAAGCCGAGAAAGAGGCCAAAGAGGCCGAGAAGCAGAGCAAGAAGCCTGGCATCTTGAGCAAAATATGGAAAGCCATTGTGACTGCCGTGACTGCCACCATAGCCACCATCATTGGCACTAAGGTGGGCAATGCAGTGAGTGGCACAAAGAGTCGCAAGAGCTCAACCACCAGCACCGGCAAGATTGCCAAGAGCGCAACCAGCGCTGCCACACGCACCATCACACGCGAGATAACTCGCAGCATCCTGGGCAACTTGGGCAAGTAACAAAACTCAATTATCTTTAATTATGGCAAAAAAAGACAGGTTAAATTCCTACAAAATAGAGCGCCGTGAGTTTCACGACAAAGTAATAAACTTCTTTAACGGGCAAGACCAGGCTGCTTTCAACTACAAGCAAGTGAGTGCTCAAGTGGGAGCCAAGACGCCCAAGCAACGGGCCCTGATAGTTGAGATACTGGAGCAACTGTCGATTGATGGATTCATCAACGAGGTTGCGCCCGGCAAGTTCAAGGCCGCCCAGCGCAACAACGTGGCAGCCGGAATTTTCATTCGCCGCAGCAACGGAAAGAACAGCGTTCAGCTCGAAGGCAATGATGCCACACCCATCATGGTTGCCGAGCGCAACTCGATGCACGCCCTCAATGGCGACAAAGTGATGGTTCACATCAGTGCCGCTCGCAGTGGTTTTGAGCCCGAGGCCGAAGTAATCAAGATTGTAGAGCGCAAGGAGCAGGTGTTCATTGGCACTTTGCACATCAAGAAGTACTTTGCTCACCTGGCTACCGACAGCAAGTTCTTGGCCACCGACATTTTCATTCCACTCGACAAGCTCGCTGGCGGTCAGACTGGCGACAAAGCTGTGGTGCGCATCATCGAGTGGCCCGACGGGTCGAACAGCCCCATAGGTGAGGTGGTGGATGTGCTGGGTAAAGCTGGTGAGAATAATGCCGAGATTCACGCCATCCTTGCCGAGTTTGGCCTACCCTACCGCTACCCTGAGAACGTGGAGCGCGTGGCCAACAAGCTCGAACCTGGCATCACCGACGAGGAGGTGGCCCGCCGTCGCGACATGCGTGGTGTGACAACTTTCACCATCGACCCGGCCGATGCCAAGGACTATGATGACGCCCTATCGATTGAGAAGCTACCCAATGGGCGCTGGCAGATAGGCGTGCACATTGCCGACGTGACTCACTATGTGAAACCCGACACTGTGATTGACAAGGAAGCCTATGCTCGTGCCACGTCGGTCTATCTTGTTGACCGCACGGTGCCCATGCTGCCCGAGCGGCTGTGCAACTATATTTGCTCGCTGCGGCCGCACGAGGACAAGCTGTGCCACTCGGTGGTCTTTGAGATGGATGATAATGCCAAGGTGCACAAGTATAAGATATGCCACACTGTGATTAATAGCGACCGCCGTTTTTGCTACGAGGAAGCACAAGAGATTATCGAAACAGGCAAGGGCGACCTGGCCGAAGAGATTTTGACCTTTAATGACTTGGCTCAGAAGCTGCGGCGCCAGCGCTTTGACGAAGGTGCGGTAGAGTTTAATCGTGAGGAGAAATATTTTGACATCGACGACAGCGGTGTGCCCACGGCGGTGCACCTGCATGTGTCGCGAGAAGCCAACCAGCTCATCGAGGAGTTTATGCTGCTTGCCAACCGCACCGTTGCGGCACACATTGGCAAGGTGCCGAGGGGCAAAAAGGCAAAAGCCTTTGTATACCGCATCCACGAGCAGCCCGACATGGAAAAGCTCAACAACGTTGCCGATATTGCCGCCCACTTTGGTCACAAACTCAAAACCAGCGGCACAGCCAAGGAAGTTAACCGTTCGGTAAACAAGCTCCTTAAAGAAATAAAGGGCAAGCCCGAAGAGGAGCTCATCTCGCTGCTTGCCATCAAGTCGCAGGCCAAAGCGGTGTATTCGAGCGAGAATGTGGGTCACTATGGCTTAGCATTTGACTATTACACCCATTTCACATCGCCCATCCGCCGCTATCCCGACGTGATGGTTCACCGCCTGCTCGACCGCTACGCTGCCAAGGGGGCGCGCACCGTCAATCAGGAGAAGCTCGAAGAGTCGTGCAAGCACGTGAGCAGCCAGGAGCAGCTTGCCGCCAACGCCGAGCGAGCCTCGATCAAATATAAGGAGGTAGAGTTCATGGGTGCTCGCCTGGGCCAGGTGTACGAAGGCAAAATCTCGGGAGTGACCGAGTGGGGCGTGTATGTGGAGCTCAACGAGACTCACTGTGAGGGCATGATTGCCGTGCGCGACCTCGACGATGATTTTTATGAGTTTGACGAGAAGAACTATATGATTCGTGGCCGTCGCCGTGGCAAGCGTTACCAACTGGGCGACCCCATCACCATACAGGTGGCGCGCGCCGACCTGATAAAGAAGCAGCTCGATTTTGTGCTGGTCGACGGCGAGAATCCTGCCAATAGTCATCGCATCGATAAAGCTCCCATCACGCAGGCCTCGCGCATGGCTCGCGAAACCGCAACCGACAAGCTCCGGGCCCAATACGAGGGCGGACGGGCCTCGCGCCGTCAGAAGCGCGGCCAGCGTGGCAACAGCACCCGCCGCGAGGCAAGTCGTGGCAAGGCTGCCAGGCATGGCGGCGGCAAGTCGTCAAAGCGTGGCCGCGCCTCAGCAGGCAAGGGCCGCCGTCGGTAATTCAAGAACCACCACAACAGGACAGAGGCTCGATGCATCATGTTTCTGCATCGAGCCTCCATTGTTTCGCATCAATGTGCGCATATTGACTAAAAACGTATGCCAAGCACAGCTATGAATTGTGCGATGGTGTAGCTAAAGTGGTTTTCGCCAGTAAAGTAAAGACTGGTGTTGATGTTGGTTTGTGCGCTGGCAAAGTAGCGCTTGTGATTGTAAGTGAGTGCGAGACTGCCATCCAGATTGATAGCGCCATTGTTGCTTGATGGCATGTACATTGTGCTGTGAATGTGTTTCACGCCTGCACCCACCATGCCAGTGGCATTGAGCAACAGCTTGTTGTTAAGCACCCAGTTTTGAGCATATCCACCCTTGAGGCAGTAGTCGGTGTAGCGCACATGTGCGATTCCCACTTGCTCAAAGTCTTGGGCTTGCAAGGGAGTGAGTTGCTCGGTGTCGACTTTAAAATCATAGTTTATAACAGAAAAGCCTGCAAGGGCCGAACCAGCGCTGCGCCGCTGAAACTTTGAAAAGCAATAAGCTGCCGCCCGGGCATACTTGCGATTGTTGAAGAAATAAGTTGCGCTCACGCCTATTGTCTCGCGTTGCAGAGCATTCATCTTGTCGCCACGTTGCCAATCTCCCCCGGCGACCTTGACGCGTGTGCTCATGCGCCCTGTGTTCTTGGTTCTGTGAGCCTCGGCAGTAAAACGTGCGCAGGTGAACGAGAATTCCATCATCTCGCTGGTGCCCTTAGCCCCGAAGATGCGGTCCACATCTATTGAGTAGCCCACCGAAACTGCCATAAACGATAAATACACTCCCAGGTTGCTTGCCATGCCACTGGTAAAAATCGCTTGGCCGCTATTGTTGCCGACATCAAAATTGTCAATCCAGTTCTGGTTTTTCAAAGTGAGCTTCCAGTTCTTGCCTGTAGATACCACATAGGCCGTGTCGTAGCTGTTGAAAGCCTTGTCGCCCCACTTGTAGAGATTGTAGCAGAACCTCACAAACTTGGGGTAGCGCATGGTCGAGTCGTTGAAGTTGACTTTGCCATGCTTCATGGCACGCCACCAGTAGCCGCCATCGCGTGTGGTGTCGTATGGTTCATTCAGTTTATCGTTGATGCGCTTTGTGATACTTGATTTCATCTGCTGAAACTTGCTGGGGGCCTGAACCGTGTCGGCTTGCTGCTGCAGCACTTCTTGCTGCGGCACAGCTGTCACAGGCACGTCTTGGCTCCATGCAAGCACAGGCATGCAGCAACACATCACCACCAATAACAAGAATTTTGGCTTCATTTTCAACCTGAAAGAATAATTTTTAAGTGTTTAATTCAAGTTTCTAAAGCATCCGAAACATGAACTGTTGTGAATAGAGTTTATAGAGCTGCTAACGCTGAGCTTTGAGAACTCTAATATCTGCAAAGATGGAAAATCTTCTCCAAGTTTTTTACAGCAGTGTTGCAGGGTCAAGGTTTTTACCCTCGATATCCTTGAAGTAGCGATAGGTGCTCACCTTGAGCTCCATGGTAGCCTCATCGTCGCACACTATTATTGCCTTGCGATGCATTTGCAGGGCACTCAGGGTGCACATGTGGCTCACGCCGCCCTCCACTGCTTGCTGCAGGGCACGTGCCTTCTTGTAACCATTGACGATGATCATCACGCTGCGTGCAGCCATCACAGTGCCCACTCCCACGGTAAGAGCGGTCTTAGGCACCTTGTCCACATCGTCGTCGAAGAAGCGGCTGTTGGCTATGATAGTATCTTGCGTGAGAGTCTTCATGCGAGTGAGCGATGTGAGCGACGATCCCGGCTCGTTGAATGCGATGTGGCCATCGGGTCCCACGCCTCCCATAAAAAGGTCGATGCCGCCTGCGGCATGAATGCGCGCCTCGTAGTCGGCGCATTCTTTCTCAAGATCCTGGGCATTGCCGTTGAGTATGTTCACATTTTCGGGCTTGATGTCGATGTGTGAGAAGAAGTTATTCCACATGAAGCTGTGGTAGCTCTCGGGGTGCTCTTCGGGGAGCCCCACATACTCGTCCATGTTAAAAGTCACCACATTCTGGAACGAGACTTTTCCAGCCTTGTTGAGCTCAATGAGTTTGCGATACATGCCCAGCGGCGAACTTCCTGTTGGGCATCCTAAAACGAAAGGTTTCTCAGGTGTGGGCTTAGCCTCGTTGATTCTTGAAGCAACATAATTGGCTGCCCATGCCGATACCTGCTCATAGTCAGGTTCAATAATAAGTCTCATTTTTTTTATTTTAAAGGTTATAATTCTGAGTTCATTAGTTATCAGATGCAATAAGCTCCAACCGAGCGCAAGCGTTTAACACTCAATCTTGTCATTTCTTGAAGTGGTCGATTGCCAGCTCGTCACCAACATTGATGAAGCCATTGCAGGTCATCTTTTTAAGATTAGCTGGGTGACAAACCATATTGTTAGTCTCTCGAATCTCCCTCGCTACCGCTTTTTGGTTGGTTTATAGGGCTTTATGCGGTAGTCACAATCAACCTTGCCCTTGACCATGTTGTTGAGCTTGCTGCGAATCAACTGCTTGCGTATGGCCGAGATGTGGTCGATGAACATGTGCCCTTCGAGGTGGTCGCACTCGTGCTGAATCACACGTGCCAGATATCCGTCGATGTGCTCATCATGCTCCTGCCAATTCTCGTCGAAGTAGCGGATGTGAATGCGGGTGTGGCGTGTCACATTCTCATGAATGCCAGGCACGCTCAGGCAGCCCTCCTCACGGCTCTCGGTGGGGCTGTTTTCGTCGACGGTGACCTCGGGGTTGATCAACACCAGTCGCTTGCCCTCGAGTTCAGGAAACTTATCTTTGAGCACATCCACATCAATGTAAACAATGCGTGCGCTCACCCCCACCTGCGGAGCAGCTATGCCTATGCCGTCGCTATCATACATGGTTTCCTTCATGTTCTGTATGAGCTCGGCAAGGTTGGGGTAGTCTTTGTCTATGGGCTGGGCCACTTTGCGCAGCACTGGTTGACCATAGATATAAATTGGTAGTATCATAGTGCGTTGTTAAATTGTTTGCTTTGTAGATAATCGTTAAGTATGATTGTTGCGGCAATAGTGTCCACTCGCGACTTGTCGCGGCGGTCGCTCTTCTTCATGCCGCCATCAATCATTGCCTGGTGAGCAATTGTCGAAGTGAAACGCTCATCAACCATCACCACAGGCAAGCCTGGCAATTCTTTCTTGAGGCGGTTCACAAAGGGCGTGATGTAACGCATGCTCTCGCTGGGCTCGCCGTTGAGCTGGGTGGGCTGGCCCATGACAATTAACTCCACATCCTCGACTCTCATGTAATTCTTGATGAAATCCATGAGCTGGTGTGTGGGCACTGTCTCAAGCCCGTTGGCAACAATCTTGAGCGGGTCGGTCACAGCCACGCCGCAACGCTTGCGACCATAGTCAATTGCTAAAATACGTCCCATAAATCATGCAAAATTACTATTTTTAGCTCAATCAGCAAAATTTTTTCCTCAAATTATAAAAAATCAATTTTTGCGCGGCAGCGCCTCTAAATTTTAGCACGGCAGCGCCTTCAAATTTTAGATTTCCGCACCCAGCGCGGCAAAACCATGTAGTGGGGGCAGAGCATACTCAGTCCACAGCGTGATTGCGCATTAAGCATTATTATCAAACCGTGGGTTCACCACCCTCTCGCCTATCAGTCGGGCTATCCCCTTTCTCACCTCATAGAGTTGCTGTAGTTGCAGCAGCAGTGGTGCGGCAGCATCGCCAGTGGCATGCTCAATGCGCTGTTGCAAGTCTATTATCTGGCAAGAGATGAGCGAGTTCTTCAAATTTAGTATTGCCTCGGGAATGATGGTGGTGAGCCTGCTCTCGAGCGAGTGTTCCAGGTTCTCCATCGAGTAGATTTTGCTCAGCTGGTGCTTCTCGCAAGCCAGCTCCATGGCAGTGCTGCGCACGTCGTCGTCGGGGTGAGAACAGAGTTTCTTCTCAAGGTAGTTTCTCCTGAACTGCATAATTTTCGAGGCCACCTCATTGTCAAAACCCTGCCTGAGTTCTTTCTCCTTTTTCTCGATGGCGGCCACATTCATGCCATCGGTGTCGACACTTGCCAGGGCCTGCTCGAAGGCGGCATCGGCAGCACTGCGCTCGTGGCTCTCAAACTGGGCAAGAGCCTGGTAGAAATCTTGCACAAGGGCCATGCCTGCGTCAAAGGTCTTCTGAAACTTGGCTGTGGCAAAACTAATGCTGTCGAGCTGCAGCTCGCTGCTCACAAACTCAATCACTGTGGTGGCCTTGAGCTGCTGCCACTGGTCGATGGTGTCGCACAGGTAGCACATGCCATACTTGACCACATCGCTCATCACCACCTTCTCGGCTTTGTAGAGGATGACCTGCTTGCGCGTGGCACTGTCGCTCGAGAGCTGGCCCAAGTCGAGCCCTTGAGCATCGTCGTCGCTCAAGGCAGTATGGGTGTTGCCACCATGGGCAGTAGCTGGGGGCACATCGGTCACGGGTGGCACATCGACCATCGGAGGCTCATCGGAGCCTGCTCCAAAGCCAATATCAACCGGTGGGAGCACTATTAGCGGGGGGTCGCCGAGGCGGGTGGAAGTGCTGTCGGCAGGCATGCTCTGGCTCGGCTCTGGACTGAACTGCCCTTGATGGCGTGCCTGGCGCATCTTCTCGCGCTCTCTACGCTTGAGGGCCTCCTCTTTGCTGCGGATGATATTCTTCTGTATCTCACGCAGCAGCACGTCCTCGCCAATTCCCAACTGAGTGCTGCACTCGCGGGCATAGACCGAGCGAGCAATAGCGTCGGGAATCACCGATATCGACTTCACCACGTCGCCTATCACAGCGGCACGCTTGATGGGGTCGCGCTCGGTGCCATCGAGCAGTATGCGGGTCTTAAAGCTGATGAAGTCGGTCTCGCTTTCGGCAATATATTGCTTGAACTCGCTGGCGCTGTGCGAGCGGGCAAAGCTGTCGGGGTCCTCGCCGTCGGGCAGCAACAGCACCTTCACGCTCAGACCCTCGGCAAGCAGCATGTCGATGCCTCGCAGCGAGGCGTGTATGCCTGCCGAGTCGCCGTCATAGAGCACCGTCACATTGCTCGTGAAGCGGTGTATGGCGCGTATCTGGCCCTCGGTGAGCGATGTGCCGCTCGAGGCCACCACATTCTCGATGCCTGCCTGGTGCATCGATATCACATCGGTGTAGCCCTCAACCAAGAAGCACTTGTCTTCCTTGCCAATGGCGCGCTTCGACTGGAACAGGCCATAGAGCTCCCGGTTCTTGACATAGACGCTCGACTCGGGCGAGTTCAGGTATTTGGCCACCTCTTTGCTCTTCTTCATGGTGCGGCCACCAAAGGCTATCACCCTTCCGGCAACGTTCATGACGGGGAACATGACGCGCCCGCGAAAGCGGTCGAAGGCGCCACCGCGGCGGTCGTCGATGCACAGTCCCACGGCCAGGAGCACATCCCTGTTAAAGCCCTGACCCACTGCGGCGGCGTAAAGTGCCTTGCTGTCTTGTGGAGAGTAGCCAAGGCCAAACTTCTTGATGGTAGCATCGCTGAAGCCCCGCTCGTACAGGTAGCTCAGCCCTATGTCCTTGCCCTCCTGCGTGTTGTGCAGCTGGTCCTGGAAGTAGCGTGCCGCAAAGTCGTTAAGCACAAGCATGCTCTCGCGCTCGCTCTGGGCTTCGCGCTCCTGGGCGGTGAGCTCACGCTCATGAATCTCGATGTGATATTTGTTGGCAAGATATCGCAGCGCCTCGGGATAGGTCAGTTGTTCATGCTCCATCACAAAGCCCACGGGGCTGCCGCCCTTGCCGCACCCGAAGCAGTGGCAGAACTGCTTGGCGGGCGAAACGGTGAACGACGGCGTCTTCTCGTCGTGAAACGGGCACAGCCCTATCAGGTTGGCCCCGCGGCGACGCAGGCTAACGAAATCGCTCACCACATCCACTATGTCGGCGGTGTCGAGTATCTTGTCGACGGTTTCTTTGTCAATCATCACCGCAAAGGTAATTATTTTTATTCTCTCACGCAAATTAAAAAATAATCACGCGCACGCGGGCTCTCGCTCATTGCCCCCCCACTGTTGCAAGGTGCTAAAAGGCCTTGAGAAAAGCGGAGAAATCGAGCGCAAAAGGCAGCGTGGACTCAGTTCACCAACTCGCATCTTAAATTATACTGATTATCAGTGCTTTAACCATAGTCAAACTAAAAAAAATTTACACACCCCTTTATATAAACAAACATTATATAGTAATCACACACACTATAATGATAATATAGGCGCTGAGAAAATTTTGAAAGAAATGCTAAGCGGCGGCATACTGGTGGAGCAATTCTGCAAGAACGAGCAAATAAGCGTCAAGCAATTTGAGCTACTTGCCCCGCGACGTGATAAACGACTGGAATCTCACCAAGCAGACTCACCTCAGCGAGAGCGAGGCTCGCGAAGCGTCTAATCAAGCAAAAAAATCCTAAATTGCTTAAAAGGGTTTAAAACAAGCCTCAAAGAACGAAATAACCTTGCATCAAGACCAAAATAGTGAGTAACTTTGCAACAGATATATATTATACACATTTAACACATTTTTTCTTTAAAAATCATGTTAGGAAAAACTAACGTAAAGTTCCGCCAGAGCATCGTTGTCCGCTTTTCGGGCGACTCTGGCGACGGCATGCAGCTTGCCGGCAACATCTTCTCGAGCGTGAGCGCCGAGATGGGCGAGATCATCTCCACATTTCCCGACTATCCTGCCGAGGTGCGCGCACCGCAAGGCTCGCTGGGCGGCGTGAGCGGCTTCCAGGTTCACATTGGCCACGGAGTTCACACCCCTGGCGACGAGTGCGACGTGCTGGTGGCGATGAATCCCGCAGCCCTCAAGCAGAATGTGAAGTTCCTTAACAAGAACGGCGTGGCGATTGTCGACATTGACTCGTTCAAGGCGGCAGACCTCAAGAAGGCCGAGTTCCAGACCGACGACCCCTACAACGAGCTTGGCCTCAAGACTCAGATTGTTGAAGTTCCCATGACCTCGATGGTGAAGGCAGCACTCGAGCAGAGCGGCATGGACTTCAAGAGCCAAATGAAGTGCCGCAACATGTTTGCCCTTGGACTGATATGCTGGCTGTTTAACATGCCACTGGCCAGCGCACGACGCTTCTTGCAGCACAAGTTTGGCAACAAGCCAGCAGTGTACGATGCAAACTGCAAGGTTCTGCAAGGTGGCTATGACTACGGTCACAACATCCACGCTTCGGTGTCGAAATACCGCATTGAGACCGAGGACATGCGTCCAGGCGTCTATGTGGACGTTAACGGCAACAAAGCCACTGCATGGGGGCTGATTCTGGCCAGCGAAAAGAGCGGACGACCATTATACCTGGGTAGCTACCCCATCACACCAGCCACCGACATCCTGCACGAGCTCGCCAAGCGCCGCGACCTGGGCGTGAAGGCGTGCCAAATGGAGGACGAGATTGCCGGCATTTGCTCGGCAATTGGCGCTGCCTACGCTGGCAGCCTGGCAGTGACAAGCACCAGCGGACCTGGACTCTCGCTCAAGAGCGAGGCAATGGGACTGGCAGTGATGAGCGAACTGCCACTGGTGATAATCGACGTGCAACGTGGAGGACCATCGACCGGCATGCCCACCAAGACCGAGCAGACCGACCTGATGCAGGCACTCTACGGCCGCAGCGGCGAGTGCCCACTGGTGGTGCTTGCGGCCATATCTCCCACCGACTGCTTCCACATGGCATTTGAGGCGGCACGCTTAGCCATCGAACACATGACACCCGTGATTCTGCTCACCGACGCATTCATTGCCAACGGCTCCAGTGCCTGGCGAGTACCCGAGGTGGGCGACTATCCCGAAATCAAGCCCAACTTCGTGCCCGAGGACAAGGAAGCCACATGGCATGCCTACAGCCGCAACGACGAACTCGTGCGCTACTGGTCGTTCCCCGGTGTGCCAGGCAAGATGCACCGCGTGGGTGGACTGGAGCGCGACTACGACACTGGCGTTATCAGCAACAGCCCCGACAACCACCAGCGCATGGTCAACACCCGCGCCCAGAAGATTGCCCTCGTTGCCAATCACATTCCTGAGCTCGAGGTCAAGAGTGAGCATGAGGGGTGCGACACCATCATCGTGGGATGGGGAGGCACCTACGGCCACATCTACACAGCCTTTGAACACCTTAACAAGGCCGGCAAGCATCTCGACTTTGCTCAGTTCCAGTATATCAACCCACTGCCACGCAACACCCGCGAGGTGCTCACGCGCTACAAGACGGTGATTGTGGCCGAGCTCAACAACGGCCAGTTTGCCACCTATCTGCAGAGTCAGATTCCAGAGCTCAACATCAAGCGCATCAACAAGGTGCAGGGACAGCCGTTCCTCGTTAACGAGATTGAAGATGGTGTAACTAAAATTATGGAGGGCAAATAATCATGACAAACAATCAATTCGAACCCAAAGATTACAAAAACGACATAGCAGTGCGCTGGTGCCCAGGATGCGGCGACCACGCCATCCTCAACGTGCTTCACAAGGCCATGGCCGAGCTGGGCATTCCACCTCACATGATTGCTGTGATATCGGGCATTGGATGCAGCTCACGCCTGCCCTACTACATGAACACCTATGGCTTCCACACCATTCATGGTCGCGGCGGTGCCATTGCCACAGGAGTGAAGGTGGCAAATCCGCAGCTCACCGTGTGGCAAATCTCGGGCGACGGCGACTGCCTCGCCATTGGCGGCAACCACTTCATCCACGAGGTGCGCCGCAACGTTGACCTGAACCTGCTCTTGCTCAACAACAAGATTTATGGTTTAACCAAGGGACAGTTCAGCCCCACCAGCGACCGTGGATGCATCTCGAAGTCATCGCCTTATGGCACCACCGAGGACCCATTCATTCCTGCCGAACTAGTGTTTGGCGCCCGTGGCACCTTCTTTGCCCGCGGCATCGACGTGGAGCTTGCCATCAACAAGGAGATTATGGTCGAGGCTGCCGGTCACAAGGGCTGCTCGGTGGTTGAGATTCTGCAAAACTGCATGATCTTCAACAACGGCATCCACAACCGCATCACCGACAAAGCCGTGCGGGCCAACCGCACCATCCACCTCGTTCATGGCGAGAAGATGCTTTTTGGCAAAAATCGCGACATGGGCCTTGTGCAAGACGGCTTCGGACTCAAAGCTGTGCGCCTCGACGACGGTGAGTACACCATCGACGACGTGCTCGTGCACGATGCCCACTGCCAGGACAACTTCCTGCACCAGCAACTGGCCATGATGGACGGCACCGACCTGCCCGTGGCACTCGGTGTCATTCGCGATGTCGACGCCCCAAGCTACGAGACCGACGTCACCGTGCAGATGCGCAAGATTCAGGCTAAGCATCACTACAAGAACCTGCGCGACATGATTCTCGACGGCGACACCTGGGAGCGCAAGTAAGCCGCAACTGGCAGTAAATTAGAGGTCCTGACCCTATTCAACAACAAAGCGATAGCGCAATTGCGCTATCGCTTTGTTGTGTAACGGCACCCTGGGAGGGCGGCTATTATTCCTTTAGTGTCAAGATCCACGAGCACTTGCATCAAGCGGTAGATGGGTAGCGCCATGAGCCCTGCCAGGTCGTTGATGTGCAGGTCGCCATGCTTGCGCAGAATATCGACCACCTTTTGCTGCTCGGCAGTCAACTGCGGGAAGAGCTCGAGCTCGTGGGCCTGCTCGTGGGTCACCTTCGACTCCCATCGCATGACCTTCAGCAAATCCTCGGCACAAGTGATGGCTGCTGCCTGATTATTCATAATCAAGCGGTTGCAGCCCTTAGAGAACTCATCGGTGACACGGCCCGGCAGCGCCATCACGTCGCGGTTATAGCTGGCGGCAATGTTGGCAGTGACAAGCGAGCCACCCTTGTTGGCACTCTCAACCACCACTGTGCAGTCACTCAAGGCAGCGATGATGCGGTTGCGCGCCAAGAAATTGCCGCGATGAATCTCGTCTTGGCTCATATATTCGCTCACCACTGCGCCACCCTGCTGCACCATGTGGACAGCATCGTCGCGATGCTCGGCAGGGTAAACCTTGTTCAGCCCACAGGCTTGCACTCCCACGGTAGGGATGCCGCACTTGAGCGCAGCCCGGTGAGCGTTTATATCACTGCCATAGGCCAAGCCACTCACTATCACAAGATCGCCCCCGAGCATGCGGCTCAAGTCATCAACCATGCTTTGCGTGAAGCTGGCGCCATAATGCGTGCTGCGGCGAGTGCCCACAATGCTTATCACATGCTTGGCATTGAGGTCGCAATTGCCTATGGTGAAGAGCAAAATGGGCGCATCGGGGGCATTGAGCAACCGCTGCGGAAACGTGGCATCGGTGAAATAACTCACCTGGATGTTTTTGCTCCTGACAAATTGCAGCTCGCGCTCGGCCTTGACAAGCATCTGGTCGCGATAGGAGCGCGACCACACCTTGCTGCGACTGCCAGTTATTGCTTTGAGCTCACGCTCGTCGATGGCAAAGAAGTCACGCTCGCTCGGGATGATATCGATAATGCGCTGAGCCAGCTCCACACCCATGCCCCGAATGGCAGCAAATGCAATGCGATGCAAGGTATCGGGATGCAAGG
Organism: uncultured Prevotellaceae bacterium; assembly: GCA_946186575.1. Classification (GTDB taxonomy): domain Bacteria; phylum Bacteroidota; class Bacteroidia; order Bacteroidales; family Muribaculaceae; genus Sodaliphilus. The sequence continues at coordinate 103,944 of CAMHNO010000001.1, forward strand.
TCACAGCCATTTGTCAAAGGCTTTAAAGAGTTTTTCACTGCGCGAGAGCTTGCCATCCTCAAGGCTCACCACCGTGACTATGGCCTTCACCGCCACATCGCCGGTGAGCTTGTTGTAAATGTCCTGATGAAACACAAACCTCACCCCTCTGGCCTCAACCCAGAGGCAGCTGAGCATCACATCGCCACTGCGCAGCGGCGTTTTATAATCAATCTCAACACGGCTGAGCACCGGCACAATGCCATCGGCGCTCATAGCCTTGAACGAATAGCCTGCCCACTTGCAGAACTCATGGCGTGTGAGCTCCAGATAGTGAAGATAAATGGCATTGTTCACAATACCCTCGCTGTCAAGCTCATAATCGCGCACAGCAATCTCCAGCGAGTAAATATAATCGTTATTCTCCATTTTCAAGAATGTAATTCATAATATAATTGCAAAGTTAGTCATTTTTTTGAATATTTTTGACTAATTTTGCACACTACTTATGATATATCCAAGCAATTTTGAAGCTAAGATAGGCTTCAGCACTGTGCGTAAAGAGATAAGCGCAAGGTGCATCAGCACCTTGGGACAGAGCTGCTGTGAGCAGATGAGTTTTTCCACTCGCCACGACCAGGTGACGCTGTGGCTCAACCAGACCAATGAGTTCCTGGCCATCTTGCAGAGCAAGCGAGAATTTCCGCTTAGCTACTTCTTCGACATGCGGGCAACACTCAAGACCATAGCTGTGCCCGGCTCGCACCTGAGCGAAAAAAACTTCTTCGACCTTATGCGCTCGCTAAAGACGGCGAGCGAGATTGTGCGCTTCTTTCAACGACGCGACGAGCAAGACACCGACAGCCCCTACCCCAACCTATCACGACTGGCATCGACCATGCAGCCCTTTCCCGACATTGTGGCCGAGATTGGCCGCGTGCTTGACAACAACGGCAATGTCAAAGACAATGCCTCGCCACTGCTGCAAGAGCTCAGGCGTGCGATTGCCAGTGCCACAGCAAGCGTTGGCAACATCATGCGAAAGGTCATCAATGCCGGGCGCGAGGGCGGCTACCTTGACAAGGACACCACACCAAGCATTCGCGACGGGCGCCTGGTAATACCCGTCGCGCCCATGCACAAGCGCAAGCTGCGAGGCATCGTGCACGACGAGAGCGCCAGCGGGCGCACTGTCTTTATTGAGCCCGAAGAGGTGGTTGAGGTCAACAACCGCATTCGTGAGGCTGAGAGCGAGGTCAAGCGCGAGATAGTGCGCATACTCACCGAGCTGACCAACATGGTGCGCCCTCATGTCGACGACTTGCAGGCCACCTATCATGTAATGGGACAGCTCGATTTCATCCGCGCCAAGGCGGTGTTTGCTCAAGATGTTGATGCTCAACTGCCACACGTCGAGAAGAATCCACATGTTGAGCTCTACCATGCCGTGCATCCGGCACTGCTGCTCTCGCTGCGTGAGCAGGGCAAGGAAGTGGTGCCACTCAACATCGAGCTCAACCGCGAGCAGCGCATCCTGCTCATCTCAGGGCCTAACGCCGGCGGCAAGTCGGTGTGCTTGAAGACGGTGGGCGTGGTGCAGTACATGATGCAATGCGGTGTGCTGCCCACGGTGTACTACAACTCGCACATGGGCATATTTAACAGCATTTTCATCGACATTGGCGACCAGCAGAGCATCGAAGACGACCTGAGCACCTATAGCAGCCACCTGCAGAACATGAAGACATTTCTCGTGCGCGGCGACAAGCGCTCGATGATTCTCATCGATGAGTTTGGCAGCGGCACCGAGCCACAGATTGGCGGTGCCATCGCGCAAGCTATCCTTGAGCAGCTCAACAAGTCGCACATCATGGGAGTGATCACCACCCACTACCAGAACCTAAAGCAGTTTGCCGACGACACCCCTGGCATTGTCAACGGGGCCATGCTCTACGACCGCCAGCGCATGACACCACTATTCCAGCTCTCGATTGGCTATCCAGGCAGCTCATTTGCAATAGAGATAGCCCGCAAAACTGGTTTGCCGCGAGAGGTGATCGACAAGGCAAGCGAAATTGTGGGCAGCGATTACATCAACATGGACAAGTACTTGCTCGACATAGTGCGCGACCGCAAGTACTGGGAAAGCAAGCGATACGACATCCACCAGAAGGAAAAGAAGCTCAATGCCATCGCAGAGCAATATAATGAGAGGCTCGACAAACTAAACGGCGAGTACAAGGCTGTACTAAAGGAAGCCCGCAACCAGGCTCTGGAGATTATCGCCAAGAGCAACTCACAGGTGGAGCGCACTATCAAGGAGATTAAGCTGGCCCAAGCCGAGAAAGAAAAGACCCGACTCGTGCGCCGCCAGCTCGAGGAGTTCAAGCAGCGACTCGCACAGAGCGATGAAGACGACGAACTCGAGAGCATAAAGCCCCTCAAGACGGTGGCCCAGCAGCGAGACAGAGCAAAGCCCCAGAAGAAAAAACACATTGCAAAGCCCACTGCCAACCCTCCGCTGCAAGCAGGCGACAACGTGCTACTAAAAGGTGGCGGCAACACTGTGGGCACTGTCATCAGCATCGATGAGAAATATGCTGTTGTGGCTTTTGGCAGCCTGAAGTCGAGGGTGGAGGCCTCAAGGCTGGAGCGAACTCTTCGCAAAGCGCAAGTGCGAGAAAAAACATCAATCACCAAGGCTACTGCCGACGACATACGCGACCGCCAGCTACATTTCAAGAGCGAGATTGACGTGCGTGGCATGAGGGCCGACGAGGCAGTTCAGGCAGTGACCTATTTCATCGACGATGCCATCCAGTTCATGCACAAGACGGTGCGCATCCTTCACGGCACAGGCACTGGTGCGCTGCGCGAGGCCATCAGGCAATACCTCAACACCGTGCCAGGCGTGAAGAACTATCACGACGAGCACGTGCAACTGGGCGGCGCCGGCATCACCGTGGTAAACCTTGAGTGACAATATAGGGCATATCGCCAACCACACACAGCTGCTCGGTGCTGGCATTAATCGGATTGATGCTCATGATGAGCATCGCCGGTGTGGCATCGGTGGTGCTTGACGAAGAATCGAAAAGCGCTTCACTCTGCTTGGCCTCGACAGCCTTGCTCATACTGTAAAATCCGGTTCCAGCCTCGGCACCTATAAAAGTGTTATCCATAGCCGAGCAACCACACAGGAGGCTCAATAGCGCTGAAAGTAAAATCCAATTCTTCATGATTCTTTATCTTTAATAATTGCCTGAATATTAACGCCACAAAGATAAACAAAAAGAGAGTTATAAGCAAATCTCGCACTTCATTTTTAATATGAGGAATAAAAGTGACTGTGTGCAAAAAAAAATGCTAAAGGAGGTTTAGACCTTTAGCACTTTGGGCGTCGGGTCACGTTTCACAACGATTTACGCCCCATTGATGAAAAAAATAGTGATTACTTTTATTGATTTGCCTTATGTGTTATTATTACGACACAAAGTTATATCAAAAAAATATATCATGCAACTCCATTTCAACAAAACTCCAATAAAAACGCACAAAAACGCTCATAGTTTCAACCAGCCGTTTTGCATAAATTCTCAAAACCAGCATTTGAATTAGTACCACTGCACACCATTGTTATAGCTTGAGTGTTTATCGTACTTGAAGTCGCTCAAGATACTCGACTTAACCGCGATATGGAAATTATAGGACTTGTAAGGGCCCACGGGCACAAAGCTTGCGCTCATGACAAAGCAGTGCATCTCACGGCTGACCGAGCAATTCATGTAAGCTATCTTGTGAGTGTCGAAGTTATAGCTTGCCGAGAGCGAGATGTTCCAGTTCTTGGTGGGCCTGATGTTGCCGTTGAAGCTCAAGTTCTGAGTCCACTTGCCCTTGTATTCCATCTTTTTGTAGTCAAACTCACCATAGCCATAATTGAGCGAATAGTTCACCGTGAGGCTCCACGGGCACTCCCACTGCATGTAGCCATCGGACCTGAGTGTGACATCAGAGCCTTCGGCCTTTCCGCCCTGATTGTTCTGTTCATCACCGGCTGCTGTGCCAGTTCCATCGCGCGGCCCATTGGCTTTTGAATCTTTATCCTTATTCTTGTTCCTACCAAACAGATTCTTGAATGTACTGTTGTTGAAAGTGTAGGAGAACGACGTGCCAGTGCTTGCCAGTCGACCCCATCCGCCACCATGGAACAGGCGCAGCTTGTTGATGCGCACGGGATTGCCATATTCGTTGAGTCCGTATTTATACACATCCCAAGTGGCCGAGAGATTGAGGTTGAAGCTCTTGGTCAGGCGCAGCAGTATCGAGGTGCTCAGGTTGCTCCATCGGAGCGAGTCGGCGGCAAAGTTATAAGATTGTGAGAGCGTCAGGTTCTCGATGATGGATATCTTTTTGTAGCCCGTGCTGTCGCTCTCGCTCTTGACTTTGGCCTCAAGATTATTAGCTATTGAGAATGACAATATGCCACTCTTCCCACTCGACGGCTGCCCGTAGATGCCATGCTGGAAATAGGGATATTTCACATCGCGATTCACGCCATTGGCGTCGGTGTAAGAGTAATTGCCATAGTACCCCCAGAACTTACTGCCAAAGTCGGGTGTGGCCGAGAGTGAGATGGTGGGAGTGATGACATGGCGCACCATCTGCAGCTTGTCGCCCATGAACTTGAGCGGCTTGTAGAACCCATAAATCTTAGTGCTAAGCGACATCGATGCCGAGAAGTCGAACAGGTTGTAGAATCCGTAGGTCGTGTCACGCACCACCGCACTGGCATTAGGATCCCACTGCTGGCGAATCTTGCTGGTGTACATGCGGTCGTTGAGGGTGATAGACGGTGTGATGTTGATGTACTTGAACACGTTGAATGTTGCCGTTATGGGCACCAAGTGAGAGAAGCCATTTCGCCAGTCTTTGACCAGATTTTTATGGAAAAACTCATTCTCCTTGGCAGTGAGCGAGTTCTGGAAACGCCCAGAATAAGAGATTTTAATCTTTTCATACCATCGCTCGGCACCCACTGCACGCTTGCGCTTGAATGGAGCAACCTGCGCCATTGTGATGGTGAAGTTGGGGAATGACACGGTCAGGGTAGAATCGGCCGAGCGTTGCGAGACGCTGGCGTTGGCCGAGATGCTCCACTTCGAGTTTGGAAAGTTATAGGACCAGTTCACTGTAGAACTCTTGGTGTTCTCAGTGAAAGAGTTACGATAATAGTCGGTGATATTGCTGCGAGAATAGCCACTGGTTGCGAAGTTGACGCTTGCCGAAAACTGCATGTTAGGATTTGACTTCGAATCCTGGGTGTGGCTCCACACCACCGAGAAGTTTTTAGCCTTTGAATAGTCAGGGTCACCCTTGTCGCCGGTGATTGTGGTCAGGTAGCTGGCACTCAAGTGCCCCGAGAACTTGTAACGCTTGGAGTAGTTCGACTGCAACGACACACCCCACGAGCCTCGCGTGTAGATCTCGCCTGTGAGAGCAAGGTCAACATACTGGCTCAAAGCAAAGTAGTAGCCGCCGTTGCGCAGATAGAAACCACGGTTGTAGTCTTCACCAAAGGTGGGCACGAGTATTCCGCTCGAGTACTTGTCGGTGAATGGAAAGAAAGCAAACGGCACTGCCAGCGGCAGCGGCAGGTCTTCAAGCACCATGTAGGCCGGTCCGGTAATCACATTTTTCTTGGGCCGCATCTTGGCCTTGGTGATTTGGAAGTAGAAGTGAGGGTGGTCGTGGTTGTCGCAAGTGGTGTAGCGGCCATTCATTATGTGATACTCGTCGTCCTCGTGCTTCTTGGTGATGCCACCGGTGAGATAGCCGTCGCCCTGCTCGGTGATGATATCGGTGATAATGCCTTTCTTGGTCTTGAAGTTGAACGACATCCTCTTCGACTGATATTCGCCACTGGGGTCGGTGAAGACTGGTGTGCCCTGCAGCTCTCCTAAGGTGTCGAGCACTCCCACTGCATGCACCACATTGCTGTCCATGTTCATGTTAATCGACGAGGCCTTGAGGGTCATGTCGTCATAGTTCACCTCACTCGCACCATAAAAGCGCAAATCGTTCTTGCCATATAGAATCACCGAGTCCTTCGACGAGAACTTCACTACCTGGTCGAGGTCCACGGCACGGTTCTTCTTGAAGCGGGCAGTGTCGCGCGGCACCACCTGGGAGTCGGGCACAACACTGTCGGGAGCAACGCGCGACCTGCCCAGCGGGGCACCAACTTGCGGAGCTGCCACCATGTGGAAGGCACTGGCAACAAGCACTGCCACCACCACACACCAGAATAATATGTCAAGTCCTCGAGTCTTCAACCTTGCAGTTGCTATTTTTTCAAAAAATGCGATTAAGCGAGACAAAGCCAAGCTTGCTCGATGCGTTGCGAGCGTGAGCATTTTATTAAAATAACTTGCAAAGTTACACATTTCTCGCAATTTTACCTCAACGTTGACATTAATTAAATAATATTCTAACCTGTTTAGGGTAATTCAACGATGCATTAAAGGCCAATGTCGCCAAGTCATGAAAGACCAATGTGGCGGCGAGCAACGGGAAATTAACCACACACACATCACGCCGCAGCTCTCACTCGTGAGCGAGGGGCTGCGGCGTGGGCCTTAGTTGGTGCCAGCCTGCTGGTGGCACTGTTACTTTGTGCGAATTACTTGATTATCTTCTCGGTGGTGCGGCTGCCGTCGCTCCAGGTGGTGACCTTGAGGTTCACGCCTGGCTGTGGCTCGGCGCTCTCCACGCCGGCGAGGTTGTAGTAGCGCACGCTGCCAACGCTATTAGCTTCTTCTATTTCTTCAACGCCATCAAAGTCGTCAAGAGGAATCCTCCAATCGGTTGACACATAATCACCTCGTTTATATAATGTCAGTTTGGGTTCAAAATCTTGATTCATACCTGTTGCGCCTTCTACACCAATATAACCAAAATAACAACCGCTAAGATAACTACTGATTTCATATTCACCATCTGCACAGTTCGACAAATCCACAGCAAATTCGCCAACAGGAATAAAGTACCAATCATAACCGCCTGAGTCATTTCTTACTGGGAAGAATCGGCATTCATCGGTTATAAGAATCTCAATCACAGTAAGTAGTCCATTACTTCCAACATTTGATTGTATATCGCAGTGTGCACTCAGTCCTTCCTCTCGTTCTTCGTCGGTCTTCCCTTCCCAACGTGCCAGAATGTACTTGCCATAACCCTGGGCGGTAAATGGCTTATTATGAATTTCGTCAACAATAGCCCAATTTGCATCATTTGGCTTTAATAATATTATTGAGAAAGCATTAAGGTATTGGCTACTGTTATTAAGCAAAAGATTTACCCTGAAATGGTTGGCTCTACCTGTAGTATGAACTCCATTAAACGTAATTCTTGAAGGGCAATAATTTTGGGCTGCACTGCCGCCGCTCAGCAGCAGCAGGCACAATAATAATAGTGTAATCTTTTTCATATCTTTTCTGTTTTTATATGCTTGCTAATTCACTTTTTAACTATCATAATTTATTCGCAAAATTAACAAACTCGGGTTAATAATACAAATTAATCATCATTTTTTTTGATAATTTCCACCTTTGAGCCTCGCTCGGCAGTAAAATTCCTGACTATCTCGAATAGATGTCATGCTCATAGTTTCCTGCCTGCACTATGCCGAGAGAGTCGACATAGAGCTGTGCGTTGGTCACGAAAGTTGTGCACATAATGAGTGCAAATGTTGAGATAATAATTTTTTTCATGATTTTTGTAAATTTCGGTTATTGAATTAAAATGCTTAGTGATTAGTTCACAGTGAAGTTGCCTGTGTAGGTTATGCCATACACGCTGTGGATGGTGATGGTGTAGTAGCCTGGGGGGAGGTTGGAATAGGTGGCGGTGTCGCATGCAGGATGGTACTCACCATACACATAATAATATGGTGTGCCTGTGCCGTCATCACACTCCAAGTCGATTGTCCCTGAAGAACCAAAATAGACTGTGAGTTCATTAAGCCCTTCGTCATAGGTCACTTGGGGTGGATCAAGGTATACTAGTTCATGACTATTGGGATTAGAATTGTGAATAACAATATCATTTGAATACGACAATTGTGATAATGCTGTAAAAAGCAATAACAAAAGATACAATTTTAGTTTCATGATTATTTCTGTTTTTTGTTAATAATTTTGTTGCAAAATTACATCTGCAAAATGAATATTCCAAAGATTCAGCCCGTGCCCAGCGCCTTGTAATTAATTGAAAATAAGGACATATTTCAAGGCACAGCGTGCCCGATGGTATTTTGCATATTTATACCGTCAAAACTATGCTATTTGATATTTTTTTCTATTTATAAACCTGAAAAACTGAAGCCAAATGACATAAGAAGCGAGTAGGTTGATGAGCAAGAGGCTTGTGCTCATTTTCTTCACAGCACCAAAGTGTGTGTTGTACGGCATATTGCGACTCTACGATTAATTATATAAAATATTTCCCATTAGATAGTTTTTCCATCAACTTATTTGTGTTAATCTTTTCTTAAACTCTTTTACTCACATAACATATCGCATACACCTTTGGCCCACTTCTATTGTTGGCATATCAATCACACTGTGACACAAGTAGTCACCCATAAATTTGGAAAAAATTACTTATACATAAGGCACAATCTTGTTACATATAGCATAACCACTTGGGATTTTCAAGTCGTTATTAGAGTACATCAGTAACTACCACTACATAATGTATATTACCAAACATGCAAAAAATGCGCTTCAGCCCTCATAGCTAAAACGCTCAATTTGTTTTATGAATACTCAAGTGAGCAATCTGTATTAATCCTCTTCACATGAGACTAAGATTTCTCCTGTATAAGATCTCTCCGATAGTTTTTTTCCATCATTTTTCTCAAATAAACGTCTAATAAGCCATTTATTTTCATCTTATCTCTAATCTTTCTGCGGCGACTTCTAACAGAGCTTGAATTTCTAAGCCCTAGACACACCGCAATAGCTGCATCTGAGAATTCACAACACATAAGTCCAATGAAATTAATGTCTGAATCTGTCAGGATTAAGTAGTCCTGCTTAATCTTATCTAATAATCCATCATAACGATGATTTATGTAGCTTCTAAGTCCATTCCAGAAATCAATTTTTGAATCATCAATAGCATTTATTTTGTGTGTAATCTTATAATCTGATGGATTCTTGTTTGGGCTATATCCAGATGCCATAATTTCCTCGAAAACATCTATTTGAGATTGCATTAAACGACTGAAACCATTATCAAGTTTATCAATATCTTCTCTTAAAGAATTATACTTTGAGATGTGCTCATTTCTTAATTCTTCAATCAACTTCTTTGTATTGTGTTTTTTTACATGATATAATATTGTGAAAATAATAAAGATAGTACACAATGCTACTGCTATCCATGTAACCCAATTCTTTAATATTGAAATTTTGTTTTTCTTATTAAGCGACTCTGATTTATCAAACTTAGCTTCTTCTTCTAAAAGCAAATATTTATTCTTATTGTGCTCTAAAGAATCTACAATATGCTCGTATAGTTTATTCAGTCTATTATATTCTGCTAAATTATTCTTTGATAGCTCAATATCCATCATGCATTTATAACGTACAACATTATCATAAGCTGTATTTTCATTTACAACAGGTAACTTCAAGTAATACTCTGCTGAGTCAAGGCATCCTAATCTCGCATAAATGTCACCTAAAAGATAGTAATCGCAATTCTCTTTAAAAGTGCCAGCGATTTCCCAAGCTCTTTTACTAAAAAATTTTCCCTCTTCCAAAGGAATAGAGTCATTTAAACATAAGACAGCATGGCTAATATATATTTTGTATAAATTGTTGGAGTCATTAATTTCTTTTGCCAATAATTCAGCACGACTATAAAGATTTTTTGCTGCTTTACTGTCAGTTGCCCTGTACACATTAGCGACATTAATTAATGAAATCATAACCATACGTTTATCACTTAGTTTTTCATAATAATAAAGAGCTTTTTTAAATTTCTCAAGGTCTAAATTATTACTGGCATAGTTGTGATAGTACAAATCACCTAAGCGAATATTGATCTGAGCGAGATTCTGATAATCGGTGCTGTCGGCATTGTTTTCAGCTTGCTTGTACCATTTAATTGCCTCAACAGGATCTCCCACATCTTCGTAAGCTCCACCTTTATATAATAAAGCACGAGTATAATGCTCACGGTTGTGGTTATCGCTATAGTAATCGACTGCTTTGGTGATTAGGGTGTCGGTGGTGAGGGGGATGTTGCAGCGGAACTGGGCTTGGGTGCGGAGGAGGGCGTAATAAGCCTGGTTCTCGTCGCCTTGCAGGGTGTGGCGGTTGATGGCCTTGAGAATGGCAAGCGAGCTGTCGGGGGCGGTCCACATGAGCGTGTCGGCGAGCACAAGTCGCTTGTCGACGCTGCGGGTGCAGCCCATCGCTATGGCGATGAGCAGCAGCGTGAGTGATGTGTAGAAAAACGTCCTCATTGTTGTCCTGCTGCAAAATTAATGATTATTTCACTAAATTCAAAAAAAACGGCCATGCCGATTGTGTGGCATGACCGTTTTATGATTATTCAAAGGTGTGTGGAGAATTTGTTAGTTGTCCACCTCTTCGAGAATCTTCTGCACGTCCTTGGGCTGGAGGCGGCCATAGACTTTCTCGCCGATTGTCACAACTGGAGCGAGACCGCATGCGCCCACGCAGCGCAGGCAGTCGAGCGAGAACTTGCCATCGGGAGTGGTCTCGCCCACCTCGATATTGAGGATGCGCTTGATCTCCTCAAGCAGTTTCTCTGAGCCGCGCACGTAGCAGGCAGTGCCCAAGCACACCGAGATGGGGTGCTTGCCCTTTGGGGTCATGGTGAAGAACGAATAGAAAGTCACAACGCCATAGACCTTAGAGGCAGGGATATTGAGTTTGCGGGCGATGATGCGCTGCATCTCCTCGGGCAGGTAGCCATGAAGCGACTGTGCCTCGTGCAGGATGTTGATGAGCTCGCCTGGTTTGTTACCATGCTTGTCGCAGATGGCCTCCACCTGCTCAATGACATTACATGCCAGTTTTGTTTCTTTTGCCATAGTAGTATAAATAGGTTTTAGCCAATGGGTTACTTAATAGTTCTGTCAAAATAGTGAGTGTGCAAGAGGTGATGCGACTTCTCGCTCAGAGGCTCACCCAGGAATTCCTTGTAGAGCTTCTGGATGTCGGGGTTCTCGTGGCTCTTGCGGATGGGCTTGCCCTCATCCTCGGCATAGAGAGCCTCGCAGCGCTTCTTGAGCACCTCGATGTTGCCGTGGTGGTAGGGCTGGCCAGCGCCGCCAATGCAGCCGCTGGGGCATGCCATGACCTCAACCACGTGATAGTCGAGCTCGCCAGCGCGAAGCTTGTCCATGATGATGCGGGCATTGCTCAGCGTGTGAGCTACGCACACTTTGAGCTCAAAGCCGTTAAGGTCGATAGTGGCCTCGCGGATTCCTTCAAAGCCGCGCACCTCGTCGAAGTTGATGCGAGGCAGAGTCTTGCCGGTGTACACCTCATAGCATGTGCGCAATGCAGCCTCCATCACGCCACCAGTAACGCCAAAGATTGCGGCGGCACCAGTCGACTCGCCCAGTGGGCTGTCGAAGTTGCTCTCGGGCAGATTGGCGAAGTTGATGTTGGCGCGCTTGATCAGGCGAGCGAGCTCGCGAGTCGAGATGCTGTAGTCAACGTCGGGGTTGCCATCAACCTTGAACTCCTCGCGTGTGCACTCAAACTTCTTGGCCAAGCAAGGCATGATAGAAACTACCACGAGCTTCTCGCGTGGAATGCCCATCTTCTCGGCCCAGTAGGTCTTGGCGATAGCACCAAACATCTGAGCAGGCGACTTGGCGCTCGAGGGATAGTCGAGCAGGTCGGGATAGTTGTGCTCAAAGAAGTTGACCCATGCAGGGCAGCACGAGGTCATGATAGGCAGCTTCACACTCTTGTCGCCAGCAAGGAACTTCTTGAGGCGGTCGAGAATCTCGGCGCCCTCCTCCATGATGGTGAGGTCGGCACCAAAGTCGGTGTCGAACACATAGTCAAATCCCAGGTCGCGCAAGGCTGTAGCAAGCTTGCCGGTAACGATGGTGCCGGGAGCCATGCCAAATTCCTCGCCCAGGCCAAAGCGCACTGCGGGCGCTGGCTGAGCGATGACAATCTTGTCGGGGTTGGTGATGTCGTCGAGCAGCTGGTCGGTGTAGTCACGCTCGGTGAGCGCTCCCACGGGGCACACAGCCACGCACTGGCCGCAATAGGTGCAGTCGGTGTCCTTGAACATGCGGTCGAAGGTTGGTGCGATGGTGGTGTCGAAGCCACGACGAATGGCGCCGAGCACACCCACGCTCTGCACATTGTTACAAACGCTCTCGCAACGGCGGCAGTAGATGCACTTCTCCATGTTGCGGGTGATGGCGGCAGTAACCTCGTTCTTGCGCTCGCTCTTCTCGCCATCATTATAAGGCATCTGGCGGATGTTGAGGCGCATTACCAGTCGCTGCAGCTCGCAGTCGCTACACTTGGGGCAAGTGAGGCAATCGTTGGGGTGATCGCTCAGGATGAGCTCGGCAACTGTCTTGCGAGCGCGGATGACGCGGGCCGAATTGGTGTGCACCACCATGTCGGGCATGCAGTTGGTAGCACAAGCAGGCGCCAAGTTGCGGCGTCCTTCCACCTCAACCACACACAGGCGGCACGAGGCGGGTTTGTTCTTCACACAGGTGCCTTTGAGGTCGATGTGGCACAGTGTGGGAATGTCGATGCCGACGAGCTTGCCGGCTTCAAGCAGAGTAGTGCCCTGTGGCACTTCCACTACGTGATTATCTATTGTAAGTTTGATTAATTTCTCTTCCATGATGATAAAAATCGTGAGTCGTTAGAAAACATGAATAGCGTCGAAGCGGCAACGCGACTGGCACATGCCGCAACGGATGCACTTGAATGGATTAATAACATGTGGCTTGCGCACATCGCCCATGATAGCGTCGGCCGGACAGTTGCGAGCGCAAGCGCCGCAGCCTTTACACTTCTCTGGGTTAACGGTGTAGGTCAAGAGAGCCTTACACTGCTTAGCGCGACAAGTGTGCTTCTTAACGTGCTCCACATATTCATCATAGAAATTGTCGATTGTCGACAACACAGGATTTGGCGAGGTCTGTCCCAGTCCGCACAGTGCAGTGTCCTTGATGGTAGCAGCCAGCGACTTGAGGTGCTCGATGTCTTCCATAGTGCCCTTGCCCTCGGTGATGCGGGTCAAGATCTCGAGCATGCGCTTGTTGCCAATGCGGCATGGAGTGCACTTACCGCACGACTCGCCCACTGTGAACTCAAGGTAGAACTTGGCTACCGACACCATGCAGTCGTCCTCGTCCATTACAATCATACCACCAGAACCCATCATTGAGCCGGCAGCTCCCAGGCTTTCGTAATCGATGGGAATGTCGAGGTGCTTCTCGGTCAAGCAGCCACCCGAAGGTCCACCAGTTTGAACCGCCTTGAACTTCTTGCCGTTCTTAACGCCACCACCAATGTCGTAGATGATCTCGCGCAAGGTAGTACCCATTGGAACCTCGATAAGGCCCACGTTGTTGATCTTACCTGCAAGTGCAAACACCTTGGTGCCCTTCGACTTCTCGGTTCCGATTGAAGCAAACCAGTCGGCACCCTTAGTAAGAATGATGGGAACGTTGGCAAGTGTCTCAACGTTGTTAACGTTGGTGGGATATCCATTGTAACCGCTCTCGGCAGGGAATGGTGGCTTGAGTGTGGGCTCGCCACGCTTGCCTTCCATCGAGTGGATAAGGGCTGTCTCCTCACCGCAAACAAAAGCACCAGCACCATAGCGAATTTCGATGTCAAAATCGAACTCACTGCCCATGATGCGCTTGCCCAGCATGCCATACTCGCGGGCCTGCTCAATGGCAATCTTCAAGCGATTAACTGCCAGTGGATACTCGGCACGGATGTAGATAAGACCCTCGCTGGCACCAATGCAGTAGCCGCACAGCGCCATAGCCTCGATCACTGAGTGTGGGTCGCCCTCCATGATTGAGCGGTCCATGAATGCACCGGGGTCGCCCTCGTCGGCATTGCAGACCACATACTTGTGCTCGGCCTGATAGTTGCGGGCAAATCCCCACTTCATGCCAGTTGGGAAACCAGCGCCACCACGACCACGGAGTCCTGCCTTCTTGATAATGTCGATAACTTCCTCGGGAGTCTGGTTCTGCAGTGCGTTAGAAAGCGCCACATAACCATCGCGAGCAATATACTCGGCAATGTTCTCGGGATCGATGAAACCACAGTTGCGCAGCGCAACGCGCTTCTGCTTGCGATAGAAATCCATGTGCTTTGAGTCGCTCACGGTAGTGTCGGTCTTGGGGTCAACATAGAGCAAGCGCTCCACGCGACGGCCGGCAATGACGTGCTCCTTCACGATTTCCTCGGCATCCTCGGGTTTCACTTGAGTGTAGAATGTGTTGTCGGGGATAACTTTCACGATGGGACCCTTCTCGCAGAATCCAAAGCATCCTGTCACAATCACTTCAACCTTATCGGCAATGCCATTGGCCTCAATGGCCGCCTTGAGGTTTTCTACGATTTTAGCACTGCTCGAGGCTTTACATCCTGTACCACCGCAGCACAGCAACTGAATGTGCTCAGTTCCCACTGCCAGTCCACAGCTCTTTTCACTCACAGCAGCATAACTCAGTTCACGGACGTTTAAGTCGGCCTGAGCTTTTTTCCTGAATTGAATCAATTCTTCAAAGTTCAAGGTTTTCACTGGGTAAAATAGTTGTTTTAGTTATTAGTTGATATAAATTATTTTTTTAATTTTACTACCCTAAACAATAGGTATACTGAAAATCAGGACAAAATTACATACATTATTTTAAATTATTATAAAAGACATAGCCAATTTAACAACTTTTTAAGATAGATTAAGATTGCCAGCAAAGCACTTTTGGCTGCATTGCAAAAAACATTCTTTCAAATATTTTGATATTTGTCAAAGAAGCAGTAAATTTGCAACCGCATTGGCCCCATTTTAATCGAGAAAATCACGACCACAAACTCGTGGGCACAAGATATTAAATGACAACATTTTTAACCATCAACGATATGAAATCAAAGCTTTTATTACTACTTGTGCTTGCCGCTGCATTGTTCACCAGCTGCAACACTCAAAAGGACATCCCCTACATGATAGGAGCCGACCAGCTGCCCAAGGAAGTGCTTCAGTCGGCAGCTAAAGCCAGCGACCCAGTGGTGATGCCTGGCGACATGCTTCAAATCAACGTCATCAGTCGCAACACCGAGGCCGTGAAGCCGTTCAACAAGATTGACTACGTGACCAATCTGGGAGGCAACATCAACAATAGCAGCAACGAGAATGCTATGTACTATTACCTCGTTGACGCTAACGGCAACATTGAGTTCCCCTACCTGGGCACACTGCATGTGGGCGGCATGAGCAAGAGCGCCACCGAGAACTATATAGCAACACAAATCTATCCCCGCTATCTCACCGAGCGTCCTGGAGTGGAAGTGCGTTTCCAAAACTTCAGAGTCTACATCCTGGGCGAGGTGAAGAGTCCTGGCGAAATCAAGGCCGTCAATGGCCGCCTCAACCTGCTCGAAGCGCTGGCCAAGGCTGGCGACCTCACCATCCAGGGCCGCCGCGACAACGTGATGATCGTGCGCACCAACAGCGACGGCAGTCGCTCTGTTCAGACCGTGAACCTCAACGACAAGAACTTCATAGTCTCGCCACTGTTCAACCTGCAGCAAAACGACATCATCTACGTTGAGCCCAACAGCTCAAAAGCTCGCTCATCGTGGAACGTTCCGCCGGCATTGTCGCTCGGCATGTCGTCGGTGGGCACACTCATCTCAATTGCCACATTAATCATCACATTGACCAAGTAGTAATAAGCGCTTTATCAATGTCGCCACCAACCAGTGCCACCCCACTACCAAAGTGGTGGCACTGGTTTTTTCTATTTTTTTAATAATCAATTTGTGCAAAAACTATGAAGTTGATGTGGGCTATGTGAAAAATAATAACTACCTTTGCACAACAATACTAATTAACATCAACAACTTACAAAATAACTGTAAAACAATAAAAAACAACATGCCAAGTATCAAGAATTTTGATGAGCTCACCGCTCATCTCGCAAGTAAGGGAACAAAAAGCCGCGTGGCTGTAGTATGGGCCGAGGACGATGTGACTCGCAGCGCTGTGCTCAAAGCTCTCGAGGCTGGTATCATCACTGTGACTTTCGTTGGATGCCGCAAGGAGATTGAGGCCGACGAGCGCCTTGCTCAATTCAAGAGCGAATTCAGCATTATTGATGCCAACGACCGCGACGACGCTGCCGCAAAGGCCGTGGCCGAGGTGCGCGAAGACCGCGCCAACGTGCTCATGAAGGGCCTGCTCAACACCGACAACCTGCTGCGCGCAGTGCTTAACAAGGAAACTGGCATCCTGCCCAAGGGCAACGTGCTCACCCACATCACCGTGGCCGATATTCCTGAGCTGGGCCACCTGTTGCTCTTCACCGATGCTGCCGTGATTCCTAATCCCACTCTTGAGCAACGCATCGAGCAAGTGAAATATGTGACCAAAATTGCTCACGCACTCCACATCGAGGAACCCAAGATTTCGCTCATCCACTGCTCTGAGAAGGTCGACGAACGTCACTTCCCCTGCACTGCCGACTATGTGCAAATCAAGGAGAAAGCTGCCGCTGGAGAGTTTGGCAAATGCATCGTCGATGGTCCTCTCGACCTCAAGACATCACTCTGCTATGAGAGCATGCACCACAAGGGCATCAACTCACCCATCAATGGTGAGGCCGATGCAGTTCTCTTCCCCGAGATTGAAAGTGGCAACGTGTTCTACAAGACCATCACCCTGCTGGCTCACGCCCAGACCGCCGGTCTGCTCCAGGGTGCAAAGGTTCCCGTTGTTCTCCCCAGCCGTGGCGACAGCATCGAGTCTAAGTTCTACAGCCTCGCAGTGGCATCGGCTATTTAACCAACAGAGTCCATTCCTTAAAATTTACACTTTTTATAAATAAAACAACTATGCGTATACTTGTAATAAACCCAGGTTCCACATCCACCAAGTTTGCCGTTTATGATGGCGAGACTCCACTCTTGCTCCGTTCTATCCGTCACAAACCAGAAGAGCTGGCTCCCTACAAATCAATTCTGGACCAGTTCGACTTCCGTTACAACTTGGTAATGAATGAGATAAAGGTCACCAATGTTGACTTTAACTTCAAGGCTGTGATTGGTCGTGGAGGTCTGGGCAAAGCCGTTCCTGGTGGTGTGTATGAAATCAACGAGAAGATGCTCGAAGACACTCGCAATGCCACCCGCGAGCATGCCTGCAACCTGGGCTGCCTCATCGCTCACAAGATTGCACAGCAAATTCCTGGCTGCCGCAGCTTTATCGCCGACCCCGTGGTGGTTGACGAGCTCAACGACTACGCACGCATCTGCGGTATTCCCATGATTGAGCGCCGCTGCATCTGGCACCCTCTCAACCAGCGTGCCATTGCCCGCCGCTTTGCTCGTGAGACAGGCAAGAAATATGAGGAACTTAACCTTATCATCTGCCATCTGGGTGGTGGCATCTCGGTGGCCGCTCACGATCACGGCGTGGCAGTAGATGCCAACAATGCCCTGGACGGTGAAGGCCCATTCACTCCCGAGCGCGCAGGCACCATTCCTGCTGCCGACCTCGTACGCCTGTGCTTCAGTGGCAAGTACACTCAGGAAGAACTGCTCAAGTACATCACCGGCAAGGGCGGTCTCAATGCTCACCTGGGCACAACCGACCTGCTCGAGATTGAAGAGCGCATTAACAATGGCGACAAGCACGCCAAGCTCATACTTGATGCCATGATCTACCATGTGGCTAAGCAGATTGCATCGGAAAGTGCAGTGCTCTGCGGCAAGATCGATGCCATCTTGCTCACCGGCGGCATGGCTCACAGCGACTACCTGATCTCGGAGCTGCGCAAGCGCATCGATTTCTTGGCTCCCACTTATTGCTTCCCTGGCGAGGACGAGATGGGTGCTCTGGCTGGCAACGCCGCTGCAGTGCTCAAAGGAAAGCGTGAAGCTAAGGAGTATAAGTAAAAATAATGCTCAATGCATAATTGAGATTTGACATAAAAAAAAATTAAGCGCCCCTCGATGTGTGAGGGGCGCTTATTTTGTTGCCTCTAAACGCCGCGATTTTACTTGTAGCGCAAGAAGCTGTAGCCAAAGCGCTCGCAGGCCGCACGCTCGAGGGCCTCGCGATCATCGGGATGAGCAATCGAGATGAGCGCTCTTGCACGCTCGGGCAGACTTTTGTTGCGCAGATACACTATTCCATGCTCGGTAACTACATACTGCGTCTGGAATCTGGTGGTCACAACACCTGCTCCAGGAGTAAGCTGCGACACAATCTTGCCCTTGCCCTTGCCTGTGCGCGATGGCAGTGCAATGAACGTCTTGCCCTCTGGATTGAGAGCAGCGCCATACATGAAGTCATGCTGACCACCCACGCTTGAAAAAATCATGGTACCAATGCTGTCGGCACACACCTGACCAGTGATATCAACCTCGATAGCACTGTTGATGGCTATGGGTTTGGGATTCTGGCGGATAACCTGAGGATCATTGGTCCAAGCCACATCGTAGAATTCCACATCCTCGTTATAGTCAAGGAAGTCATACATGCGTTTAGAGCCAAGAGCCAGGCTGGCAACACTCTTACCGGGGCGAATCTTCTTGAGGCTGTTATCTATAACACCCTCCTCCATTAGACGCACCACACCGTCGGTCATGGCCTCGGTGTGAAGGCCCAGATGCTTGTGGTTCTTGATGCCAGCGAGCACAGCATTGGGAATGCCGCCCACACCTATCTGCAGTGTGGCACCATCGGGAATCTCGGCTGCAATGAAGCCACCTATCGCACTCTCAATAGGAGTTGACTCACCAAATTCCATTGCCAGTGGTGGCTCGTCGCAGCGCACTGCGGCAGCTATCTGGCTCTCATGAATCTTGGCGGCGCCACACAGATAAGGCATGCTGTCGTTAATCTGAGCGATGATGGTCTTCGACATCTCCACTGCACTGAAAGCGAGGTCGGCACTCATGCCATAGCTGCAATAGCCATCCTTATCGGGAGGCGAGCAGTTGAGAAAAGTAACATCGAGTGGCAACTGCTTGCTGCGGAACAAGAATGGAATCTCGCCCAGGAAGGCAGGTATCACCTCGCCATAGCCCTGTGCCACCCATTTGCGCTGGTCGCCGCTCAGGAACAGGCTCTTGGTGATAAACGAGTCCTTATATTCGGGATTGCACAATGGGCACTCGCCATAGGGCACATTGAAGGCCGAATACACCACCACGTCGCGCAGCTCGCTGGCGCGTCGAGCCAGTGCAGCTTGCAGCACCACCGGAATTGCAGTGCTACCCATGCAGTAGATGTGGTCGCCACTCTTGACAAGGCGTACCGCCTCGTCGGCACTCATGTAATTCATTATTTCTTTGATTTTTGTAGTTCGACAAAGAGTTTCAGTCTTTCATCCAGAGCCTGAATGTGCCACTCGCTGTTGAGCTGCGACACACAAGCGCGGATACCCGGCTGCTTGCTGCCAGTGGTGTTAAGCGTGATGGCCGAGATGCCACACAGCATCAAGTCGTTAAGGAGCTCAGAGTCGCTCATGCCCTCATAACCAATAGTGTAGTAGAAACCATCGGCAAGGTCTTGATCGCCATCCTTATCATAGATAATATTGAAGCCATGCTTGAGGAAGATTTCTTTGGTAATCTTGGCACGACGTCCATACTCGCGCACCTCATCAACGAACTTGTAGGTACCATCAACTGCGGCTTTCATCATTGCCGAGAGTGCATATTGTGCCGAGTGAGAAGTTCCTGAAGATGCAACATAGAGATAGGTGAAAATGAAGTTGTCGCCCATGCGCCCTATGTTGTAACGCCTGCGCAGCTCAGGATACTCACGGTTGAAGAGCTTGTTGCTGAAAGCAACCACTGCAATGCGCTCTCCAGCATAGCTGAACACCTTAGAACCCGAGAGCATGAACACATAATTATCGGTGTAGCGTGCAACGGTGGGCTGGAATGGTGGCTCAAACGGAACTGACTTATCGGTGCGGAAGTCCATGCACATATAGGCGTGGTCTTCAAGCACTATCATATCATATTTGTTGGCCATCTCGCCTATGATTTGAAGCTCCTCGTCGGTCAAGCACACCCATGAAGGGTTGTTGGGGTTAGAATAGACGATAGCCACTATATTACCCTTGGAGCAATACTCCTCGAGTTTGCCGCGAAGCTTAGCGCCACGGAATTCATAAATGTCGAACTGCTCGTGCTTGATGCCCTGAACCGTAGCCTGCATCACATGGGGAGCAAAGCCGGGATTCACATAGAGGATTGTGTCCTTTTTGGGGTCGAGCTGCGAGCACTCGAGCATCAGGTTCATGCCTGCCTGCATCGAACCCACGGTGGGAACGATGCACTCAGGATTAATGTCGACATCGATAAACGCCTTGATAAACTTCGACGCATTCTCTTTGAGTTCGGGCAGACCACTGATAGCGGGATAGATGCTGGCAATGCCGTGGTCGAGGGCAGCCTTTTGAGCCTCGACGCCCACTTGACCTGGAGCAAGACCTGGCACACCCACCTCAAGGCGCAAGAATTTCTCGCCTGCTTCTTTTTCCATCTCGGCTGCTATGGCAGCACACTGGCGGATGGTGGTTCTCGACACATCGGTGATGTCACGCTTTGCAAGTATGTTGTCTAAAACTTGTTGTTTGATTGGAAAACTCATAGTTGTTTTATAGATAATTAAAGGTGTGTCTTATTTATTTTTCTGAGCGAACTCATAGCCGGCCTTGAAAGCGGCAATGTTGGTCTCAACGATGGCCTCGCCCTTGCTGGCAAACACGTTCTTGATGCCCTCGAGCAGTTGCTCGGGCTTGAGCATCTCGAGCACCGAGGCAGCAGCACCCAGCAGCACCATGTTTGCGCTGCGAGGCGACTTCACCTCCTTAGCAATAGCGTCAACGTCGATCATGATCACATTGCCCAGCTTCTTGAGCTCATCGTTCACATTCTCCATCTCGGGATAATTGGGGATGTTAACAAATGGCTCGGTGTTAGTAATCACCCATCCCTTGGGGTTGAGATACTGAACATAGCGCAATGCCTCCATGGGCTCGAGCGAGATAATGAGGTCGCAAGCACCGTGAGCGATGAGGTCGCTGGCAATGGGGTCGGACGAGAGGCGCAGATTGCTCTGAACGTCGCCGCCGCGCTGGCTCATGCCGTGAACCTCGGCCTGCTTCAGGTAAATGCCCTCTTTCAGGGCAGCCCAACCAATGATAGTAGCAATGGAGAGGATTCCTTGTCCGCCCACACCGCAAAGTATTATATCTTGTTTCATGATTTGGTCTTTTTTAAAAAAATTGTAATTGTGATGTGGAAAGATTATTTCTTTGCATTAGCCTTAGCCTTGGCATGACGTTTGGCAGTCTGGATGCACTCGCGGCGAGCAATGATAACCGACACGCCCTTGTAGTTGAGCTCCTCGTCGATGGTCTTTTCCATGTCGGGATAGTTCTTGGGCAGCGGAACGATAACACGCACGTGAGCTGGGTCAACGCCCAAACCGTAGCAAATCTGCTCCAAGCGGCCAGTTCCAGCGGAGTCTTGACCACCTGTCATACCGGTTGTGAGATTGTCGCTGATGCACAAGGTAATATTTGACTTCTTGTTCACAGCATCGAGCAGACCAGTCATACCACTGTGGGTGAAGGTAGAGTCGCCTATCACTGCCACTGCAGGATGCACTCCCGACTGGCTTGCGCCTATGGCCATGGTCAACGAAGCACCCATCTCAACGCATGTGTGGAACGCGTGGAACGGAGCCAACCAACCCAGTGTGTAGCAGCCTATGTCGGCAAAGACACGGGCGCTCTCGTAGTTCTTGAGCACATTGTTCAGTGCGGTATAGAAGTCGCGATGACCGCAACCCTGGCACAACGCTGGTGGACGAGGAACGGTATTCTGGGCTGCGGCATGAGTATCAAGCGGCTCCATGCCAAGTGCTGCACGCACGCAGTCGGGGTTGAGCTCTCCGGTGCGTGGCAGAGTGCCATCGAGGCGACCCTTTATCTCAATTGGCTGGTCGAGCACACCGCGCATGAGTTTCTCAACCAAAGGCTGACCTTCCTCTACCACCATTATGCTCTTGCACTCGGCGGCCATTTTGCGAACCATCTGCTTAGGCAGTGGATATTGAGTGACTTTGAGCACGGGGAACGGGCATCCATCAGGATAATTCTCCATGAGGTAGTTGTAGGCAATACCACAAGTCACAATACCCATCGAGTGATCCTTGCCATCGATGTACTGGTTCTGACCCATGGTGCATGCATCTTCCTCAAATGTGAGGATATCTTTAACGAGCTGGTCGTTACGCATGCGGGCGTTGACTGGCAATGTCACCCACTGACGGGGATTCTTGGGGAAGTGAATTTCGTTTTGCTGACGTTGCTCGCTGGTCTCAACAATGGCACGAGAGTGCGCCATGCGGGTGGTGAGGCGCATCAGCACGGGAATGCAGTTCTTCTCGCTGTAATCAAAGGCGCGCTGAACCATGTCGTAAGCCTCTTGCTGTGATGCGGGCTCGAAGCAAGGCATCATGGCAAAGTCGGCATAGAAACGAGAATCTTGCTCGTTTTGCGACGAGTGCATCGATGGGTCGTCGCAAGCAACCACTACCAGGCCACCATTGGCTCCAGTCACGGCACTGTTGACGAAGGCGTCGGCACACACGTTCATGCCCACGTGCTTCATGCACACCATAGCACGCTTGCCGGCATAGCTCATGCCCAAAGCTTCCTCCATGGCGGTCTTCTCGTTTGCACTCCACAGGCAGTGAACGTTGCCCGCGCGAGCGATCTCACTCTTTTGAATAAACTCGGTAATCTCGGTCGATGGGGTACCAGGATAGGCCCACACACCACTCAGTCCGGCATGCAGTGCTCCAAGTGCCAAGGCCTCATCGCCAAGTAGCAAATGTTTAGTTTTCATTCTTTATGACGAAATTTGTTGTTTATGTTATGTGTATTCTAATTTTTGCAATAATTATACCCTCTCCAGGGATCAACGTGAATTAGTGCACTAAATTACTGCTTTTTCCCGAAATGACAAAATATAAAAGTGATTTTTATTTTTTTTATTGAATAATCCCCCTTTTTTTGCTATCGCGCAGTTTCGCCCTCAACCTCGGCGGCGACTGGCGAGGGCGGTCGGCTGGTTATGTGCTGAACCTTGACTTGATAGCACGCATGATTTTCTAGCAAGGAACCTTTGCAACCGGCGCATGTTCGACTCCTTGTCGGCAGCGGTGTCCATTGCATTGGCGAGCCTTACAAGGCTCACGGTCTGTGCCTTGACAAGCGCATCCAGCAGCAGAGCCATCAATTTGATGCGTGCCAGGTTCATAGATTGTCCCAAATGCTCTTGCATGATTGGAAAAAGTTTGCTAATTTTGCCTCTGTTCTTGGAATTAGTAGCTTTCTTCATCGAAAAATTGGTACTTTTTCTTTACAAAGTTACTAATTCCCAAGGACTTATATAACACTCAACTACTTGACAATCAGTTAATTAGAGTTATTTTTTAACTTTTTATCATGTACTAAACAAAATTGCATTTGCAAAATGGCAAGAGATTTATTATCTTTGCTGATGAAACTTTTAAAAACGAATAATATGAAAAAGGTATTATCATTTTTCCTGATGTTTATGTTCATCAGCTTTGGTGCTCGTTCTCAAAATGTTTTAAATATCTATTGTGGAGAGGCAAAAGTTTTTGAGAAAGATGGAGATAATGGACAATATGTGACATATTCACATTCATTAATTTCACTGAATCCAACACAATTTGTTGTATTATATTCTGATACTGATTTCCACCACGATCCATCGGGTATGGGATTGGTTGCAGAAAAAGGCATTGACCTTGTTCGTAAATGGTTCGATGAGAATAAATATTTATTTTCGGTTTCAAATGAAATATTAATAGAAGGTGACGATGAGCCACTTAGAGATTTTAGATCTTATGTAATATCCTTTAAAGATGGGATATGTTATATTAAAGATGCTTTTAGTTCCGAACCTGATACAGATGATTCTTATATTGAAATCACGCTTGCTCCAGGTCAGGAGCAGGAAATAAAGAATCTGTTAGAAAAAGCTATTATTACCATTGCTAAATAAAATATGTTTTTAAGCATATAAAATGGGTCACCTGCAAAAGTAACTATTCAGCGATAGGTGTGCTGCGTGTGCCCACACTCAGAATAGAGCGCGGATGGCATCGTAAATGGGCTTGTCGTGCTTTTTGGCAGTCTCGACAATCGAGAGTATTTCGAGGAATGCGTCTGCACCTTGGTCGGAACGGAAGGTGCCTGAGTTTTTCATTTTGATTTTGACCTTTCTGATTCCCCGCTCGCTGGCATTGTTGTCGGGAGGGATGGCAGGATTTTCCAGGAAGTTGAAGATGTAGTCTCGGCATTTGGTCAGTCCTTTTTGCAGTTTTGCTAAAGCTTGATTCATGTGGCTGACGTTCTCAGTGAGCAAGGGGTCCAGCCGCTTGAGCCATGGGCTTTTGTCAATGACTTCCTGCGGATGCTCGTTCCTGCTGTGGATGGCTTGCTGCAGCAGTTGCTCCACTCTTGCCGACCAGTCCTGCCGCTTGTCGAGTTCGTTCAGATATTGCAGCTCCATTAACAGGTGGGCCAAGCAGACTTGGTGGTCAAGGAAGTTGAGTGCGAAGTATGCGCTGTGGCGGTCGGTCACGGCGACCATCCGCTCAAGTGAGTCGCCGAATCGGCTGTCCAGTTCTTTCGCCGCTCTACCACTGGCGCGGAACAGCAGGGTGAAATAAGTCGTCTGCGCTATCCATGTCCAGTCAAGCCTCTTGTTGCAGTAGAGCCCGGACTCGTCAAAGCCGACAACGCTGGACCGTCTGATGAATTGCTCGATAGCGGCTATAGCGGCCTCTGCGCTCGCTTTGGCGGCGTTGACCCAGTTCACCATCGAGCCTTGGCTGATGTCCAGGCCGAACACCTCCTTGAGGAACGCCACGATGTACATCAAAGGGACGGTTCTTTTGATGTAACTCTTTTGATGCAAAAGAACCGTCTTTAGGTTTTGTTTTTAACAGATTGACTCGAGGCTGGGCATGTAGTTGCGCTGCACGCTCTCGGCTATGGCTGTGGCCACTTCCATCTCGCTCAGAGCAATGCTGGCTCCAAACTCATAGAGCAGGTCAACTTCCTTGCGGGCTATAATCTTGTCGCTCAGAGCAATGTGAATCATATACTCAAGCAGGCTCGAGCGCATGCCAGGGTTTATCTTAAGAATTCCTTCTACTGCCTCGTTAAATGTCTTCACAACATCGCCTTGAGCTATCTCCTCGAGATATTTGCGCGGGAAAATCTTGAGCCGGGCCAGCATCTCGATAATCTGGTTTATCTCGGCCTCTTTCATCTCGTCGTCGCTGCTGGCCACTATCAGTCCTGCCGATGCGATGAAGCGGGCGGTGTGCTCGTCGAGCTCGTCGTCGCCCACCTTGAGCAAAATGGAGATAAGTTCGTCCATGCCTTTCTGCAGTTCTTCTTGCGTCTTGCAAGTGGCAAAGAGGTTCAGAGCCTGCACACGGATGGGGTTAACCGGATGCGACGAGCGGCTGATGCCTTTATCCTTAAGGAAGTAGTCGAGGCGGCGGTTGTTGTCGGCAATCAGGGCATCGATACTCACGTTCATTTTCTCCAGGTCGAGACCCGAAGCCATCTTGAAGAACGCTGTCACGCACACCCCCAGGTTCTCGGTGGCCATGTAGCCATAGCGGTCGGCTACGAGCTCGGCAAGTTGCTCATGAAGGCGAATCTTGTATTGGAGAGTCACAGGCACCGCTGCACCCTCGGGGAACACAAAGTTGATGAGTCGCGCCAGGGCGGTGTCTTTATTAATAAGATGCCCCAACTCGTGACCAATCACAAACCGCAGCTCATCATCGCTCATGAGGTCGAAGAGTGCCGAGTTAACATTAACAATATGGTGCTCGCCCTCGTCTTCGGCTGCAAGCGAGAAGGCATTGACGTCGCTGTCGCCAGTGATGTAGAAGTCCACCTCGTCGTTCACGTTGAGTTTCTTCTTCACGTCCTGACACAGCTCATAGATGTTGGGCAGCAGCTCCTTCTGCACCCTCAGGCTGTGGCCCTCCATGCTGCTGCGCCAGTAGGCATCGCGGCTCGATGTCTTGGTCTTGCGCAGCACCTCTTCTACTATCTCACCTTGCAGGGCATTGTAGATTTGCTCGCCCAGTTGTCTCTCAAGTTCCAGTTTGGGATTTAAATTGCTCATATTTTATGGTTTTAGTTTTCAATAATTACATCACATAATTTGCAAAATTAATGAAAATCAAAACAACTAACAAAAAATTGCGCAAAGTTTTTTGGCATCTATTTTGCTAAATATGTAATTTTGCAACTTGAAACAGAATTATTGAGATGATAGATTTTAATAAAGATATAGACTTTGAGATGAACGATGGTGGCACTCACGCCATCCCAATCTTTGCCGAGATTCATGCCAACAGCGACGACAAACTCCTGAAAGAAAAGGCATTGAACGACGTGCCAGTGCTTGCACTGCGCAACATGGTGCTATTTCCTGGAATGACAATGCCAGTGATGGTGGGACGCAGCAAGTCGCTCAACGCCATCAAGCAGTCGCAGCGCACGGGCGAACCGTTGGCAGTAGTTTGCCAAATTGACAGCGATGTTGACAATCCTGACAAAAACGACCTCTACCCCGTGGGCACTGTGGCCGAGGTCATCAAGGTTCTGAAACTGCCCGACGACTCAACCAACGTTATCCTGCACGGGCGTTCAAGCTTTGTGCTTGAACAGATAACTGCACAAGAGCCCTACCTGCGTGGCAACATCTCACTCTTCAACGAAAAATATCCCAAGAAGAACGATGGCGAGTTCGACGCTATCATCAGCTCTATCAAGGAGTTGACTTACGACATGCTTAACAAGATGGGCGATGCCGGGCGCGAACTCAAGTTTGCCATCAGCAACATCGACGACCCCGTCTATTTCATGCACTTCCTGGCTACCAACATCCCCTTTGAGGCTCGCGAGAAGCAGATGCTGCTGCAAGAGAGCGACATCAAGAAGCGTGCCTATCATCTCTTCGGAATACTGAGCAAGGAAGCTCAGCTCATCGACCTGAAGGCGAGCATACAGCTGCGCACTCGCGAGGACCTCTCGCAGCAGCAGCGAGAGCACTTCCTGCAGCAGCAGATTCGCACCATTCAGGAGGAACTGGGCACCAACGACGACGACATCCCCGAGCTCGAGAAGCGAGCCAAAGACAAGAAATGGAACGAGGCCACGCTCAAGCACTTTGAGAAAGAGCTCAAAAAGCTCGAGAGGCTCAATCCGCAGTCGCCCGACTACAGCACACAGTATTCCTACCTCGACACCATGCTCAACCTGCCATGGAATGAGTACACCAAGGACAACTTCAACCTCAAGAAGGTCGAAGCCAAACTCAACCACGACCATTATGGACTGGAAATCGTAAAGGACCGCATCCTTGAGCACCTCTCTGTGCTCAAGCTGCGCGGCGACCTCAAGGCTCCCATCATCTGCCTTTACGGACCTCCGGGAGTGGGCAAAACATCGCTGGGACGCTCCATTGCCGAAGCACTCAACCGCAAATATGAGCGCATCTCACTGGGCGGCCTGCACGACGAGGCCGAGATTCGCGGCCACCGCCGCACCTACATCGGCGCCATGCCCGGACGCATCATCGAGGCCATGATGAAATGCAACAGCAGCAACCCGGTGATTGTGCTCGACGAGATCGACAAAGTGGGCCAGGACTTCAAGGGCGACCCGGCGTCGGCTCTGCTCGAGGTGCTCGACCCAGAGCAGAACGGACACTTCCACGACAATTATCTGGATGTGGACTACGATCTGTCGAAGGTGCTATTCATAGCCACTGCCAACAATCTGGGCACCATCTCCAAGCCACTGCTCGACCGCATGGAGGTGATAGAAATCAACAGCTACATCCCCGAGGAGAAAATTGAGATAGCGCGCAAGCATCTCGTGCCCAAGCAGCTCGAGGAGAATGGATTTGAGAAGAAAGAAATCACCTTCCCCAAGGCAACAATCTCAAAGATTATCGACGGCTACACACGCGAGAGCGGAGTGCGAGAGCTCGAGAAAAAGATTGCCAAGGTGCTGCGCAAGGTGGCACGCAAGAAGGCCGTTGGCGAAGACTATCCCAAGAGCATCGACGTTGCAAGCCTCAAGGACTACCTGGGACGCGACTTCTCAAGCGATCGCTATGAGGGTAACGACTTTGCCGGAGTGGTGACAGGTCTGGCATGGACCGCAGTGGGTGGCGAGATTCTCTTCATCGAGAGCGCGCTCTCACGCGGCAAGGGCGAGAAACTCACGCTCACCGGCAATTTGGGCGACGTGATGAAAGAGAGCGCCATGATTGCGCTGCAATATCTCAAGAGCCACAGTCAGCTCTTCGGCATCGACTATGAGCTCTTCGACAAGTACAACGTGCACATACATGTGCCCGAAGGAGCCATTCCCAAAGACGGCCCTTCGGCAGGTGTGACAATGGTCACCTCGCTTGTGTCGTCGTTCACTCAGCGCAAGGTGCGCGACCATGTGGCAATGACGGGCGAGATCACCTTGCGAGGCAAAGTACTGCCAGTGGGCGGCATTAAGGAGAAAATCCTGGCTGCCAAGCGCGCCGGCATCACCGACATTGTGCTGTGCCGCGACAACAAGAAAGACATCGACGAGATAAGCGACATCTACCTCAAGGGCTTGAACTTCCACTTTGTCAACACAATCAAGGAGGTTATTGACTTCGCTCTCCTGCCCGACAAAGTGAAAGACGCAATCGAGCTATAGTTTTCTCACTTTCCCGTCTGACGAAACCACTAACGGCGCACATCTTGCGATGTGCGCCGTTAAATATTGTCAACTATCACTCCCTCATGCATGAGGTGTGCGTGCATCTGCGACGAAATTGAATTTTCTTTAGACAGGAGAGACAGTTTTTTGCCACCTGTGTTTGTGCTCTTGTAACTCTTGTACATCATGTCTATTTTAGACAGGAGAGACAAGAGGAACAGGATTTTTCAACCTGTGTTTGCGCTCATGTAACTCTTGTACTTCATGTCTATTATAGACAGGAACACAGGAGAGACAGGGGAAACAGGAATTGCAAGCAGCCAATGCAAAGCGAAACGCACGGACTATAGCCCCAGAACTCAGAGCTCAATCTTTTTGATAACCTTAGCAGGGACTCCACCCACTATTGTGCAGGCTGGCACATCCTTAGTCACCACAGCTCCGGCTGCCACCACTGCCCCATCGCCTATTGTCACGCCGGCAAGCACAGTGGCATTGGCGCCTATCCACACATTTTTGCCTATGTGGATGGGAGCGTAGCTCATGCCCTGGCGCTTTGCGGGGTCGAGGTCGTGATTGATGGTGGCGAGCACCACGTTGTGACCAATGAGCGCACCTTCGTCAATAGTGATGCCGCCCTGGTCCTGAAACTTGCAACCCATGTTGATGAACACATGCTAACCCAGCACCGTGTTCTTGCCGCAGTCGGTGTGGAACGGAGGAAACATGCCCACGCTCTGCGGCACCTTGCGCCCAAAGAGCTCCTCGAGCAACTCATGCAACTGCTCGGGCGTGTGATAACTGCCGTTAATCTCGGCTGTAATGCGCAGTGCTTCCTGCGACAACCTGTGAAACATCATGTGAACATCGGAGTACCCCACAACGGGCTTACCCGATGCCATATAATCCCTAAATTCCTGTACAGTCATAATCATTTACCATTTTTTATAGTGCAAAGGTAGTAACTTAAGCTGAGTTTTGCAAATGACACTGACTGCACATGAGCCATGCCTCAACTCGTAAGCATGGTAGAATGAACCCTCTATAATTAATCAGAAATATTTTCGGTTAAATCTCAGCTTAAATGCTTTGTGGCTACCAGTCTTGAGCAGCAGGAAACAGCATCTTGCGGCGGCAATGTTCAGTTTTTTCAATAAAAATACTATCATTTTCATGTTTTTTTTGTAAATTTGCAATTAAATGATGAAATTTATCGCCCACTAACATATAAATATCACATGAAACACTATCTTAAAAAGCTCGAAGACACTATCGTTAACCACTGGGACAAAAATGCTCTGTGCGACTACGGCGGAGACTCGTTCACCTATGCCCAACTCGCTGTGAACATAGAACTGTTCGAACTCTTCTTTGAAGCTGCCGATATAAAAAAAGGCGATAAAATTGCCATCTGCGCCAGAAATTCGGCGCGATGGGCCATGACCTTCTGGGGCGTGAACGCCAACTCACGCGTGGCAGTGCCGTTGCTCGCCGACTTCCATCCAAGCAACATAAACTCTCTCACTTGCCACAGTGACAGCCTCTTGCTCTTCACCGACGACGACATCTGGGCCAAACTCAGCCCCGATGAGATGCCAGCCCTCAAGGCTGCCATCAACGTGAAGGACGGACAACTGCTGTGGCACCGCGACGAGGCTGTGGCGCAAGCATGGAAGGACAAACAATCGATGCTCGACAAGAAATACCCCGATGGGTTAGCAGCCGAGAACATCACACTGGCTACCGACAATGGCAGCGACTTGGCTATCATCAACTACACCTCGGGAACCACGGGCAACCCCAAGGGCGTGATGCTCACCTATGATGCCATGTCCGACACCGACCACTTTGCCAACACCCATTTCCCCAACAAGCCTGGCGACACAGTGGTGTCGATGCTGCCACTGGCACACATGTATGGCCTGGCCATCGAGTTTATTCATCCCAATGTTGACGGAGTGGCAGTGCACTTCTTAGGCAAGACCCCCTCGCCCACCACTCTGCTGAAGGCAATGCAAGCCATCAAACCCTACATGGTGGTCACCGTGCCACTGGTGATGGAGAAAGTGTATGCCGGTTCCATAAAGCCAGCTCTCGAGAAGAGGAAATGGATGCTTGCCATCCCAGGACTGAATTGGCTGGTATATAGAGCGGCGCGAAAGGCCATCCTTAAAGTGTTTGGTGGCAATGTGCAGTGCTTCATCATGGGTGGTGCAGCACTCAACCCCGAGGCCGAGCAGTGCTTCCGCAAGATGCGGCTGCCCTACACCGTGGGCTACGGCATGACCGAGGCATGCCCGCTGCTGGGATGGGAATGGTGGACGAAATTTGTGCCCGGCTCGTGCGGCAAGCCAGTTCATGAACTGCGCATCGACAGTGACAACCCAGCCACTACTCCTGGCGAGATTCAAGCACGAGGTCAAAACCTCACAACGGGCTACTACAAGAATCCCGAGGCCACACAAGAGGCCTTCACACAGGATGGATGGTTCCGCACAGGCGACCTGGGAGTGATTGACAACGAGGGCAATATCTTCATCAGAGGGCGCATCAAGTCGATGATTCTCAACTCTTCGGGACAGAACATCTACCCCGAAGAGATTGAAGCGGTCCTGGCCAACTGCCAGCACGTGGACGAGTGCCTCGTGGTGGACCGCGATGGCAAAATTACCGCTCTGGTCTACTCTGAACTACCCGATGACTTCGACACCGACAAGCGCGAAGCCATTCCTGGAATAATACGCGCCGAGGCCAACAAATCGCTCCCTGCTTATAGCAAAATCAGCAAGGTAGAACTCGTCGACAAGCCCTTCGAGAAGACGCCCAAAATGAGCATCAAGCGATTCCTATATCACTAAGCAGCAACAAGAGCAATTGGCTCTGACCACATTCAGACCACAACCGCCGTGCCGCTGGTGGCAACCATGAGCATTGAGCCCGACGCACCTATGGTTTCATAGTCGATGTCGATGCCCACAATGGCATTGCAGCCAAGCGATTGAGCACGCTGTATCATTTCCTGCATCGAGGTGTCGAGCGCCTCGCGAAGCACCTTCTCATAACTTGACGAACGGCCGCCCACTATGTCGCGGATGCCCGCCATGAAGTCCTTAAACACGTTAGCACCAATGATAGTCTCGCCGGTCACCACACCACGATATTCGCGTATTGTGTAACCATCAACCTGAGGAGTTGTAGTTAAAATCATAGCAATTAATTATTTTAATGTAACCTTCTAATATTAGACGCAAAATCCATGCCAATTGATGCGTTAAGCCTCACGAAAAACCTTCTAAACATCAAAAGAGCCGCCCCTTGATGTGAAAAACCCCAAAAAGTGGTGCTTAAAGCAGCTCGATGGCTTGCTTGCCGGTTAGGTGCTCAATGTCGAGGCGCAGCAGCTCCATGTGTGCGAGGCCTTTCTCGAGTTCGCGTATGAGCCCTGCTTCATCGCCAGGATTGTACTTGCGACCTAAGAGTTTTGCACCTTCAAGTTTCTCGTCGGCAGAGGTTACGATTGTTATTCGCCCGAAGGCTATAACGCTGCTAAAGTAGGTAGTGTATTGCTCGCCATGAATCTCGTCCTTGACAATGACGCAAAACGATGCCTTGTCGTGATGCCTGATTGCATCTATCTTGTGCCCACTCTTGGCGCTGTGGAAATAGATGATTCCGTCGGCATAGACGAAGCTCAATGGCACAGCATAGGGATAGTCACCGTCGCCAAGCACAGCCAGCGTGCCCGACGTAGCATTTCTCAACATCTCTTCGCAAGCCTCATTAGTAAGCTGCTGGCGCACACGGCGCATTGGTCTGAATTCCATAGTCACATTTTCTTTCGCTGCCATTGTAAATATATTATTAGTTGTTCTGGTTAATTAAATTCACGACCACCTTCACCATCACGTCTTTTTCCTCTGTTCTGCTCTCGGCAATCATTAGCGTGAGAGCCACGAGGGTGTTATCGGCTATACGTTTTGAGCCGTCTTTATTGTAAAGGATGCCATTATTGTTTAGGAACCACAGGAACAAAGTGGCTGCTATGCGCTTGTTGCCATCGCTGAATGAATGGTTCTTGGTGACGAGATACAGTAACATTGCGGCTTTCTCTTCGACACTTGGATAGAGCTCTTCGCCGCCAAAAGTCTGATATATCTGACCTATACTACTATGGAATGAATCGTCTTTTTCATTACCAAAAAGGGTGCTTCCACCAAACTTCTCCCGCAGGGTATTAATCTCTCTTATGGCGTTCTCGTAGGTGGCATGAAAACGTTCTTCCTGGGTGGTCTTCTCAATCGTTAAGCGCTGATAGTCATAATTATCAAGCGTGTCTAGAGCGTAGGTATAATCAGTAACCACATCAAACAGTGCCTGGCTTTCGTCGGTTGACAATAACGGTTGGCTCTGGATAGTGCGTCCGAGCATTCCCACCAGTTGCCTCAGCTCACCCAATTGCTCATGGCGCAGTCGCTCATTTATGGCATATCCTTTTATAAGATAGTCTTTTATAACTTTATTGGCCCACTGTCTGAACTTTATGCCGCGCTTTGAGTTAACACGATATCCAACTGATATAATCACATCCAAATTGAAGTAGGGAACAACTCTTCGCACTTGTCTGTGACCTTCAGTTTGAACTTGTGCAATTTTTGCACAGGTTGAAGAGCGTTCTAGTTCATCAACCTTATAGATGTTGTTGATGTGACGAACTATTGATGTTCTATCAGTTTTAAACAACTCAGCCATTTGTGCTTGGGTGAGCCAAACTGTTTCATTCTCCATGCGGACATCAATTCTGGTCTGTCCGTCTTCGGTTTGGTATATTATGATCTTATTATTTTCCATGATTGACTTTTATTATTGCAAAATTAATAAAAAACTGAAAATCAAGTAAAACTATTACAATTATAATACTTGAAAATTTTGGAAATCGCATTAAAAAACAAAAAAATAGCCGCCAGTGCAACTATTGACGTTACACTTGCGACCCATTGTTCCATCTCTCTCGTTGAGGGCTTGTCATCTCCAGCAAAATGGTAGATATTCCAAAGAAGAATTACAATCCTTTTCTAAATGAAAAAGAGCGCAGTAGTCTCAGTCCTATGCGCTCTTATCTATAAACTTAGTAGTGTTTATTTACTTGAGTATCTTGCTTCTGGTGCTGATGCCGTTGTCGTAGGTTGTAACCACGATGTTCACTCCCTCAAAAGGCTCATCACTCGCAACTCCCATAACATTATAGTATTTCACACTAACAACCTTGCTGGTGGCAACATTATTTGTTACTCCAGTTGCAATCTCTTCCATATCAACAAGATTATTAAGAGGATACACCTTATAATGGTTGCTTATGTTTTCAACATCCTTGGGGGCAATAGCATTAGTGGATGGTTCCAACTTCTCGATTAGACCTCTAAAGCTATACTCATGTCCATCTTGCAAAAATGGGAGTTCTCCTTCATACATACTGAAGTCTACTTTTATACCACCAGTGAACCCCGAATGAGGTGGAACGATAAAGGTGTCGTTCCCGTCCCACTGGGCCCATATAATGTCTGCAATCTCATTAGCCTGAGGAGCTGCAAAAAAGAAGTTGTTATTGGCCGTTGAGTGATTTGACTTGTCCATAAAGTTCACCACACAATAAGTATTGGGATTGAAATCTCCGTTTTGATCAATTTCCTCAAATAAAGAGGCTTTCATTCGGAGGTTGGGTGATGATTCCAGCACTTTACCTGTCACTTCAATCCTGCTATCTCCAGGCCTCACAGACGGGGTGGCTCCAGTTTCTATTGCAACCCAATTGCTGTGGTCGTGATAAGTATTGTCGGCATAATGCAATTTCATGAAGTCAATCTCACCTGCGCTTGGTAACTGTTGTGGCTTTCCATTGTTGTCCTTAGCATATATAACCCTGTTCCCATTATCTTTGACATACTCATAAGCAACGATTAATGGGTTAGTCACTTTATAAGAAATATCTTGAGCGCCAATATCGGCAAGTTCCTTTTCTACAGGGAACAATTGGCACTGAACAGGAGAATAGGCTTCGTTGCCCGAGATGACCTCTTTGGGTTGAACTAAATCCCAGAAACCTACAGCACCATCTTTGATGCCGAGTTTGTAAAATGATGGAGTACCAACTGTCCATTTCTTGGTGCTTACATCATAGTATCTAACAAAATTCTTGAAGAAACCTATATTATCACCCTCAGGGGCCCATCCTGGCCACAATTTCTTGCCGTATTCAACTGTGCTATTGGTATTGTGGTTTACATCGGTATAGCAATCATGACCATGATGACCATAACCATTGTAAAGAACATCACTATTAGCACAACCAGTTACCGATATTGAAGCTGATGTTACTGTGCCCCTCAATAAGCTGGCCGGATCGTAATTGGCCGTTGATTTAACAATAGGAGCTGTAGATGAGTTAAAATAAGGCTCAAGCTTATTGTTTGCCGGCTCTAAAGATGTACTTTCGATAATAATGGGCAAGCCTGCTGGAATAACTTTGCCCTGAGTCACTTCTTCGGTTTCAGCTAATTCTCCTTCAACCGTTGGCATTCCTGTCACTTTATAAACTTTAACATCACTACCGCTTGGAACCTTGTAAGAGAAAGCTGTTCTAAGAGTTGTGTAATATTTCCCGTTTTGAGTGAAAGATGAAACAGGAGCAGCGGCAAAATAATTATCAGTTAAATTCAATGGTTCGATATACCAATGACATGTTGCTGGAGCATTTGAATAGTTGTTGCTGTTATCTACTGATGTCATTACCACTTTTCCACTTTCAGCTCCGAGAAATCGGGTCTCATCGATAGAATAAGAATACCAAAGGAGAGAGTAGCTAAGACTTAAATTCACATAAGCTGTATATAGATTGTTCCCAACGCTATTAATTGTAGCGGGCATACCTTTCAATCCCCAAGCATGAGCATTAGTTCCAACAAAGACACAAGTAGAAATATACTTGAGACCAACACCTTGTGATAAGAAATCGTAATTACTGCTAATACCACTTTGTTTCTCTAAATAGATAATAGTTCCAGGATCGGTGAAAATGGAGTTTTGGTTTACCAATTTTAGATCAGTCTGTAAAAATGGTTGAACTCTATTCATTGCTTTCGTTCTGCCGTCATCTGATTGTAGGCTACTAAGAGAACCAACAATTTTCTGTGCACTAATTGTGTCGTTGATAATGCTCATATACTTATCAGTAGCACTGCCGCTACGCAAGCGATAAAAACCACTTCCATTGAGTTGTGCCAGCATTGCTGATGAGAAGCAAGTTAGCAGAAGCAATATAAAATAAAAACGTTTCATTGATTATGCTATATACATAATTTTTAATAACAAGGGTAGGCCATCAAGTGAGTGTGCCTACCCCTGTTGATTGTTGATAGACTATGTTATTTGATAACCTTAACAACTGCTTTAGTGCCGTCGGTGAAGGTTGTCACCACAATGTTTACACCCTCAAATGGAGTGGTGCTCTCAATACCAAGAGTATTGTAGTAGATTACCGACTGAACTTGCTTGGTTGAAGCAACATTATCAATGCTTGTGATTGTTCCATCAGGATACTCGAAGATGAAGCCTGGAGGATTGCTTGGGTCGCCTTGGTCAAATGATGTATCGGTTGTGAAGTTCTCATCAACGATTCTCTCAGTTTCACGATTGTATCCAAGCAGGTAGGCATTGTTGCCCTCAAGTTCCTGAATGTTATCCTTCCAGAAACCAAGGCCATTCATGTCGAGACCAACCGATAGATTGTCTTGCACAAGTTCCTTCTTGCCAAGAGCAAGGTAGTTGTTGGCATCATTAGAATTGACAGGCTCATTGAAGAAAGCACCTACCAGCAAGTTACCATTCTCCTCTTGTTGTGAGATAACGCGAGGACGAATGTTGGTTTTGGTTCCTTCTATACCAAGTTTATTATATATGAGCTCTCTAAGCATTTCTTTGAGGTCGGTGAGGAACGCAGTCTCAGTAGCTGGTTTCTCGGGCTTGCCTACAGGACGCAGGATTATGTTGAGACCATCTTCAGCCTCGCTTGTGGAAAGCTGAGTTCGAATAACCACTGGAGTTTGAGCTGGAATCACGTCTCCTTCAACCTCCTCAAGTTTAGCAACGTAATATACGTTAGTGTGTGCGGGATTACCGCCTACAGCATTAAC
Source organism: uncultured Prevotellaceae bacterium (assembly GCA_946186575.1). Taxonomy (GTDB): domain Bacteria; phylum Bacteroidota; class Bacteroidia; order Bacteroidales; family Muribaculaceae; genus Sodaliphilus. The sequence continues at coordinate 141,243 of CAMHNO010000001.1, forward strand.
ATTTGATTCGATTCTCTCGGTCTGGCTAATCGTATAGACATCCACAATATGTGGGTCATTTTCAATCTTAGCGTCGAAGTCGAGATAGGCAGTTGTAAAGTAGTAGGTATCACCAACATTTGTTACACCTGTGCCTACAACGTCGGTATAGGTAGCTTCGCCCAGTTCTGCTTTGAGGTAGAATGGAACGTAGGTGTTGGCGTCATAGTTGGGTTCTTGCTCGTCAAATGGCTCAAGAATCCACTTGCCAGCATCAACGTTGGCAAGCTCTTCCTTACTGTCGTAGCCGAAAGTTCCGTCATTGTCTTGACGCAAGCAGTAAGTAGTTCCATAGTTGAAGTCCTCACGGTTGAGGGCATTCATAATGAGATTGCCAAGAGCTGGAGAAATACCAACTCCACCTGTATTGCTGTTGCCATCAATAAAGTATGACTGCACGTATGGTTTAGCATTCTCTTTAAGTTTAGCCCACATAGTGTCGGGATCATCTAAATATTGTGCTGTACGCTTAGCAATACCTAGAAGAGTCTTCATTGTTCCTGTAGCTTGTGCCTCCAACTCGCCAAGTTTGCGAACGAGGTCATCTTTGTCTTTGCCCATTAGACTCAGAGCATCAGTTGCCAAATCGCAGTACTCTGCCAAGTCAGGAATGTTAACCTCAAGCATGTAGGCTTGCTCGCCGGCAGAGGTGAGGGTGGGCTCTACATAGAGATTTAGGTCAACACTCTCAAGGAGTGTTTGAATCATTGGTTCAACCAAACCAGCATATTGACTATAATTAGAGTCTTGTAGTCTCTCAGTAACCACTTGTGATGCAGCTCCTGCCACTATGCCAAGAACATCGTTGATTGTTGTCATGTAGTCACCCACATCAACGCCTTGTGAGCGCAGAGTATCAAGCGGCAGAGTCATGGAGTTCTTGGTCTCGCCAGTGCCTATATAGACTACAGAACCGGCAGCTGTCTTAGCGCCATTAGCATCCAAATTAGGAGCAGCGGCAAACCTACCAGTGACATTTACATACTTGCCATTGGCACCCTTAATACGGTAGTAGCCACCGAAAGGTTCAGCCTTGACAGCGTCGGCGAAGCCCCACCAGTAATGCTTGGCGGCATCGCTGGTGCCAAAGTCCATCTCGTTGAGAGTAGCATCGGCAAAACCGAAGGTACCGTCGCCGTCGGCGCGCAAGTAGTAGGTGTGACCTTCATAGAGGCGACCAATGTTGTTTCGAACCATTGTAGCGAGTGTGCCATCAACCTGTGGATGGCTTTCAAGATAAGCAAGTACCTTCTCCACAGCCCAGTCGCGCATAGTGCCCTCATAGTTGGGATATTTCTTCTTCCACTCAGTCACGATGTACTCAGGTACAGTGGGCAGAATTACGTAAGCATAGTAAGCGTCGGTCTCACCAGGAACGAGTTTTACTCGCATAAAAGCGTTCTCGTTCACAAAGTTGGTCATCTCTTGAATGGCCTGGTCAACATGCTCCTCAGTAGACTGGTTGTCAAGGATCTGGTGAATTAGCGTTGTGCCCAGCTCGATAGCATGCTCTATATAGTTTTGTATGTTGTGACCGTCGCCCACGAGGTTGGTAACCTTCATTGAGCCGTCCTCAAGCATGCCGTCAATAGTCACTGCGATTGGAGTGGCCTCGGCCTCATCAACATTGGGCTTAGCATAGTAGCGGCCATAAACCTTAACGTACTTGTCATTACCCACGTTGTGGATCTTGTAGAAGTCGCTCTCAACGGGCTGGTCTTCCTCCTCGAGGTCCATGCCCCATTGTATGGTCTTGTCGGTAGAGCTGAAGTTCTCTGCATCAACATAACCGAAGGTGTGGTTGCTGTCCTCACTCAAGTAATAGGTGTGACCTTGCTGAATATTACCAATGTTGTTGGTGATCAGCTGAGCGAGTGTACTGTTAGTGCCATGAGTGCTGAGGTAGTTCATCACATATTCTACACCATAGTCCCAAGCAGCCTCTTTTGTGTCTTCTGTAATCACACCATGGCGATACATCTCATGATATACCTCATATGGTATCTCTGGAATGGTAGCTATGGCATATACATAGTTGGTTCCAGCAACAGGTTTAACACGCATGAATGCAGCAGCACGAACGAAGTCTTCCATGTACTGTTGAGCATAAGCGATGTTCTCGTCGCTTGACTTGCCCTTGAGCACGTCGGCGATAGCTATCTTGCCAAGCTTAATTGCCTTGTCTACGTAGCTGAGCAAGTCAACTTGACTGCCGTCCTTAGCAACAGCGCTCATGTTGGTAACCTTGTAGCTGCCATCATCGAGCTTGCCGTTGTAAGTGATATGGATTTCGGTAGCGTTCTCCTCATCAGTGTCGGGTTTAGCATAATATTTGCTGAGTACCTCGACGAAGTTCTCGTACTGAACGTTACGAATCTTGTAGGTTCCACTGGTGAGGTTGTCTTCCTCAACATCCTTAACATCTAAGCCCCACTGGAAATCGGTGTTTGTTTTAATGTCGGTGAAGTTATCAATAATGTCGGGATTGTCCCAGCCATCGTTAACGTTTTCAAATTTGGGGGAATAATCGAAAGTACCATTGCCCTCGGCGCCTAAATAGTAGATTACACCTGGACGAATTTTATCGATATTGGCAAGGATGTAGCTGCGCAGAGTGTTGTCAGTGCCACCTTGTCCATTGTGGTCGTTAAGGTACTGCTTAACCTTGCTAACACCAAATTCCCATGCCAGCCTTTCAGAGTCGGCAGCGATAGCGTGGTGTTGGAACATTTGAGTAACTACATCCGATGGGATGTGAGGTAAGGTGAAATAGGCATATACTGCCTCGTCATTTCCCTCAACAGGCTTGATGCACATGAAAGCGCCTTTCTTTACCTCATTCTCAAGATAATCCTGAGCGACCGCGATGTTCTCGGGGCTGGCAGGATTCACGCCATTGCCGTCGGTGAGCACATCATAGATTGCCATCTTACCAATCATGATGGCCTTTTCGATATAGCTGTAAATATCGATCTCATTACCATTGGGATCCATGCCACCCAGGTTGATAATTTTCTGGCCGCCGTTGGCCTCACCATCAAACGTGATGCGTATTTCGCTGGCATCGCCTTCCTCAGCATCGGGAGTTGCGTAATATCTACCACGAATTCTGACGTATTTCTCTTGGCCAATGTTACGGATCTTGTAAGTTCCGTCCTTGACATTTTCGTTGTTCACCTTGGGAGTGAGTTTCCACCAAGAGCGGTTGTTGCTGCTTGTCAAGCTTCCAGTAACATCTATGTAGCCAAACGTGCCGTCTTCATCGGCAGTAAGCATATAGGTGTGGCCCTCTTTGATGTTTTTGAGGTTGTTGCGAATCTTTGCTGCAAGAGCCGCATTGGTGCCACCTTCACCACTGTGTTCGTCAAGATAACGGTACACAATGTCGATACACCAGTCCCACATGGTGTTTCCGCCAGTTATTTGTGACACATAATCACCGTTAGGATTCTTCTTAGCCCGCCACACTGAATCAACGTCATTTGGAATTGTAGGTAAAACGGCGATGGCATGATAAGTGTCGGATTGCCCATCAACGGGCATCATGCGCATGAAACCATACTCCTGAGCAAGTTGATGCATACGACTAATTGCCTTTTGAATGTTTGGCTCCGATGAGCCCGCAAGCTCTCGGCGCAGTTCAATCTCACCCAAAGTAAGAGCTTTGGTCAAATAGTCGTAAACCTCAACAGATCCTCCATCGTAGGTTGAGTACAACGAGTTCACTTTGTATGTGCCGTCACTGAGTTTCTTCTCAATGCCAACAGTAATATAGCTGGCATCGCTCTTAGAAGTCACGAGTTGGGCATCATACTTTCCGGTAACCTTAACGTAAGAGGACTTTCCTACGTTCTGGATTTGATAAACGCCAGTCTGGGGAGCTTGGGCCATTGCGGTGAGCCCAACAGCCACCAAGAGCAGCGTTACTAAGAAAGTAACAGTCTTCCTCATAATTAATAATGATTTATAATATATAATTTTAAATAAAAAAAATAGTCCTTTTAGGCTTCCTGTTTAAGTATTTAAGCTTATGAATTATAATGCACTCATGCGTAATTGTGCTTAATGGGACGCATTATTCATTTCTAGCGTGCAAATATAGGTGTTTTTTTAAAAGTGCCCAAATTAATAGGTAATTATTTTTAATAACGTATGGCAAAAAAGAAAAAAATCGCAAATGCAACTTTTACATTACACTTACGATTTTGCTTTTATATAAGCACTAAAATCAACATCTTGGTCAGTAATTGGTCAGTAATGAGCCGTTTTTAAGGATATCAAAAAAACGAGCCAAGTATTTGTTGATACACAGCTCGTTAAGTTTTTGGGTTGTGGAGTATAGCAGACTCGAACTGCTCACCTCAACACTGCCAGTGTTGCGCTCTACCGGATGAGCTAATACCCCTTATTTTTGCGAGTGCAAAGTTAAGTCAATTATTTCAAGTGACCAAAAAATTGTGCAACTTTTTTTCAAATATATCACTAATTTTCATCAATTTTACAAAAAACAACTACAAATCATGGAAAAGGTCATCAAACTGCTGCGGCTTGAGCCCCCAGCGTGGATGCAGAAGCATCTGTGCCGGAGCGGTTGCCACCATTCGTTCAACAACCATGCTTGGAGGCAGGCAGTCGACGACCTGGCGACAAAAAATGGCATACTCCTGAGCTGTCCACTCTTGCAGTGCCACCTCTCCCCTCTGCCACTGCTGCGCGAGCTTTGTGCCCCGCAGCACTTGCAGCTGATGAAACTTGACTGTGCTGAGCGGCAACTGCGCCACCGCTCGAGCGGTGGCAAGCATGTCGGCTTGTGACTCGCCAGGCAGTCCTAAGATGAGATGAGCCCCAACTGCAATTTCTCTGCTCACAATCCGCTCAACTGCACTCACGGCACAACGCCAAGTGTGACAGCGGTTTATGAGTTGCAGGGTTTTGTCATGCGAACTCTCTATTCCAATTTCGACAATTACCTTACTGCGCAGATTAATCACTGCTAAAAGATCAAGCACCTCATCACTAAGACAATCGGGGCGAGTGGAGATAACAAGCCCTAAAACATCGGGCACCGACAATGCTTCCTCGTAGAGCAGCTTCAGTTTGCTCTCTGGAGCGTAGGTGCCTGTATAGCTTTGGAAATAAGCAAGGTATTTCACTGACTGATACTTTCCTTTATAGAACTGCTTGCCATCAAGCAGTTGCTGAGTCACCGTAGCCGATGCTCGGCCAAACTTGGGCGTAAATGAAGAATTGTTGCAATAGGTGCAACCGCCAGTGGCCAGCGTGCCATCGCGGTTTGGGCATGTGAATCCTGCATTCACATTGAGCTTCTGCACCCGACAGCCATAAAGCCGCTTCAGGAAGTTGCCATAATCGGTTCTTGCCATCACAATCTTGACGCCCTTGCCATGAGCACATTGTCGAGCACAACAATTGCAGCCATGGCCTCGACCACTGGCACTGCACGCGGCACCACACACGAGTCGTGCCGTCCGCGAGGCTCAATCGTCACCTTGTTGCCATCGCTGTCGATGCCATCTACTGGCTGCATGAGCGTGGCCACCGGTTTGAAAGCCACATTCAGGCAGATGTCGTTGCCATTGCTGATGCCCCCTTGAATACCTCCCGAGAAATTGGTGGTAGTTGAGATTTTTCCATCTTTCATCACCCACCCATCAAGCACCTCGCTGCCACGGTGGTTAACGAAATCAAACCCTAACCCTATCTCAAAGCCCTTAGCAGCCGGTATGCTCATCATCGCCTCGGCAAGCTGAGCCGAGAGGCGGCCAAACACTGGTTCGCCCACACCGGGCTCTACCCCACTTATTATGCAATTAACCACACCACCCGTTGTGTCGCCAAGCATCGGCTCGCAGTCCACTGGCTGGGCTTGGGCCTTGATTGTGATTCCCACTTGCGACAGAGCTTGCTTGGCAAGAACCCCAGCCACCACTCTCGCCACAGTTTCGCGAGCCGATGCCCGTCCACCGCCACGCCAGTCACGAATGCCATACTTGGCTTGATAGGTAAAATCGGCATGCGACGGGCGATACACGTTCTTGAGGTGGTCATAGTCCTCAGGGCGCTGATCATGATTGCGCACAATAAATCCTATTGGGGTTCCGAGCGTAACACCATTCATAATGCCTGAGAGAATTTCCACCTCATCGGCCTCTCCCCTACTTGACGAGATACCATCTCCCTGCCCTGGCCGGCGACGTGCCATCTCATGATGCAGTTGCTCCATGTCAATCTTCACACCAGCCGGCATGCCATCAACCACACCGCCAACGGCCGGTCCGTGCGACTCGCCAAATGAGGTGAGACTGAACAAGGTGCCTATTCTATTTTTATGCGCCATATCAGTTCTGAATCATGAGTTTTGACTAATAAGGTCACAAACTGTGGCATCCACAAAATCGACAAGCGCTTGAGGAGAAATCTTGAGCTGAAGCCCACGCATGCCTGCACTCACATAGATGTAGTCAAAGTTCATGCACGTCTGATGAATGAACGTGGGGAACTGCTTTTTCATGCCAATGGGCGAACAGCCACCACGTATGTAGCCTGTGGTGGGCAGCAGCTCTTTCATGGCAATCAAGTCAACCTTCTTGTTCCCGCTCAGTTTCGCAGCCTTCTTCAGGTCAACCTCGTGGTCACCTGGCAGCACGCAAACAAAGTGCTTGGTCTTCTCGCCAAAGAGCACCAGAGTCTTGAACACCTGGTTCACGTCCTCTCCAATCGTGGCCGCAAGGTGCCCTGCCGAGAGGTCATTCTCGTCAACCTCGTATGGAATGAGCTCGTATGGAACCTTTGCCCTGTCGAGAAGCCTTGCTGCATTAGTTTTTGTTCTCTTTTTCATAAAGCGTTAAAAGTTTGGGATAGCAAATGTAGTATTTTTCAGGCAACTGAGCAAGAATGTTGACAAGAAACTCAAAACTCAGGACTCATGATTATGCCGGTGAAGGTGCGGCCACTCTTTACTGTGAGCCTTCGCGCCGAAAAGTAGCGTTCGTGCTCGCATCGGCTGCAATGCTGTGGCAGTGCTATGTTATCACGCCCCACTCCTGCCGCCATCAGCACCTGGCGGTTGGCCTCTTGCAGATTGATGTGAGCCTTGCCCGACAGACTGTTGCGGCGCATGATGAGCGACATGTCGAAGCCAGCCTTCTCAAACTGGGCCACCACCTCGTCGCCCACCTCAAAGCATTCCTGGCAGATGCTAACGCCCATTGCCACCACTATGTGGCTTGCCTCGGCTCCTTGCCGACACATTGCTTCGACTGTAGTGGCGGCGATGCCTGCCACCGTGCCACGCCAGCCAGCATGAGCCACAGCCACAACACGCTGCCGCGGAGCGGCCATCACAAGCGGGACACAGTCGGCAGTGTTCACGCCAATGCACACTCCCGCAGTAGTGCACACCAGAGCATCAACACCTTCTAATGTGCTATCCTGATTTTCGACTGAGTCGCTCATGAACTCATGGCCTATCACCCTCACCTCAGTGCCATGGGTCTGCCGTGGCATCACTAAATGGTCAAGGTCTATGCCAAGCTGCCGGCACAGCTCCATGCGGGCATTGAGCACCCGCAAGGCATCGTCGCCAGTGTAGTCACACAAGTTCCACTGCGAGTAGGCATTACCCGTGACCACATTGCCTCGCTGGGTCTGGAACGCCCTAATGCCCATGGGGGCTCCATTCAATTTAAGTTCGTCAAGTATCATGATGTAATTATTTCGGTGGCTAAAAACCTTGCTCGTCCATCTCACTATATATACGAAAAACTATGCCCAATTGAGGCATAGTTTAACAAAGTTTAGTATTTAATCTCAGTTCTATAGAAAAGAACTAACTTTACATGAGGTTGCTCCATCATAATCATACAGAAAGGAGGAACTTCCTGATGCCAGCCATATTTCCCCACTCCTCAAGTCTGGTATATCTTATAAGAAATGTGATTCACGCAGCTAATTTTTCAAAGCCATGTTATGGCAACTTACTAAGTGAATTTCTTACCATTTCTTCATTGATAATGGTGTTACCATCCACATTGACAAATTTCTTAAACGTTGAAACATTTCCACCTTCTTTTACCTTAATCTTATCTCTGCTCTGGTAGGTAACAGTCAGCTTAAAATCGTCATTTAAACCGTTAGATACAAACTCTATAGTGTTCTTGGATTTTACAGATCCTTGCAAATATTTGACCTCATCGTTATAGACATCGTAATAATAAGCCTCACAATTTGGAGTACAATAAGCATCACATCCGTCAATACCAAGAATGAAGTCATGGATTTGACGACCACCACTTAGCACTTCTCGGTAATGAAAAATGCCTCGATTGCCAGTGTCATTATCCGAATAAAGATTGACGCTCGACGAAGCTTTTTGTGCATTGTGTTTGCGCTTTTTTGCACTCATGTCGAGGGTAGTGCATGTGCCTAGCACAAGCACAGCCAAAAGGATTGTAAATAATTTTTTCATGATTGTTTGTTTTATTAATGTTATTTTAAATAAGTAATTCTTTTAATGTCCAGTGCCAGTGCCTCCGCAGTCAGGGCACTTGATGTGTCCTGAGCCTTGCCTCCATTCAGCTGTGTATTCGGTAGTTCCGTCCCAGTAGCCACCGCATTTTTCACAAGGTTGCTGGTCAGGCACAATACTTGGATCCACAAACTCTGGATTCACATAGACATGTACCAAGCCCTTTCCTTTGCATTTAGGACAAGTGATTTTGCCTGTGCCGCCGCATCGCTGGCACACGTTACCTTTCTGCGAGGCATAAATGGTGGCACTCTGGTCATCGCATGTGAGTTTTATCTCTCCGCGCTTAGCTCCACCTTCATTGGCTTGTGCTGTGACTGTTAAATTGCCGTTCTCATACGATGCGCTAAAACCCTCGGGGGCCTCAACTTGCAAACTGCCATCGGTGTCGATGGCAATAGTCTCGGTTCCACCTTCTTTCTCAAATTCCACTTTACTGCTTGCCGCAGTGATGTGCGTACATTTTGAGAACTGCTTTACTTTTATAGTTGCCTCCACACCGCTTTTTCCTTTCAAGACGATGTTTCCCTCACGCACTGCACCCGACTCGTTGCGTGCGGTTCTGATGATAATCACACCGTTTTGTGCGTCGGTATTTATCCAGTCGGGACTGTCGCTCACGCTCCAAGTGCCGTCGGCTGTAACATTCACGCTTTTCTCACCACCCTCAATAGAGAATGACACTTGATTTTCTGAGACCTCTATGCTACTGGCTCCACCACACGACACAAGCAACAAAGTAGTCACAATAAAAAAAACAATTTTCTTCATGATTGTAATAGTTATTGATTAATTATTATTTTGATCTTGTTTTTCTTTTTTCGTTTTTGCCATATTGGAGATAGTGGATATAGTACAATTTCCAATGGTTTCCAAAAGCATTTTGCAGGTCTTTATAGCTGTTGCGATAATATTGTGGATCAAATTGTTCCGAGGCACGTCGACCCTCGTAAATTCCATATTGCAGGAAGTGATTATAATAAGCTTGATTATTTTTTCCATAAGCATTGCGTAAGTCGACGTATGCATTTCGGTAATATTGAGGGTCAAATAATACTGATGCACGACGACCTTCGTTCATTCCATATTGTATGAAATGCTGGTAATAAGCTTGTTTATTGCTTCCAAACGCTTTGCGTAAATCTTCATAGGCATTGTAATAATAGTTAAAATCAAATATTGCGCTTGGGCTTCTACCTTCATTGATGCCATAGGTAACAAAATGGCTGTATGCATTACGGCCGGCATAAGCTTTAGCAATATCAGGATAGAGACGTTTGTAGAAGTCGTCGTCATATATACTTCCGTAATACTGCGCCACACTACTTAACGCAATAACGAGAACAAATGCCAGTATCAACGAAAATCTTTTTTTAATCATAATATTCTTCATTAAGTTTTATTCTCTGTTGTATTTCTGGATTTACTTTAAATGTTGATATCAATGTTACTGAAAATTTAATTTGCCAATCACACTGATTGTGGAGATTAATAATGATGTGATAAAAATCAATTTCTTCATTATTAACTGTTTTTGCTTAGTAAGTATTAAATGAGGTGCGAGCTTGTTACTTACCCGTGGGCTTGATGGCTCTGGACTGCCTGGTGACCACGAGAAAAACAGCTCACACCTCTGTGCTATGGTTGTAGCCATCGCGATGATGACTCACCATACAAGAAAGAGTGGCGTTAGTTTCTCATTCCGTGTCACCTTTATGAATTGTCCAGATTCACAAGCCGTGGAATGTAGCTAAACGCTTCCTTAGGTAGAAATTGTAGGGGACACAACTCTATGCGCCTTGAATTTTGCAAAGTTATTGAAAGTTTCGCAAAAAACAAATAATTTCCAGCCCAAGTGTGTGAGCTGCCACTCATCATTATACACGCGTCATTAATCATTACAATAATGGTTGTCTGCAGCCGAATTTTGTGCTTACAGTGACAAAGTAAAACACAAATCTCAATAAAACCTTATCCTTTCAAGTCCTTATTTATCAAAGTTTGCGCTTTATAAATTTAATGTGTAATTTTGCCGATGAGAAAAAAATGCAACCATGGTAAAAGAGACAATCTTAATATCGAGTGTGGCTGCGCAACTTGGAGCATTGCGTGCAGCCGTGGAGCATGAGGCAGGACGTGAAATGCGACTGCCCAGCGATTTTGAATTCCTGGCTAAAGCCATTGACCGCAAGACGAATGAACGCATCTCGACCAACACTCTGAAACGGTTATGGGGCTACCTCGAGGGCTACACCACGAGCCGCCGCTTCACGCTTAACGTTCTCTCACGTTATGTGGGACATAACAGCTGGGACGATTTTTGCCTCAACTTGAATGCCACAGCCTCATCACAGATTTTTGACTCTCAGGCAATAGATTGCGAGGCACTCGAAGTGGGAGCTACGGTTATCGTCAAGTGGCATCCCGAGCGTGTTGCAAAAATCAAATATAATGGCAACAACTCATTCACCGTGGTGGAGTCGCAAAATGGCAAGCTAATGGTTGGCGACACTTTCACTTGCCAAGCTATTATCCCTGGCCAGCCACTTGTAGTAAATAACCTTGTTCATCAAGGATTTGACCACCCAGTGAACTACATCTGCGGCAAGCAAGGCGGAGTAGAGGTTTTTGTTAACAAATAATCTATCCAGCACCTCCTATCAAAAAAAGACATAATGCGCAAGAGTCAAAAAAGCGCACACACAGATGGCAAAAATCCTGTTCCTCCTGTCTCTCCTGTCTAAACAAACAGACATCTCAAGTTTCTAAAGTAAAAAATGGAATATCAAGTTACTGTATATCAAGCAAAAATCTCCCCCTCTAAGTTAGAGGGGGGAGTTGATACACAGTGCTTTACCCATTTTCAATAATACAATAGAAACTTAAGTAGACATGATGTACAAGAGGAACAGGAGCGCAAGCACAGGTCGAAAAAAATCCTGTTCCTCCTGTCTCTCCTGTCTAAAAATAGACATGATGCACAAGAGGAACAAGAGCACAAACACAAGTAGCAAAACTTTCCTGTTCCTCCTGTCTCTCCTGTCTAAAAATAGACATGATGCACAAGAGGAACAAGAGCACAAACACAAGTAGCAAAACTTTCCTGTTCCTCCTGTCTCTCCTGTCTAAAAATAGACATGATGCACAAGAGTTACAAGAGCACAAGCACAGGTCGCAAAAAATCGCTTGTTTATTGTTATTCTGTTATATTTATACAAAAAAATAAGACCATAAAGATTTATTCATCTGGTCGCTTTATGTTATAGAACTCGTTGATGTGATGTGGCCCTTTGTCAATCACAGGTCGCATTGAGAATCCATTCAGGGTGGTATATGGCTTGATGTAGATGTTGTCCTCGGTGAAGACGAGCGCAATAGCATCTCGTGGCACTCCTATCGTTTCGATAATATTGATGCGAGTGGCAGTCCAATAATATCCTGTTTGTCCAACTGAGAAAAATCTCATGTCATAGCGAAATCCAACCATAGGCAAGAAAATGGAATTGCCATTAGGCCCAGTGACCAAGTAGCCTGGCAAGGTGCCTGGTTTGCTTATAAACTTCCAGGTGCATTTCTTTATCAACTCCTGAAAGTCGCTTTTCACCGGTAATCGCCATCGCCCGCCCCACAGAACATGGGCGGCATCAAACCGAGTGCCCTCGAAGCTTGCAGTCGAGTCTAAGGAGTGATTGCCATAGCAGTAGCCCGCAAGCACAGTGCGCGGGTCTTTGTTGCCAGCGCCAATCATGGCCCCTGGTGCTGCGAGGCATGGACCACTTGCCCCAAGATTGAATGGTGCCCACAGCACGCTCAGTCCAAGGTCAACAGCTTCGCTTTCAGGAATATTGTGGGGAAAGTTAATAGAACCCGGATTAGTAAGAAACACGGTAAAACCTTTCTCCACAACATTGACGGCAGTAAGCGTGGTGTCTCTCGACAGGGCTATGCTGTCGCCAAGCGTCCAGCCTGGGATTTCAGTGTTTTGGTTAGCGGCAAGTTGTGTTGTTCCTGAATTGTAGTTAAAGTTATATCCCCACAAAAATGCTGCGACACACAATGCGGCAACAGCAACAGCAATAAATGCCAGCATCTTGTTTCGATGACTGCTGGTCGCCGTCTGACGCAGAGCTTCAAGCAGTTGGGATGCTCCAGCGTAGCGGTCTTCGGGATTAATACTCGTGGCTTTACTCACGACACTACCATATCGCTTGGGCAACTTCATGTCTTCCATGATTTTGCCAAGTGAGTAGATGTCGCTTCTGGCATCGGCGGTTTTATGCTTATCGAGCACTTCGAGAGCGACATAATGGGTAGTGCCAGCTGCCCCCTTGAGCGAAGAATAGCTATCGGTGTCGCTAAGGCCGAAGTCTATAATTTTTACATGATAGCCATCACTGGTTATCATGATATTTGATGGCTTGAGGTCGCGATGTATTACTTGCATGTCATGGCAATGTGCCACAGCACGCAACAGCTCTTGCAGCGTGCTGAGTTTTTCTTTAGTGCTGTGCTGTTGTGTGAGCCATTGGCCGAGTGTAACGCCGTCGATCCACTCCTCAACTATGCAAAGCCCTATTGGGGCTACTCTCTCGATGCTCACCACGCCCACAATGCCCGGATGATGAAGACGCATGGCGATGTCAAATTCTTTGCTCAAGAGGTCGATATAAAGCCTATTGTTGGCAAACTGGGGCTTGAGCCCCTTGAGCAGCCATCGCTTGCCAAATCGCTCGCCGCATGCCAGCACGTTGAACGGGCTGGCTGTGTTAATGGGAGTGATATTTTGAATTTGCCTTTTCAAGTGTGGGATGTTTATTGGTCTAAAACGGGTCGAATGGTCATTAGGCAGTTGACGGCATTGGTCTTGTCGCTGATGATTTTAGCCTCGTCAAAGAAAATATAATGCGCCATGCGCTTGCCATCAGGGGATGGGTTAGCAGTCCAGTAGTAACCATATCGGCCTATGTTCTGGTAGTTAATGCCATCGTCGCTCCACCCGGCAAGAGGCATAAAAATGCTATTGCCATTAGTTCCCGTCACCACATAGCCCGCAGCACCATCACCAGCGTTGCGAAATTTCCAATCACATTTAGTGATTAGCTCGCTAAACTCCTCAAGGGTGGGCATGCGCCACTTGCCACCCCAACGCTCATGCACAAAATCAATGTCTGTTCCAGAGATTGGAGTGGTGGGCATTGAGCGTTCTTGGGGCCAGTAAGCGTCTATTTCACCCCATTTGGTCTTATCGGTGGTGTCGCCCCAGCAATAAAAACTTCCCACGAAGTTTACCGAGGGGTGGCTTGCTCCCATGTTCATCTTAGCCCATTTCACGCTAAGCCCTAAGTCAACTGCCATTGTGTCGGGTATGTTTCCTGGTGTAATAGAGTCGAATGGCAAGTAGTATACGTCAGCAAGTGAGATAGTGGAAAATGTGACATTTGCACCAGGAACGATGCTGTCAACGACATAACCCTCAGGCAGTTTCTTACGCTCTTCTTGTTGCTTCCTTCCACCAAATGTGAAAGCGGCTATCGCGGCCGCTATCACAACAATGGCTGCAACAGCAATGGCTATCCATCGCAGCGGCTGGCGAGTTTCGGCCTTGCCAAAGTCATCATTAAGCTGCTCCATGGTCCCATATTTCCCATTCATGCAACGCTTTATAACGCTATTATATTTCTTGGGCAATTGCAGCAGCTTTAGAAGTCCTGCCAAAGCAATGATGTCGGCACGACTGCCCCCACTGGGCTGATTGGGCTCAAAGTCGATGAGTTTAACATTTGAGCCATTATGAGTGATTAGCACGTTGCTTGGCTTTAAGTTGCCGTGTGCAACACCCTTGCTTGCCGCATATCGCACTGCCTCGATTAGTTGCTTGGCAATGCCCAAGCGGGTTTCCAAGTTTGGCTGGCTCACCAAAAAACTGTCGAGGCTCACTCCGTCAATCCACTCCTCGACTATGCACTGTCCTTGCAGTAACGGCACCCCTTGTTGAGTAATGACACGAGCAATATTGGGATGCCACATCATTATGACACGCGCAAACTCGCTATTTATCAATTCTTGGGCTTTCTCGGCGGGCGAAAATTGAGGATTGACACTTTTCACAATCCACCACTGCCCAAACCTCCGAGCCCTGTGGATGCTGAGCCATGGTCGCTTGCAGGACAACGGTGTCATATCGGTGAACTGGCTTGCCAGCTCACCATCCATGTCCTCAAAAAAGCTCGAAGAGTTATATAAGTTGCTCTCTTGCATAGGGCATTATTTCTTGTTTCGTTTTCGACGCAGCACTCCCCCATTGGAGTTTTTGCTGGCTGATGCCAAACCTGCCGCCGTGGGATATAGCTTGGCAATCAGGTCATGACGATGCATCTTCTTGAGCGACTTTATGATGTCGGCCTTGTACTGCTTGTCATACCAGAAGAAATATTTGCGCTGCGAGAGTTTTTCCTCCTTGCTGTGGGCGCAGTAAATGGGCTCGAGGGTGTAGGGGTGCAGGCCGGTGTAGAAAGCCTCGGTAGCCACGGTCATGGGCGTGGGCGTGAAGTCCTGCACTTGTTCCAGATGGAAATTCAGCTCTTTGGTCTGCGCGGCAAGTTCGGCCATGTCGGCATCGGTACAGGCGGGATGCGACGATATAAAATATGGAATAAGCTGCTGGTTGAGGTGGTAACGCTCATTCACGCGGTCGAAGATGCGCTTGAACTGCCTGAACAACTCAAACGACGGCTTGCGCATGACACGCAGCACCGCATCGCTTGTGTGCTCGGGAGCCACCTTCAAGCGCCCCGACACATGGAAGCGGATGAGCTCCTCAAGATATTGAGCATTGGCCTTGTCAACCTCGGAATCGCCACTGCGGTGCATCGACAAGTCATATCGCACACCGCTGCCAATGAACGATTTCTTAACCCCTGGCAGCGCATCGGCGCTGTGGTAGATGTCGAGCAGTGGCCTATGGTCGTTGTTAAGATTAGGACAAGGCTTGGGATGCAGGCACGACGGGCGGGTGCAGCGCTTGCAACGCTCCAAATCGCGGCCATGCATGGCATACATGTTGGCACTGGGGCCGCCCAGGTCGCTGATGTAGCCTTTGAAGTCCTCCATCTTGACGACTTGCTTAACCTCGCGCATGATCGACTCCTTGCTACGCGAGGCGATAAACTTGCCCTGATGTGCGCTGATGGTGCAAAAGGCGCAGCCGCCGAAACAGCCACGATGCATGCACACCGAGTGGCGTATCATCTCGTAGGCCGGGATGTGCTTGCCGCGATAGCGGGGATGTGGCAGGCGCGTGTATGGCAAGTCGAACGAGGCATCGACCTGCTCAGTTGTCATGGGCGGATTCATGGGATTGACTTTAACAGCCACTTCGCCGGTAGCCTGCCACAGGGTGTGGCCATGCCAGCGATTGCTCTCAATCTCAATGTTGCGGAAGTTCTCGGCCTGGCAACGCTTGCTCTCTTGGCATTGCAAGAAGGAGTGAAGCACGATGTTCTCGTCATCATCACAGGCTGGTATCTCGCTCAATGGGCGGCGCACCACCGTCTGTGGGATAGAGGACAAGTCTTCAATCTTGGCACCAGCGCTCAATGCCTGGGCAATGGTCACTATTGCGAGCTCACCCATGCCATAGGTGATGATATCGACTGGCGCACTCTGCATTATTGAGGGCATGAGTCGGTCTTGCCAGTAGTCGTAGTGCGACAGTCGCCTGAGCGATGCCTCGATGCCGCCAGCCACCACTGGCACGTCGGGGAATAGCTTTTTGAGGATTTCGCTATAGACAATGGTGGGATAGTCGGGGCGAGCACCGGCACGCCCGCCAGGAGTGTAGGCATCATCGCTGCGGCGTCGGCGGTTGGCGGTGTAGTGGTTAACCATCGAGTCCATTGCTCCAGCCGAGATCCCAAAGAACAGCCTGGGCTTGCCCAGCTTCCTGAAGTCGCGCAGGTCGTCGCGCCAGTTGGGTTGCGGCACCACAGCCACATTGTAGCCGTGAGCCTCTAACGTGCGGCCAATCACTGCCGTGCCCATCGACGGGTGGTCGATATAGGCATCGCCCGTGAAGAGAATCACGTCGATGTGGTCCCACCCCAAGTGCTCAATCTCCTTGAGTGTGGTGGGCAACCATTGTCCATCGATATGTCGGCTATTGTTTGGCATCCATTCTTTCTTGAAGTTTTAATATTTCGTCGCGATACTGAGCAGCTGCAAGGAACTCCATGTTCTTGGCAGCAGCCACCATCTGTGCTTTGAGATATTCGATAGTCTTCTCTAAGTCTTGCGGCTTCATGTAGGCAATCACCGGATCGGCAGCCACACCAGCCGAGTGGTCGAACTCGGCCTCGACCTGCCGCTGGAGCGACGACATGTCTTGCACGTTGCTCTCATAGCGGCGTGCATGCTGGCGCGTCTCATCGTTGGCACTCATGTTACTATCGACACCTATAATAGAGTTGCGCGCCTTGACGATGGCCTGCGGAGTGATGCCATGCTCCTGATTGTAGCGCAGCTGCATGCTTCGGCGACGCTCGGTCTCGTCGATTGTGCGACGCATCGAGTCGGTAATCTTGTCGGCATACATGATAACCTCGCCATTAAGATTTCGGGCCGCACGACCGGCAGTCTGGGTCAGAGCGCGGTGTGAGCGCAGGAAGCCTTCCTTGTCGGCGTCGAGAATAGCCACGAGCGACACCTCGGGCAAGTCAAGACCCTCGCGCAGCAAGTTCACGCCCACAAGCACGTCTATCACGCCCAGGCGCAGGTCGTCGATAATCTGGATGCGGTCCATAGTCTCAACGTCGCTGTGCATGTAGGCACATTTTATATTGATTTTTGCCAAATAGTTGTTAAGTTCCTCGGCCATGCGCTTGGTGAGAGTGGTCACAAGCACTCGCTCGCGATTCTCGACCCGGAGCTGAATCTCGCCAATGAGGTCGTCGATCTGGCCAAGCGACGGACGCACTGTGATTTTTGGGTCGAGCAGTCCTGTTGGGCGCAGAATCTGCTCAGTGACAACTCCTTCGCAGCGCTCCAGCTCATAGTCGGCTGGAGTGGCACTGACGTAGATGGTCTGCGGTGTCAAGGCCTCAAATTCGCTGAAAGTGAGAGGACGATTGTCGCGCGCAGCATCAAGGCGGAAGCCATAGTTAATCAAAGTGTCCTTGCGCGAGCGGTCGCCGCCATACATGGCTCGCACCTGCGGCACTGTGGCGTGACTCTCGTCGATGATAGTCAAGAAGTCGCTTGGCATGTAGTCGAGCAAGCAATATGGGCGCGCCCCCGGCTCGCGACCATCGAAGTAGCGCGAGTAGTTCTCAATGCCCGAGCAATAGCCCACCTCGCGAATCATTTCCAAGTCGTAGGTCACACGCTCCTTGAGGCGACGCGCCTCAACTGGGCGATTCTCACGGTAGAACATGTCCACCTGGGTGCCCAAGTCCACATCAATCTTTCCCAGTGCGCTTGCCATGCTTTCCTTGCTGGTGACGAAGATGTTGGCTGGATAGATATTAAAGCCCTCCACATTCTCGCGTGGAAGCATTGTGAGCGGGTCGAGCAGCTCCATGCTCTCAATCTCGTCGCCCCAGAAGATAACTCGAAGCACAGCGTCGGTGTCGGCAATCATTACGTCTACAGTGTCGCCCTTAACCCTAAAAGTTCCCATCGCAAGTTCATACTCGTTGCGGCTGTAGAGAGCGTCGACCAGTCGCCGCAAGAAGGCATCGCGCCCAATGTTCATACCCACCTTCAAGCGCACGATGTTCGCCTCGATGTTCTCCGGGTTTCCCATGCCGTAGAGGCACGACACGCTCGAAACCACAACCACGTCGCGGCGGCCCGAGAGCAGGGCAGTAACGGTAGCAAGTCGCAGGCGGTCAATCTCCTTGTTAATGGCAAGGTCTTTCTCGATGTATTTGTCGCTCGATGGCAGGTAAGCCTCGGGCTGGTAGTAGTCGTAGTAGGACACAAAGTACTGCACCGAATTTTCGGGGAAGAAAGACTTGAACTCTGCATAGAGCTGAGCCGCCAGCGTCTTGTTATGTGACAAGACAAGCGTGGGGCGATTGGTCTGCGCTATTACGTTTGCCATTGTGAAAGTCTTTCCCGACCCCGTCACGCCCAGCAACGTTTGGCAAGGCATACCGTTGTTCACGCCATCCACAAGTTCCTTAATAGCCTGAGGCTGGTCGCCAGTGGGCTCATATTGTGAGTGTAACTTGAAATCCATTTACTATCTAAAATAATCTTGCCACAAAAGTAGTGATTTTATTGATAATGTGCAAACCGGCGGTTTACAATACTATTGCTCAGCATAGCTTCAAGCCCTGTTAATACTTTTTTACATCAAAAGATTAAGGAAGTTTATCGTTATAACATTTTTTTTTGTAAATTTGCAAGCTGAAACAATAGGTAATAAGAATTACTACCGCAATAAAAGATATTATGAAGCTACTACAACAGAAGCTGGCAAGCTACACCGAGCCTCAAAAGGCCAAGGCAGCAGGCATTTATCCTTATTTCCGCGCAATATCGAGCGAGCAAGACACCGAGGTCATCATCAATGGCAAGAAGGTGCTCATGTTCGGTTCTAATTGCTACTCGGGACTTGTTAATGACCCACGAGTGCGTGAGGCTGCTATTCAGGCTACTATGAAATATGGCACCGGTCTTGCTGGCTCGCCATTCCTCAATGGTACCCTCGACATCCACAAAGATCTTGAGAAGAAACTTGCGGCTTATGCTGGCAAAGAGGACGCAATGATCTACAGCACAGGTTTTGAGGTGAACCTCGGTGTTGTGTCGTGCCTCACGGGTCGTGAAGATTATATCCTGTGGGACGAGCAAGACCACGCCTCTATTATTGAGGGCAGGCGCCTGTCGTTTTCTCAGTCGCTCAAGTACAAGCACAACGACATGGCATCGCTCGAGGCTCAGTTGCAGAAGTGCAAGCCCGACAAGGTGAAGCTCATCGTCACCGACGGTGTTTTCTCGATGGAGGGCGACGTGTGCAAGCTGCCCGACATCGTGGAGCTGGCTCGCAAGTACGATGCCAGTGTGATGGTCGACGAAGCTCATGGCATAGGTGTCTTTGGCAAGGGCGGCCGCGGTGTGTGTGACCACTTTGGGCTCACCGACGAAGTTGACCTGATTATGGGCACATTCAGCAAGTCGTTTGCTTCACTTGGAGGGTTCATCGCTACCGACGAGGTAATAACCAACTACCTGCGCCACCACAGCCGCAGCTACATCTTCACAGCAAGCATCACTCCTGCAGCAACTGCTGCCGTGAGTGCCGCTCTCGACATCATGCTTGCCGAGCCTGAGCGCCAGGAGAAATTATGGGACAACACCCACTACGCTCTCGAGGGCTTTAGGGCAATGGGATGCGAGATAGGTCATACCGAGACTCCTATCATTCCGCTGTTCATTCGCGACAACAACCTCACATTCCTCATCACCCGCGAGCTGCTCGACGAGGGCATCTTTGTTAATCCTGTGGTTTCACCTGCTGTAGCACCCAACGACACTCTCATTCGCTTCAGCCTGATGGCAACCCACACACGTGAGCAAGTGACCATTGCACTCGAGAAAATCCAAAAGGTGTTCCGCAGTCACAACCTAATTCCTTAATGCTTAACGCATAATGCACAATAATGAGGATGTGTCACAGGTGTCACATCCTTTTTTATAGATGGAAAATCGATTTTTAAATAGGATAAAGACATTCATTGACAATGGTTCTTTGATTGATGCCTCGATGCCGGTACTGGTGACGATCAGCGGCGGTGCCGACTCGGTGGCACTGCTGCGTGTGCTGCTTGAGCTGGGCTACGATTGCCGTGCCGCCCACTGCAATTTCCACCTGCGCGGCGAGGAGAGCGATCGCGACGAGCATTTTGTGACCAAACTCTGCAAGCACCTCGACGTGCCTTTGGCAATAAAGCATTTTGACGTGCCCAAGTGCATGAGCGAGCGTGGTGTGTCGATGGAGATGGCATGCCGCGACCTGCGCTATGAGTGGTTCGCGCAACTGATTAAAGATAAAGACTGCGGCTGCATTGCTGTGGCACATCACAGCGACGACAACATTGAGACTTTCATGCTCAACGCACTGCGCGGCACAGGCATCGCCGGACTCACGGGCATGAAGCCACGCAATGGCAATATTGTGCGTCCGCTGCTTTGCGTTTCTCGTCAAGACATCCTTGCCTGGCTGCAATGGTTGGGACAAGACTTTGTCACCGACAGCACCAATCTTGAGAACGATGCACTGCGCAACCGTCTGCGCAACCGGGTGCTGCCTGCTGTCTATGAAAACTTTGCCGGTGCTCATCAGTCACTGCTCAACACCATCGATAACATGCGCCAGTGCAACGATCTTTATCAAGAGGCCGTGGGTGTGATGCGCAACATCGTGAGCGATAGCTATGGCGACTCTTTAGTTGTCGACTTGGAGATCATCAACAGCTTTGACAACCGCATGATGTTGCTTTACGAAATTCTCAAACCACTTGGTTTCAATGCATCTCAGTGCAGCAACATGCTTCACAGCGCAGTGGGCCGACACTTTGTCTCATCAAGTCATGTGGCAGTGATCAATCGCACTACTATCGACGTATCGCCTTGCGACAGTACCGACAAGAGCGTTAATGTGATTAATCTGGATGAAGAAGAGATTGTCTCCCCCATACATCTCGAGATCAAGCATGTCGGCGACACAAAGTTCTCACCCACCATGGTCGACGGCAAGCGCGTGGTAGCCTTCAGCAATGATATTTTACAGTGCTCCGAGGTGGTCTTGCGACACTGGCGCGAGGGCGACCGTTTCAAACCATTTGGCATGAAAGGGAGCAAATTACTGAGCGACCTTTTCACTGATCTTAAACTCAACGAAAAAGAAAAAAACGCTACTTGGATTCTGGAGGCCGATGGCGAAATACTGTGGGTGCTGGGCTATCGTGCAGCAAGCTCTTTTAAAGTTCCTTGCGATTCTACACAATACTTAATAATTTCACTCGTTGATTTTGCGCCCCATCTCTAAAACCCGAGGCGTAATCGACCACAACCACGTGTAATTCAGCATCTCATCGATGTCTTTAAAATTTTTGCCATCAAGATGTGTCAACACTCTTAACACACAGTTAAGGCTGGCCTCATTCTTGAGAATGACACGCTTGTCACGGTCAAGCAGGTAGAATAGCGGCATAGTCATCAGGTCATAGGTGAGCTGGCCTTCAACTTGTTGCTCATAGTCCCAACCATTGATTAAGTAACAGGGAAAATTCTCCTGCTTCCATTCATCCACATTGTCATAAGGATATATTCCAATCACAGTCAACACACTGTCGCTCACCATCTTTCTCAATGTGGTGCAGGTGTCAAGTCGCTGCTTGACTTTCTCACACGACAGACACTCTGGGTCATTAAAATAGACAAGAGTGTAAGGCGTCGTTATGCTGCTCAACTGGTGCCTGGAGCCATCAAGGGTTTCATAATTGATGTCACCAGCCACTGTGCCTGGAGCATTTTTATTGACTATCTCAAGCAGGGCTTTGGGACGCATGCGCTCGTTTTCGTTCAAGCAAGAGGCAGTGGATGCATGTTGCACCAGCACTTTGAAAAGTTCTTCGTTATGATAATCCCATGTGGGCTCCGATAGCATCTCCTCATATATAGAATACGTTTTCAGGTAAGCTTTGTTGCCTTGTTTGCATTTCTGGTCAAGCAGGCTTCTCAATGCCGACGATGACTCAAAACGGGGCATCACCATTATGCTTGCAAGAACATTAGGGTCGCCCTGTGCTCTCTGCTGGGCCACGGCTCCACATGCCACAACAAGGGGAGCAACAACAGCCAATATCACCTTTTTCATATTGATTTTTTCAATTATCATGCTGCAAATATACACAAAGTTAATTAACCACCTAATTCCTTGCCTGCTAAAAAAATAAAAAAACGCACGGCACCTAACCCAAATCACGAGATTGGCAAGCTACAGCTCTTGCGCACCATCACCTGCGCTAATCTTTCGCTCTTTGAGCAAAAAATCTTTTGGTCATTTGTGATAGTTTTACTACCTTTGGACAATAATTTTTGACAACAGAATCCTAACAATTATCATAGCTATGACAACAGCAATCTATACACTCACTTCTCAACTGCACGACAAGGCAGCTGTAGATGCCGCAACTCAAGATTTTTTAGGAGGCTTGGGCATCGAGTATGAACTCATCGAAGGCAGCTTCAAAGACTATGGAGGTCATGACCTGGAGCTGATTTACGTTCGCACTGGCGGCACCGAGGGCATTTTCCGTGACAAACTTCCACAATTGCTCAAGTATTCAAAGCAACCATTCTTTTTGCTCACATCGGGCAAGAGCAATTCGCTCGCGGCATCGATGGAAATCTTGTCCTATCTGCGCCAGCAAGGACTCAAGGGCGAGATTCTGCACGGTAGCAACGAGTACATCAAGAGCCGCATTGGCACGCTGCAACAAGTGGGCAAAACCATGCGCGAGCTCAATCGCTGCCGCCTGGGCGTGATAGGCGAGCCAAGCGACTGGCTCATCTCAAGCCAGGCAAAGTATCGCACCATCGAGGACACTTTAGGTGTGGAGATTGTGAATATCGACATGGACGAGCTACTCTTGCTCATCGACCGTATTCCTGCCGACATTGAGAGCGACTTAATTGAGAAAGCGCCAAACAATAACATACGCCAGTCATTAGTCGGCGCCGAACGCATCTATGAGGCACTCAAGCTCATCGTCGAGGGCTACGACCTGCAGGGCTTCACCATACGCTGCTTCGACTTGCTCTCCAGCGTTAAGAACACTGGATGCATCGCACTTGCCAAGTTCAACGCTCAGGGCATAGTGGCAGGCTGCGAGGGCGACATCCCTGCCATGCTATCGATGAAGATTGCACAAGCCGTCACCGGCAAGAGTGGCTTCCAGGCCAATCCCGCACGCATCAATCCCGAGACCGGCGAGATGCTATTTGCCCACTGCACTATTCCATTTAACATGGTCGATCGTTTCGAACTCGACACACACTTCGAGTCGGGAATTGGCGTTGGCATCCGCGGGTTCATGCAGCCAGGCCCAGTCACCATCTTCAAGGTGAGCGGCGACCTCAAGCGCCATTTCGCTCAGGAAGGCATGCTTGTAGAGTGCCAAGGCAAGCCAGACTTGTGCCGCACACAACAGGTGATTCAACTCTGCAACAAAGAGGCAGCACAATATTTCCTCACTAACCCTATAGGCAACCATCACATCATCATTCCAGGCCACCACAAGGCCGTCCTCGACGAGATACTGTAAGAGATAATAGGAATTAATACACGATGTATAATTCCTATTTACTCATAGTTACTCATAGTTATTCATAGTTATTCATAGTTATTCATAGTTATTCATAGTTATTCATAGTTACTCATAGTTACTCATAGTTATTCATAGTGAGAGACTTTGCTGCTATCGACTTTGAGACTGCCAACGGTGAGCGCTCCTCGGTGTGCTCCGTGGGTGTGGTGATTGTGCGTGATGGTAAAATCGTTGAATCGTTCTACTCGCTCATCCAGCCAGAGCCCAACTACTACAGCTACTGGTGCCAGCGAGTGCATGGCCTCGGTCATGACGACACCGACAATGCGCCAATCTTCCCTGATGTGTGGGCACTCATTGAGCCCAAGATTTCAGGACTACCACTTGTGGCACACAATGCACGCTTCGATGAAGGATGCCTCAAGGCGGTGTTCCGTGCCTATCAGATGGACTACCCCGACTATGTGTTTCTCGACACGCTGCGGGCATCTCGCCACATGCTGCGCCACCTACCCAACCATCAGCTCCAGACGGTGGCTGCTGCATGCGGCTATGAGCTTGAGAATCACCACAACGCTCTTGCCGATGCCAAAGCGTGTGCTTGCATTGCGTGCGAGCTATTGTGACACAAATAGTGCCAAAATTGCCGACATCGGCTTTTAGCACATTTTTTGCACTTAGCACTTTTACAAGACGAAATAAAACAACATAACATAGCACAATGAAACAGACCCCAGTATTGCTGCTCACGGGTTACCTGGGCAGCGGCAAGACCACATTAGTAAACCACATACTCACCAACGAGCAGAACATTAAGTTTGCCGTTATTGTCAACGACATTGGAGAAGTAAACATCGACGCAAGCCTCATCCAGAAAGGCGGCATTGTGGGGCAGAAGGACGAGAGCCTCGTTGCTCTCCAGAACGGATGCATCTGCTGCACCCTGAAGATGGACCTCATCGAACAACTCAACGACATCATGAAGCTCGACCGCTTCGACTACATTGTCATCGAGGCAAGCGGCATCTGCGAGCCTGAGCCCATCGCACAAACCATCGTCTCTATCCCGAGTATGGGTCCTGAGTATATGGAGCATGGCATCCCTCGCCTCGACTGCATTGTCACAGTGGTCGATGCCCTGAGGATGCAGAGCGAGTTTGCCTGTGGCGACGATCTGCAGCGCAAAAACATTGGCGAGGATGACATCGAGAACCTGCTAATCCAGCAAATCGAGTTCTGCAATATGGTGCTCCTAAACAAAGCTTCAGAGGTGGAACCCGACCAGCTCGAACGCATCCGCCACATCATTCATGCTCTGCAACCATCGGCACCTATCATCGAAACCGACTATGCCATGGTTGACCTCAATCAGATTATTAACACTGGCCTCTTCGACTACGAGCATGTGGCTGGCTCGGCTGGGTGGATTCGCGAGATTGAGCGCCCAGCCACCGAGCAAGAAGAAGCCGAGGCGCACCACCATCACCACCATGACGAGGATCACGACGGACATCATGACCATCATCATCACGACCATGACGAAGATCATGACGAGCACGATGAGCATGGTCATCATCACCATCACCACCACCATCATGATGAGGGCGAAGCCGAGGAATATGGAATCCAGACTTTTGTATACTACCGCCGTCCCGCCATTGACATTAACAAGTTCGACCGCTTTGTGGCCACAAAGTGGCCCAAGAACATAATCCGAGCTAAAGGGCTAATCTACTTCAGCAACAACCGCGACATGTCCTTCCTCTTTGAACAGGCAGGCGTGCAGAAGAAGCTCACACAGAGCGGGCTGTGGTTTGCAACAGCCCCCGAGGAAGAACTTCGCCGAATGGCAGAACAAAATCCATCCATTTTGCAAGACTGGGACGAGCACTACGGCGACCGAATGGTTAAACTCGTGTTCATTGGCCAGAACCTCGACCGCGAGCAACTAACCCGCGACCTCGACGCCTGCCTCGAAACCACTTAACAAATGATTGGAGGAGCAAACCTTCATCGTACACATATAGAATAATTGCCCTTAAAAGGAGATATTCCATTTGAGGGCATTTTTTCTTTGCAAAAACTTCTTTTCTCTCGCTAATAATCTCTTACAAGCTGATATAGTGCTTGGGCCTTGCTGTTGAATGGCTTGGGGATAAAGTTGCCTTGCGAAATCTTGTCCATAAGTTGCCCAATCTCAAAACTGCTTGCCATGTAAATAAGGTAGGTCTTTCCATTTAAGTAGTCAACAGTCCACGGAATTAAAGTGTAATTAGGCGAAAAGTCTGCATTGCTGCACTCCATGCGACTACCGTCGGTAAAAGTAAATATCATGCCAAATGTCCGGGTTGTTGTGGACCAGTCCCCGCTGGGATTCTCGGCAATAATCTTGTCAAGCGACCTCCAGTCAAGCGATTTTATTCTCGCTGCGGCTTCCATGTATCGCTTTGCCTGACTCTCATCAATGGCTTCAATCTTGACCTTCGCGTCAAGCAAGTCTTTCAGCTCTTTAAGGTCCTGGGCTGTGATGATGGTGTCGCTGGGAGCTACAGGTGTCATTCTCGACATTTCAACAGCTTGAACAAGTTTCTCCAAATCGCTTGATGCTATTGTTATATCGTGTGGAATGTTTAATACTTCCTTAGCCTTGCGACCAACTGTTGAATCTTTTTTCCATACAAATTTATCACCATTTCGCTTGAACTGCGCATATTTACCATAGTAGTGGTTGCATCCCATGGTAACATAAAAAAACTCCACTTGCTTAATGGATTTGTGGGCAAAAAGCCGCTCGGGCCACTGATATGGTTTGACGGTTTTATTCTTGATGTCAACACTATATAGTGTTTTAGCCCTGTCGCTATCATAGATGCACAAAGTGCCATCGTCGGCAATAAAATTATTGGTATTTTTTATTCCTAATGGCATGTATCGATACCACTGCCCTGTGGATGGGTCCTGAGTTATCACGTCGTATTGATCAACATAATATTCTCGACCGTTAACCAGCACTTGAGTGGGCAACGGGTAAACGTCTTTTATCACCAGTGGCGACTCGATAGGCACAGTTGAGAACATGTCAATTGCCCTTCCATTACCGTCAGCTCCTATCTCATACAGGGAGTGTTGATCGACTAAATAACACTTATCGCCCATGCTCTGGAAAGTGTCTTTCAATCTATATTGATCAGGAATCTTATATTCCCCCTTAATGCTCATAGTCTTGTCAAGGAATTTGATTTTGTCACCCTTGATCAAAAGCGCCAAGTAACCGTCGCTGGTCACATCAAAGGTCAAGGCTTTGTCAATCATTTTCCAATCAATATTATCGCGCTTGCTCACAAAGACTTTGCCATATTGCGTAACAACATAGTAGTCGCCAAATATCCTCACGCGCTCAACCATAGCTTGCCCTGTGGCATCATTGCCAGCTTTGTATTGGTCACGAGGGGTTGCGAGGCGAGTGAAGCTCTTGCAGTTGTCGTGGGTAACATAAAGCAGATTGTCGGCTGTGCCAAAAATTCCCGTCACATCGTCGTCAAGGAAATAAAGGTCAGATATGCGCTTCTCCAAATCGCCAAACTCTTCTATCTCACCATAGAGAGGAATATCTCGCCATGACTTGCCACAATCATCCGAATATCTAAGAACTGGGTCTATCATAGCCACCCATATCTTCCCTCGGCCATTGCCATACATTGCGTCAACCCATCCGCCAAAGATGTTTGACATCTCATTTAAAATGTTTCCTGTACTGGATGTGTCCACACTTATACTGGACAACTTATTAAGTATTTCACTCTGTGTCATATTCTCACCTGGAGTGATATTCTGTAAAGTTCCATCGCCAGAACGGGCATACACTTTAATTCCACGATTTCCGCCAACAACCAGTGTGTCGTTGCCTGCCCAACAGGCATTGTCAAGCATATCATTTGAGAAAAACGAATCATTGCTGTTATTATAACACTTGGTCCATTCTTTTCCAAGTGCAGGACAAGTGTAACACCCCATTGTAGCGAGAGCCACATTTCCTGACGGAGATTTACACAACTTGATGCGACTGGACTGCAATATCACGCGAGCCCTCGTGTCAAGTTCTTGAGCCGAGGCACTGCCAATCACACTGCAGCACAACAATGACAGTGCCACAACAAACCGATAATAATTGCAAGTGATTGTTTTCATATTGTAAATGTGATAGAAATTCACACAAATTTATAAAACAAATTCCATAATGACAACTTTCCATGCCTGCTTTTTATTAATTTTAACAGCTCATCAAGCAGCAACCTCAGCACGCGTTCATTATTTTTTAATAATGACCATCCCACTTGCAAAATATAGGAAAAACTTGTTGCCGGTAACGAAAAAAGCACTATTTTTGTCACAAGCAATTAAAAAAGACATGAGCGATTTTTCCAATTACGTTTTGAGCCGTCATGCCATGATTGACGCTCGCGGGCGGCGACATGAAATCCATTCTTGCGACCAACTCATGGAGCTGATTCAGCACATGGGATTCTTGCCATTGCTCGAGGGCGGCATTCCTGGCTACTGCGCCGAGGGGGTGCTCGACGATGACTGCCGCTTCACCAGGTTTGACGATGGCAGCTGGGTGTGGCCATTGTGGCAATGGAAAAGTGTCATTGTCACCGAGGGCAACTGTGTTTATGGAAAGTTTTTTGCAGGTAAAGCCGGTTTCATCTCACAAGAATGGTGGCCTCACTTCTACAACTGGCGCCGCAGTGTGCATCGACAGCCCGAGCCGGGCACCATCGAAGACACCATCCTGACCATTCTGCGCTCCAATGGCAGCATGATAGCACGCCAGTTGCGTGCCGCTTGTGGCTTCACTGGCTCGAAGATGCGCTCACGCTTCGACAGCTACATTGGCCGATTGCAAATGGAGTGTCGCATCGTGACTGAGGACTTCGTCTACCCTCGCGACAAGCACGGCAGGGAATACGGCTTCGGCTGGTCGCTGCTCACCACTCCCGAGCTGCTGCTCGGCACCGACGCTTGCCATTGCAACCTCACTCCTGAGCAATCTTACTCTAAGATGCTGAATCATCTCGCAGCCCTTCTGCCCGATGCAACCGAGACACAAATCGCCAAACTTTTAAAATAATCGCCATATCGTATTGTTCGTTGATTTTTTCAGTAAAAAATGATTCTTTTAAATTTTTGCTAAAGAATATTTTTGTACTTTTGCAGCACCAAAACTTATCAATAAAATATACTACCCGAAAATGGACCTTTCGAGTTGTACATGAGAAAACAGGTTCAATAAAACAACTATCAACCAACAACAAAATGAAGAAACTTTTACTTATTGCGACAATGGCTGTTATGGCCATTGGGGCTTGGGCTCAAAGCGCAAGCGACTATGGTATTGTAATGGAGCAACCAGCTGGTGAGCTCAAGACCTATGACCGTGCCGGTTATGCCTATTACTACAGTGGCGAGTACATTCGTCGTGGTGCTCAGACCGGAACAATCGACATCGTCTTTGGCGAGAACAACAAGGTCTATTTCAAGCAACCTCTCTCGAAGCTCGAGATTAACTCTTGGATTGAGGGCACCCTGAGCGAGGATGGCAAGACCATCACCGTGCCAATGGGACAGAATGTTGCCTACGATGCCGAGGTTAACCAAGTTATCACTCTTGCTGTGCTCGACTATGACGAGGATTACGAGGAGTTTGAAGTTCGCAACAATGTTCACGAGCTGCAATTCAGCGTTACCGACGAGAAAATTAGCCTTGTGGGCACTTCGACCTACGTTGTGTTTGGAGCAGTATATGCCGACAGCCGCGAATGGGCTGGATATGCCGACTACAACAGCGTCTACACCCCAACCACTCAAGCCGACGACGTTCTTGTTGAGCTTCCTGCCGGCGTGGAGACTCAGGTCTACACCTTCGAGGCCAACGGTTATGACGGCACCGAATTTAAGTACAACGTTAACGTGGGAGTCGACAACAACGATGTTTACATCCAGGGACTCTTCAGCGACGTTCCACAATCGTGGATCAAGGGCACTCGCAATGGCAACACCGTTACCTTCGCTCAGGATCAGTACATTGGTCAAGTAGCAGGCAAGCCTAACTACATGGCTGGTGGTCAGACCAACGCCTCGGGCCAGAAGGACATCTGCGACTTTGTGCTCAACTACGACGAAGCAACCGACACCTACACTAACGTTACCGACTATCTGGTGCAGAACACCACTAAGGGTGTGATCTACTACGTGCAGGCATTCAGCAACATCGTCATCACCCGCGACGAGAACGATGGTGCTTACACCATACCTTACAACGAGGGCTTCGACACTCAGGCTGCATTCAGCGAGTTCACCATTATCAATGCTAACAACGACGGCAGCACCTGGACTTATGGCGGCTCCGTGAGCCAAAACGTGACCTACCAGTGGAACACCAACAATGCAGCCGACGATTGGTTGATTACTCCTCCCATCATCATGGACAGCGACATCGAGTATGAACTTGGCATCGACGCCAAAGCTTCGGGCTATCCCGAGCGCTTTGAGATAATGATTGGTAGCGAGCCCACCATCGAGGCTATGACCACCACCATTATACCAGCAGTCGTGGTTGATGGCTATGAACTCACTCACCACACTGGCCGCTTCAGCGTGCCTGCAAGCAAAAACAGCGGTAAGTTCTACATTGGCATCCATGCCATCAGCGATGCCGACCAGTTTGTGCTTTCTCTCGACAACCTTAGCATTGTGGCTACCGGACCAAGCGCCATCAGCAACATCAATGCCGACAAAGCTCAAGACAACAACTACTACGACCTCATGGGTCGCAAGTACGAAAGCCGCACCAACCTCCCCGCTGGCATCTACATCCACGCTGGCAAGAAGGTGATTGTGAAGTAAATATTCTCTTAAACTACAGCTTTAAAACAAGGGCGCAACCTATCAGTGAGGTCACGCCCTTGTTTTTATTGTTTTAAATGGTGATTATTTCATCAGCCAATGGGCTATGCGAGCCGAGCCGCGCTTGCCACTCACAATACGCTTGAACAGCCACGGCATCACACGCCTGTAGCTCCACTTGCGGTCCAGAACCGAGTAAGCCTTCTGTGCGGCAGGCTTGGCCAGCTCGGGATGACCCTCTCGCTGATAGTGAGCAGCAAGCACGAGCAAGCGGTAGTAGAGCAGGTCGTAATAGCGCTGCTTGTTCAGCAACGACGAGTTCTTGATGTCGAGCACCATGGTCCTGAGCGCAATCTCCCACTTGCCATGATTACTGCTGAAGTTGGTGCCAGTGATAGAGTCGGCACCACCATATATCACATCCACCCGCGGCTTGCCCTCAAGATATCCCACCACTGGCTTGGCCAGCAGCAGTCGCAAGCCAAATTCATAATCGTCCCACTGCAAGATGCTGTTGTTCCATTCAATGCCGGCTATGAAGTCGCGACGGGCACAGAAGGCTTGCGTGGCAAGCACACTATGAAGAATGTGATTGGCAATAAGGTCTTTCTTGAAAATGGGCATCGCCTTCTTCTCGCCAATGTCGTTAACAAGATTGCGCCGTGTGATAACAATGTCGACACGCTGTGCCGACGACTCAAATGCGTCTACATATTTCTGCACCAGCCGCCGCTCCATCAGGTCGTCGCTGTCGAAGAACATCAGGTATTCACCCGTGGCAAACTCCTTGCCCCTATTGCGCGCTGCACTGGCCGTGTGCTGCTTCTCTTGAGTTACTATCACCTCAAAGTCTGGAGCATTATTGTCAATCTTAAACTGGTTGAGGACAACCAGCGAGTCGTCGGTCGAGAAATTGTCGACAAGGACGAGCTGCAGCGGCCTATAAGTCTGCTCAAGCACCGTCTTCAATGTGCGAGGAACAAGATTAGCGCGGTTATATACCGGTATTACTATTGACACTGTTTTCATAATGACTCCAAAGTTAGATATTTTCTTGGTAATAATCAAAAAAAACAATAATTTTGCATCGGTTAAAGTAAAAAACAACAAACAATGAAGATACTCTTCGCCGGTGACGCAAGCAACATGCACAACTGCCTGGCCCAAGCCTTAAGAGACTTGGGGCACACGGCAGTCGTCGCCAGCAATGGATCGCACTGGATGAACACACATCGCGACATCGACCTCAAGCGAGGGCCCGGCAAAGTGGGGGCTGTGAAATATGTGCTCAAGCTCATGCAGTCGCTAAAGCTCATGCGCGACTTCGACGTGGTGGAAACCTGCGGACAGGTGTTCTTCGACCTCAAGCCACCTAAGGTGAGGTGGGCATTTGACTGGCTCAAGCGCCATAACAAGCTCATGCTATTAGGTGCCATTGGCACCGACTATGTATATTTCACCACATGTCACGATGGCAAGACCTATCGCTACAGCGACTATATGGTGGGCGACAAGCCATCACCATTTGTGCTATCGCAGGAGTACATCGACAAGCGCGAGGCACTATGGGGCGCGCCATTCATGCAGCGGCACAGCGACTACTTGCTTCAGCGCTACGATGGGGCAATATCGTGCCTGTGGGAATACCAGGCATGCTATGAGCCAATCTTCGGCGACCGCATCACATGTGCTGGCCTGCCCATCGACACAGCCAGCGTCGACCCCATAGTCCTCAACCATGAGCCCAAGAAAGTGAAGCTCTTCATAGGCATACAGCGCGACCGCAACATCCTAAAGGGCACCGACCTGCTGCTCGAGGCTGCAAGGCGCACAGTCGACCGCTACCCCAACCTGTGCGAGCTCACCGTGGTCGAGAGTGTGCCCTACGAGGAATATGTGCAGCTGCTCAGCAGCTCTCACGTTCTGCTCGACCAGCTCTACTCCTACACGCCCGCCACCAATGCTCTGCTGGCGATGGCCCGTGGCCTCGTGGCCGTGAGTGGGGCTGAGCCCGAGTTTTACGAACTCATCAATGAGCACGACAACCAGCCCATTATCAACGTGAGTCCGCTTATAGAAGGCGACATCGACGCCAAACTCGACTGGTTGGTTCACAACAAGCATCTGCTGCCCGACCTGAGTCGTCGCAGCCGCGAGTTCGTAGTTAAGCACAACGACTCGCACGTGGTGGCCCGCCGCCATCTGGAATTTTGCGAGCGATTGCTTAACCAAAAAAATTACAAGAACTGAATAACCAATGACACTACAATTACTCATATCGACCCTTGATGATGGAATCAACCGCGTGGCTGCAATGCTGCTGCCACAGCATGAGGGCTTGGAATACCTCATCTCGTGGCAACACACCGATGGCAAGGAGCTTGATGTGCCACATGAGCTGCAGCGCGATGACGTGCTCGTGCATCACCTTGCTGGACGGGGATTGAGCCGCAATCGCAACAACTGCATTGAGCACGCCACTGCCGACGTGTGCTTGATTGCCGACGACGACTGCCGCTACACCATTGAGCAGTTGCAGGCCGTCATCGACACATTCAAAGCCCATCCCCAGGTCGACATCGCCACATTCCAGTACTCGGGCGAAGGCGACACTAAGTGTTATCCTCAGTGCGAGGCCGACCTGCAAACATTTCCCAAGGGCTACTATGTGTCGTCGATAGAGATTGCATTCAGGCGAACCAGCGTGCAACATCGGGTGTGGTTCAACGAAAACTTTGGGCTTGGCACCGAGCCTTTTCACTGTGGCGAGGAGCACCTCTTTATTCAGGATGCTCTGGCAACGGGCCTCAAATGCCACTACTACCCCATCGCCATTGTTCACGACCAGCAACCACTTGAGTTCCTGAACCGCTCGGTCGACATTGGCACACTGATGGCTCATGGAGCCGACCTGCAGATTTTTCACCGCGGCACCAAGCACCTGCGCGCCTTGCTCAAGGCCTGGCGCCTGCATCGCAACGAGAATGTGCCTTTCTTCTATGGCCTACGCCACATCTTTAGTGGCATCAATCACATGAAACGCAACCCTGAGATTCTGAAAAATAAACGCAAAACGACGCAATAAACACAAATATTGACTAACTTTGCAGGAAATATATTTACACTAATGGAAAATCAACGCAAAACAATAATGGTCATTGCACCGCATGCCGACGACGAAGTGCTGGGATGCGGCGGCTACCTGCTGCACCAAGTGAAAGCTGGCGCACGTGTTGTGGTTATACTCGGGACAATAGGCGGCGTGAACCAGCGTCAGGACTTTGACATGCGTCTGGCCGAAGCAACACTGGTGAACAAGCGCATGGGCGCGGAATTGTTCTATCTGTTCAAGAACAAGGACGCCATGCTCGACACCGTGCCCTCGCTCGAGATAACTGCCAAGCTCGACGAGTACATCGAGCAATACCGCCCCGACGAGATATTCATCAACTATCGCAGCCGGCACCAAGACCACATCAAGATATATGATTGTGCAATGGCTGCAATGCGCTTGAAGGAAGGCTACATGCCCAAACTGATAGCCCTCTATGAGTATCCCTTTGTGAGCGACGGTCTCGACATCGTGCGCGGTGGCAAGATTTATCACGACATCACCGACAACATCGATGAGAAGGTTGCCCTTTTCAACCTATATGCAAGTCAAGTCAAAGCAGCACCTTCACCACTCAACGAGAGCGGCATCAAGTCGCTCGCCTCTATCAGAGGCATTGAGTGCGGCATGAAGTACGCCGAGATGTTCTACGTCCAAAAGATGCTGATATGAAAGTCGTGACCATACATCAGCCAGAGCACCTGTCCTACCTGGGATTCTTCCACAAGGTGTCGATGAGCGACATGCTGGTGCTGCTCGACAACGTGCAGTACGAGAAGAACTACTTCCAAAACCGTAACAGGATTTATACATCTAATGGCGTGCGCTACATTACAGTTCCCGTCAACGACACCACTCAGCCCATTGCCAACACAATGATTGCAAGTGAGTTCTTCACACGTGTGTGCCGCAAAAACGTGGCAACGATAATCGATGCTTACTCCCGAGCACCCTACTGGAACGACTATGGCAATGATTTCTTGCAGATATACCAGTGTGGCGACCACTCATTGTCATCATACAACGAGAAACTGCTGCGTTTCATCCTTAATGCATTGAACTTAAACGTTGAAATCGTGCATGCCACTGACCTCAACGTAGGCGGCCAGAAAACCCAACTGCTGATGAACATCCTTCATGCGGTGGGAGCTCAGAAGTACATTGCCGGCAAGAGCGGCAAGGACTACATGGACATGAGCTTGGTAGATATCCCCGTTGAATTTCAAGACTTCACTCATCCTGTCTATACCCAGTGGGGCAAAGACCACTTCGAGCCCTACATGTCGGTTATCGACGCGCTTTTCAACGTAGGGCCTCAAATCATTGACATCATCAATAGCGCTAACAAGCGTAAGCGCAGTCGACAATAATTATCTTTCTCCCCACAAAAAACGACTCAAGTTCCACCTAATCTTCAGTGAAACTTGAGTCATTTATTATGGGAATATTGCTATCTATCACATATATTTAGCAACAACGGCATCAAGTTGCTCTATGTTCTCGACTCGTTCCACAATCTCACCATTACGCCCAATGATGAAGATGGCTGGCACCGAGCCCACAGCATAGGCACTGGCATAAGTTGAATTCTCACCATTAGTATCACGCATCACAATCCATGGCAACGAGGCAGCGGCTTGCATCCACTGAGCCTCATTCTCGTCGAGCGACACTTGGAAGATTTCCAGTCCACGCGACTTGTACTTACTGTAGACATCGTTGAGCAACTTGTTGAGCGACGGCGAGAACGTCTGGCTATACATCGTGAAGTTCAAGATCACTACATTGCCATGCGAGGCCACCTCCTGCAAACTCTGCATCTTGCCCTTTTTGTCCTGAAGCTTAATTTCGATGAGCGATGCTTGAGTTGCCACAATGGTGTCGCGCGGAGCCGAGGCATTGGTACTGCGCCGCTGCGCCAGTGCCATCTTGAATGTCTCGACCATAAAGTCGCGGCGGGGGTCGTTGGGACGGAAGTTGTCGAAGGCATTGGTCACAGCGCCAATTATCTTGAAGTCGGTCTTGTCGAGCGGGTCATAGAGAGGCCTACCGGCCACCTGTTTATTTACGAAGTAGTAGGACACTATGCCTGCGGGATCCTTGGCAATAGCCCGGTTCAGCCCATCCTTCCACTGCTTGAAAGCAGGGCTGGCGAGGTCGCCCGAGCGCGCAAACTTATTGAGCTGCTTATCATACTTAGCCATCATCTCGGCATTCTTACTTCCCGAAAGATTGTAATCTTCATCAAATTTCTTGATAGATGTCTCAATCTTGATTTGGTCGATGCTATCGATGGGGAAATAGATGCTCTTGTCGCGATAGGTCAAGCGATAAATGTTAGGGTACTGCGGAGCCTCCTCTGCCATCGAAAATCCATCACCACTTGTAACAGTGCTATCAATCAAGAGCCATTTGCCATTGATGCTTGCCTCAAGAAAGAGAGTTGCTGTGTCGCCAGCACCTTTAACATTGCCAGCAACCTTAAACTTGTTGCCCGTGCATGAGCACATCAAAGCCACGAGAGCAACAGCAATAAACGTTAATTTCTTCATATTGTGCAATAATATTTTTTACAAAAGTACACATTTATTTTATAACGACCGATTACTTTTCAGCAAAAAGTCACAATACCAGGCCCACACCCACGGTTAGCGGGGTGAACGAGGGGCCATATTGCTCCTTGATCACATGACACGGACTGTAGCGCACATAGCAACCAATTCCGCGCCACTTGAGACCACCCATAATATCTACCGTGACTGGCACCTGGTGGATGCCTGTGCGTGACTCCTTAAATTTCTCACCATCGAGCTTATACTGCGTGAGCACCGAAGCTCTGACGTTGAAGTTAACGACAGGTCCTGCAAAGATGTCCACCTTGTCGAAAAGCCGCTGCTTGAACAATAGTGGCATGGTGAGCGAAAATACCTTCACCCGCGACAGGCGCGAAGTGGCACCATCGGGATAAGCACCTATGGTCAGAGTTTTGCCGTCGTCAATGAATCGCTTGTCGCTATTGAGGCGATAGTTGCGCCAGTCAATACCCAGACCCATGGTTATGCGCTGTCCATGACCTGTGTTGTACAACGCCCCTATCACGCTGAGCCAGCCAATGTCGATGCTGCGGCCCATAGTGTTATCAATTCCCAAAGCATCGTTCCACCCCACTACAAATCCGCCAGTGTAGATGTTCCAGCCCACAGCTTCGGTAAAGAGTGGAGACCAGTCGACCTGGATGTACTCATCTTTGTTCTTGCCCATAGCATTAACAGCAAGTAGCACACCTATTGTTATAATTAAGAACTTTTTCATGGCCACAAAATTAGTGATAGTCGAGAGAAAAACCAAAGCTTGCTTTGAGTTTTTCCGAGGCACTGCCTAATTTATTCAAAATTAGTGCAAGTCGAGAGAAATAAAAATCCAAAAACAAGTTTTTTGATTTTTATTTCAGAAAAGCCGTCATATTTATCCAGCAAAGTGAATTAAATACTAAAAAAACTATAGAAACCATGATAACTATAGGAACTA
Source organism: uncultured Prevotellaceae bacterium (assembly GCA_946186575.1). Classification (GTDB taxonomy): domain Bacteria; phylum Bacteroidota; class Bacteroidia; order Bacteroidales; family Muribaculaceae; genus Sodaliphilus. Next base: position 178,711 of record CAMHNO010000001.1, read on the forward strand.
TGATAACTATAGGTACTATAGAAACTATAATAACTATTGCACTAAAATTAACAAGAAAAAGAATATTAACAATTTTGTTAGACTTTTCTTGCATATTTTAGATAAAAGTACTTATTTTGCAGCATGATTTTTATTAACAAGATTGTTAATACCCCAGAAAAACATAATCAACATATTATTTATCAAGCACTTAAAGCACTTCACAGGTATGACAAAACATCAAAAAAATAAAGAACAGGCAATACTTGCTGCCGCCAAAGAAGAGTTTCTTGAGAAGGGCTACGATGGGGCTCGCACCACGTCGATAGCTCAAGCCGCCGGCGTGACCCATGCCATGCTTCACTACTACTTCAAGACCAAAGATCAGTTATTTGAGCGCATCTTCATGGAGACAATAGGAGTTCTTGGCCAAGGCATTATTGAGGTGTTCACACAGAACAGCAAGCCTTTCAAGGAACGCATGCAAGAAGCCCTTGAGCTTCACTTCAACGCGCTAAAAGCCAATCCTCGCCTGCCGCTGTTCATGATAAGAGAAATAGCTTCTCGCCCCGAGCGTTTCACAATTATAAAGAATGTAGTGGGCACATTTGCGGGCAGCCTTCTGAACACCATGCAGCACGACATAGATCAGGCATGCGAGAGCGGCGAGATAATTGCCATCGACGCTCCAACCCTTCTGCTCGACATGCTATCGCTAAACGTGTTCCCATTCATCGTCAAACCTGTTTTTGAGACTGCTACCGGTCTCAATCTCGATGTCGAGAGCACATTCTGGGAGCAACGCATGCGAGAAAACATAGAAATAATAATGCGACGACTAACACCACACAAGCAATGAAACGAATATTCACCCTCATCACAAGCATTGTAATGCTCATGACGGCCCAGGCACAAGTCACCCTCGAGCAGTGCCAGCAGCTTGCCAGAGAGAACTACCCGCTCATCAGGCAATATGGCCTTATCGAGCAGAGTAGCAGGTACACACTTGACAACCTGAAGCACTCATGGCTGCCACAAGTGAACATGAGCGCTCAAGCCACCTATCAAAATCAAACCCCTGACTTCCCAGAACAGATGAAGGCGATGATCACTGCTGGCGGCATTGAGATGAAAGGCATCGCCAAAGACCAATACCGCATCCAGCTCGATGTGAGCCAGAAAATATATGACGGAGGCAAGGCAAGCAGCGAGCAAGCCATCACTCGGGCTCAAGACCAGGAGCAGCGCGCACAGACCGACGTTGACCTCTACAGCCTGAACATGCGTGTGTGTGACCTCTTCTTTGGCGTGCTGTTGATGGACGAGCGCATAAAGCAAACCCAGCAGACCCTTGCAATGCTCAATGGCAACCTCGACAAGCTGCAGTCGCACGTGCGAGGCGGCATTGCCACGAGTGCCGATGAAAGCCAGTTGCGAGCCGAGATCATGAGCGTGCAACAAAACAAGACCAACATGGAGTGGAACCGCAACAGCTACCGTCACATGCTCGAAATACTCACTGGCCGCTCACTCGAGGGTGAGGAGCTGGTAAAACCTGATGCAATAGAGCCCACAAACCTCGAGAACAACAGGCCCGAGCTGAGGCTCATCGACGCGCGCATTCACACTCTTCAAGCCCAAGAAAAAGCCGTCAATGCACAGGTGTTGCCAGTAATCAGCGCATTTGGGCAAGCGTTCTATGGCTATCCAGGCTACAACTCCTTTGAAAACATGACAAGCCGCAAGTGGTCGCTCAACGCCATGGTGGGTTTGCGAGCCACATGGAGCCTGAGCAGCCTATACGACCGCAAGAACAACCTGAACCGACTCAGCACTCAGCGTGAACAAGCCCAGCTGCAACGTGAGGTGTTCATTGTGAATAACAGCCTTGAGGCAAGCCGCAACAATGATGAGATAGCACGGCTGCGCGAACTCATCAAGAGCGATGCAACCATAGTGAGCCTGCGCCGCGACGTGCGACTTGCCGAGGAGTCGAAACTGCGCAATGGAGTGATCGACATTCACCGCCTTGTGGAACGCATCACCGACGAAGATAATGCTGTGCAGCAGCAAATCATTCATAGCATCGAATTACTTAAAACAATATATGACTTAAAAAACACCATTAACCAATGAAAAAGATAATTTTCCTATTAGCTATCGTTGCGGCGACAACTGCATGCACCAACGACAAAGACTGGGATGCCACAGGCACATTCGAGGCCACCGAGGTAGTGGTCTCGGCCGAAGTTGCGGGTGAGATCATGGCATTTAACATCGAGGAAGGGCAGACGGTCGAAGCCGGCAAACAACTGGGCTACCTCGACATGACTCAACTTGAGCTGCAGAAGTCGCAATTCGACGCCAACAAAGACAACCTGAGTGCCACTCGTTCACAACTCGATGCCAGCAAAGAGCAAATGAGCAGCAACAAACTGCAAATCGATGCCACCCACAGCGCCACCACCAGCCACGTGCTTGACCTTGAGAAGCAAGTAGCGAGCATCAAGCAGCAAATCGCCAACCTCAAGAAAGAGAAAGCTCGCTTCACAGCAATGCTCAAAGACAATGCAGCATCGCAAAAGCAAGTTGACGACATCACCTATCAGATTCTCGTGCTCGAGAAGCAACTTACCGCCACACAAGACCAAATCAGCTCAAACAACCAGAGCTTCAGCCAGCAGGGACAAGGCTATATTGCCCAGAAGCAGGGCGTGGAGGCCCAAATCAAGGGGGTGGAGGCCCAGCAGAAGGGCATCGACGCTCAGCAACGTGGTATCGAAGCACAAAAATCAATTGTCGACAAGCAGCTTCAGAACTCGATTATCATGTCGCCTGTGAATGGCACCATATTGACAAAATATGCCCAGTTAGGCGAGTATGCAACCATTGGCAAACCATTATTCAAGGTTGCCGACCTGAGCGTGGTGTACCTGCGCGCCTATTTCACCAGCGACCAACTTGCCGATATCAAAGTGGGGCAACAGGTGAAAGTGATAGCCGACTATGGCGGTGGCAAAACTCGCAACTACAAAGGCAAGATAACGTGGATCTCGAGCGAAAGCGAGTTTACTCCCAAGAGCATCCAGACTAAAGACACCCGTGCCAATCTGGTGTATGCCGTAAAAATCGCAGTCAAGAACGATGGCTATCTGAAACTCGGTCTAACTGGCAACGTAAAACTTAAATAAAAAAAGCATCATGTCAACCACCACACTTGCCATTGAGGTAAACGGCGTGAGCAAGAGCTATGGCTCAATCAAGGCTCTCGACAAGGTGTCGCTCTGCGTTGAAAGGGGCGAGCTATTTGGCCTCATAGGACCCGACGGAGCTGGAAAAACCACCTTGTTCAAGATACTGGTAACCCTTCTCAATGCCGACGAAGGCACTGCCCACGTCGACGGTCTTGATGTGGTGAAAGACTACAAGCAGATTCGAGCACGCGTGGGCTACATGCCTGGCAAATTCTCGCTCTACCCCGACCTCACTATCGAAGAAAACATGGAATTCTTTGCCACTCTCTTTGGCGTGACAGTAGAGCAGAATTACGACATGGTAGCACCCATCTACAAGCAGATCGAGCCCTTCAAGAATCGTCGCGCCGGCCGTCTCTCGGGCGGAATGAAACAAAAACTTGCGCTGAGCTGCGCCTTGATTCACAGACCATCGGTTCTCTTTCTCGACGAACCCACGACGGGAGTCGACGCCGTGTCGCGCAGCGAGTTCTGGGACATGCTCTACAGCCTCAAGCAACAAGGATTATCGATAATGGTGTCAACGCCCTACATGGACGAGGCGAGCCGTTGCGACCGCATTGCCTTGTGCAACAGTGGCAAAGTGCTCGACATCGATTCTCCCGAACACATGGTTGAGAAGTTTGGCTCACCACTCTATGCCATCAAGTCGAGCAACATGTTCGGCCTTCTCAAAGATTTGCGATCGTTTGACTATGTTGCCAACTGCTACACCGCTGGAGAGTATCACCACTTGCTGGCAGGCAATGGCTTCGATGCCCGGCAACTTGTGTCGGACCTCGAGAACAGAGGTCATACCAACGTTGAGTTAAAGGGAATAGTTCCCGACATAGAAGACGTGTTCATCAAACTATTGAGCAATGAAGACTAACGACAACAAGCAGCAACTCATAATTCAAGTGCAAAACTTGACCAAGCAGTTTGGGGCGTTCACCGCAGTCGACCACATCAGCTTCGACGTCAAACGGGGTGAGATATTTGGATTTTTAGGCGCCAATGGCGCTGGCAAGACCACTGCAATGCGCATGCTCTGCGGCTTGAGCTATCCCACCAGTGGCAGCGGCTCAGTTGCTGGTTTCGACGTGGTGAAAGAAGGCGAAAAAATCAAGCGCCACATTGGTTACATGAGCCAGCGATTCTCGCTCTATGACGACCTTACGGTGCAGGAAAACATGGAGCTATTTGGTGGCATCTATGGGGTCAAAAGTAGTGAACTAAGACACAGAGCCACAAGCATGCTCACGAGACTCGACTTCCTGAGCGAAAAAGACACTCTTGTGGGGTCGCTGCCGCTGGGCTGGAAGCAGAAGCTTGCTTTTGTGGTAGCCACGATTCATCGGCCCGAGATAGTGTTTCTCGACGAACCCACGGGCGGTGTCGATCCCATCACCCGCCGTCAATTCTGGGAAATGATTTATGAGGCATCGAGCGAGGGAACCACCATCTTTGTCACCACCCACTACATGGACGAGGCCGAGTACTGCAACCGCATCTCGATGATGGTAGATGGCAAAATCAAAGCCCTCGATACCCCTGGCAATCTAAAAAAGAAATACGCTGCGGCGTCGATGGACGAAGTGTTCCGCACCCTTGCCCGTGGCGCCCAGCGAGGAGACTGAATTAATGCACATTATTCACAATCAACTCATAATTCTGAACCGACAACTCTGAACCGACGATTCAAATGAAAGGTTTTTCAAAATTTGTAAAAAAAGAAACGCTGCACATCTTGCGCGACAGCCGAACGATGCTCATAGCACTGTTGATGCCTGTGGTGCAGATACTGCTGTTCGGGTTTGCCATCTCTACCGAGGTTAACAATGTGAATGTGGCAGTTGTTGTACCCAAGTGGGACGAAGAGATAAGACAAAGCGTCAACAAGTTGTCGTCAAACCCATATATCACCTATAAGGGTGTCATCACCGAGCATGACATTGACCAGCAACTGCGCTCAGGCAAGGTGGATGCAATCGTAGTGTTTGCACACGACTTTGACCGTCTCATGGCGCAATGGAAGCAAAACGGCAACGGCAAAGCTGCCATGCAGTTAATCATGGATGCATCCAACACAATAACTGCTCAGGCAGGAGCTGGATACCTCAACAACATCCTCGCAGGAGATCTCATGCAAAGCAACAGCTTGGTTGAGACTCACATGCTTTTCAATCCACAAATGAAGAGTGCCTTCAACTTCGTGCCAGGCATCATGGGCATGATATTCATTCTCATTTGTGCTATGCTCACGTCGGTGTCGATAGTCAGGGAGAAAGAAACCGGCACCATGGATGTACTACTGGTCTCGCCAGTGCGCCCACTGAGCATCATTTTTGCCAAAATGGTGCCCTACTTTGCCCTGTCGTGCATCAACCTCACCACAATACTGCTGCTCGCACGATTTGTGCTGGGTATTCCCATGAGCGGCAACTTAGGCAGCATCATAACGGTGTCGCTCGTTTATCTGCTGCTCTCTTTGGCATTAGGGCTGCTCATTTCAACTGTTGCCAAGAAGCAGATTGTGGCATTGCTCATCTCGGCTGCAGTGATGCTCATGCCCATCGTTATGCTCTCGGGCATGATGTTTCCTGTCGAGAACATGCCCGATGTGCTCAAGCCAGTCTCGGCAATAGTGCCAGCGCGATGGTACATCGATGCCATGCGCAAGCTCCTAATTCAAGGTGCATCGTTCAACCTCATTCTCAAAGACTTTCTCATCCTTGTAGGAATGACCCTGGCTCTGCTTGCATTAGCATTAAAGAATTTCAAAGACAAATTAGAATAAACTACCATGCCTGCTCTGAAAGTACTGCTAAAAAAAGAGTTACTGCAATTCAAGCGCAACTCATTCCTGCCCAGGCTCGTGGTGGCTTTTCCCATCATGATAATGCTCATCATTCCTTGGGTTACGACAATGGACGTGCGCCACGTGAGTGTGAGCGTAGTCGACAACGATCACTCACAGCTCTCACACCGCATCATCAGCAAAATCAACGCCAGCGACTACCTTACGCTTCATAGTGTTACTGGCAGCTTCGACCTCTCATTCAAAAGCCTGGAACACGGCGATGTGGATGCCATTCTCGAGATTCCCGCCGACTATGAGAAATCGTTCGTCACTGGCTCTGCCAAGAAAGTGAGCATCAGCGCCAACAGCGTTAATGCCACCAAAGGCAGCCTGGGTTCGCAGTATCTTGCACAAACCCTTGCTGCCAGCGTCAAGGAGATGCGTGCAAGCCTCTCGCCAACACAGGTGGGCGACCTCGTGCTGATTCAGAACCGCTACAACCCCACGCTGGAATACCGCAACTTCATGATTCCTGCCATTCTCGTAATTCTCATTATCATAATCACTGGTTTCTTGCCAGCGCTGAACTTGGTGGGCGAGAAAGAAGCTGGCACCATCGAGCAAATCAACGTCACGCCTGTGAGTCGTTTCACTTTCACCCTCGCCAAGCTCATCGTCTACTGGGTGGCGGGGCTCATAGTCATCTCCATTGCACTGGTAGTCGCCTGGCTGGTCTATGGACTCACGTCGGTGGGCAGCCTGCTCACCATCTATGCAGGAGCTTTACTCTTCATCCTTGTGATTTCGGGTTTTGGACTGATAGCATCTAACATTTCGTCGACCATGCAGCAGGCAGTCTTCTTTATGTTCTTCTTAGTGATGGTATTCATGCTAATGAGCGGCCTGCTCACCCCCATCGAGTCGATGCCAAAGTGGGCGCAATATGCAACCTACGTGCTTCCACCACGATACTTTATCTCCATTATGCGCTCGGTTTTCCTGAAAGGTGCCACCTTCTACGATATGCGCTTCAACTTCCTTGCCCTCGCCATCCTTGCTGTGGTGATGAACCTGGGCGCCGCAATCACCTATCGCAAACGCTCATAGCCTATGGTCAAGCTGCTGACCACTAATTGACCCTATTGCTGCAAATTTGCATAATTTGGGCAATGGTTGTACCTTTGCAACGTAAAAATCAGCAACTGATATGGTCAATAAAAAAACTATAAAAGGTGTGCTCTTCGACCTTGACGGGGTGTTGATCGACACCGAGGGCACTTACACGCAGTTCTGGGAGGCAGTGGATCGCCGCTTTCCAACTGGCGTGGAGGGCTTTGCACAGGTGATTAAGGGATCGAACCTGCACAACATCCTGCACACCTATTTCCCCACCGAGCAGCTGCGCGCGCAGGTGACCGAGATGCTCGACGACTTCCAGCGCGACATGCAGTACAACTACTTTCCTGGTGCCATCCACCTGCTCGAGGAGCTCAAAGCAGCTGGCATCGCCTGCTGTATTGTTACCAGCAGCGACAGCAGAAAGATGGACTCATTATACAGCCAGCATCCTGACTTCACAAGCCATTTTGATGCCATCGTCACCGGCAACATGGTGAGCGAGCCCAAGCCCTCGCCCGAATGTTTCCTGCTTGGAGCCAAGATGCTGGGCATCAACATCAAGGACTGCGTGGTGATTGAAGACTCCATCAACGGCCTGAAGGCTGCATGGGCAAGCGGCGCACACGTGATAGGGCTGTGCACCACATGCCCTAAAGATGCCATCGCGCCTCATTGTCATGCCACCGCACACGAGATAGGCGACCTAAGCGCACAATCAATTTTAACACTATAGCTCAAATGAAACTTAAAACATTATCGTGCATAGCAATCCTCGCAGGCGTTGCTATAGCCATCATGGCATGCACAAGCAAGGCAAGCAAGAGTGCCAATCCCGAGACACACAATCAAGAACAACAGAAAGCGACAGTAATCGACGACAAAGACGAAATGACCTTCCTGCACTCTTTTCTCGACAACTATCTAAAACTCAGTGGCAAAGAAGCACAGGACCTGGCACGCGCACATCTGAGTCAAGATTTCTATAGCGATTATCTTGAGAAATGCACCAATCAGGACAATGCCATCGACCTAATCTTCGAAACTGCTCCTGGCGACAAGGTGGAAAAGATCGACTCAATAGGCAAGGGCATTGAACAACCAAGCAGTTTCATAGTCTACGTGCAAGTGATGGGCTCCGACAAGAAAGTCTATGCCATGCAGTACGACATGGATGTTATTAACCAAGATGGGAAGTTCAAGCTCAACGACAGCCAGATGAACGATTAATACCACTCTCAGAGCAAATTTTAAGGGAAATCATGAAACCACTCATAGGTGGATGGCCACAGCTAAATTTTGCGATTTGGCCAAAATGTGTTATCTTTGCATTTTAATCTACTATGCTATTATTTTTGTCCCATGAATTTATTAGAACTAACCAAAACCATTAGCGACTACGTGTGGGGATGGCCCATGATAATTCTATTATTAGGTACTCACATTTTCCTCACTTTAAGACTAAAGGTGCCACAACGCAAGATATTCACAGCCATAAAGCTGTCGGTTTCTAAAGACAAGGACTCTACTGGCGACGTGAGTCAGTTTGCGGCTCTCGCAACTTCGCTGGCCGCAACCATTGGCACCGGCAATATCATTGGCGTGGCAACGGCTGTATCGCTGGGCGGTCCCGGCGCAGTGCTATGGTGCTGGCTCACTGGCATTTTTGGCATCGCCACTAAGTATAGCGAAGGCCTGTTAGCCATCAAATACCGCGTGAAGACCAGCAAGGGCACCATGCTGGGTGGTCCCATGTATGCCCTGGAGCGAGGATTAGGACAAAAATGGCTCGCCGTGCTTTTCTGCATCTTCACAGCTATAGCGGCTTTTGGAATAGGCAACAGCGTTCAAGCCAACGCCATCAGCGAGAACTTCATCATGCTGCTTAACGACAGCGACACTGTGGCAAACGTCACAGCATGGCTCAACGACGCCTTGGACACCGGCTTTGAGCCGAGGTTATATCTGAGTATTCTAATGGGTATTATAGTAATGGCGTTAGTGGGTGTGGTAATCATAGGTGGCGTTAAAAGCATAGGAAGAATATGCTCGGCACTTGTGCCATTCATGGCTATCCTCTATGTGCTGGGATGCTTGTACATCCTGTGCATCAACTATCAGTATCTGTGGCAAGCCATCTGCATGATTTGCAGCGAGGCCTTCTCTATGAAAGCGGGAATAGGAGGTGCCGCGGGCACTGCCATCATGATGGGAGCACGCTATGGCATTGCTCGAGGCCTGTTCAGCAACGAGTCTGGTATGGGTTCGGCACCCATCGTCGCTGCTGCAGCACGCACCAAGAATCCGGTGCGCCAGGCACTCGTTAGCTCAACTGGTACATTCTGGGACACAGTGGTTGTGTGCGCCATGACCGGCCTGGTTCTCACTACAAGCATCATCGCCTATCCTGAAATCAACTTCCACGATGGCGGTCTTCTAACCAAGAAAGCCTTTGGCATGATACCCTATGTGGGAACGCCCATACTCACCTTTGGAATCCTTACCTTCGCTTTCTCCACAATCCTGGGATGGAGCTACTATGGCGAGCGAGCTATCGAATACATTGCCGGCAAGCGATGCATCGGCTTCTACCGCATTGCTTGGCTCATTGTGTGTTTCACTGGATGCGTGATGAGCCTGGGAGTGGTGTGGAACATCGCCGACATCATGAATGCCCTCATGGCAATCCCCAACCTTGTGGCTCTGCTGCTGCTCTCGCCAGTGATAGCGCGAGAGACCAATCATTACCTGTGGAAAGGCAACCTCGACAAGGAAGACCCAAGCATACAGTAAAACCATCTTCACAGCTCATAACCACTACCCAACCCCAAAAAAAAACAAATCAATATGCCGCTTAGCTCAACGTTGCTTCACGCCGCAAAAAAGTGCTTTCTCGCCATCACCACGATGTGCATAGCGCTGATGATGCCTGCTGGCGTCCAAGCTCAGTCTAACGTCAAGGAGCGCGCTCAGGCATTCTTTGGCGACAATGTACAGCAATATGCCACTTCACTCTCAATACTTGCCGTGATGAACTACAAGCTGGGCAAGTATAGCGATGCACTTGCGCTGCAACAGCAAGCAGTAGACCTGAGCGGGATGAACGGCATGAACATGACCATCCTGGGAATGTTCTACCACAAGGTGGGCGACGACAACACTGCCGTCGAAATTCTCAATGAAGCTGAGCAACTCTACAATCAAGAAATCCCTGTGCCTGCCAATGCCCTCGATGTGCTCACAATCTACTATGCTCCCGCAAGCGACATAGAGCACACCAACCGCTTTATCGAGACAGCCGTCAACCAGCTCAAGGGGTTCATCATGACAACTGTCACGAGCGAGACTGTCGATGCCGAACGCAAGCGATTCTGGCTCAGATTTGAGCAAGTGTTCAACTCCCTGCTGCTTCAGTGGGAATACCAGCTCGGCGACAATGCCAACACGGTACTGCTCTATGACAACACGGCACTCTTTGCCAAGGGGCTGATGCTAAACGTGGAAAACAGCGTGAAGGTTCACGACCAGTCGCGGCTCACCATGAGCTGGACCGACGTTAAAGCTGCACTGGGCAAGGACGACATCGCCATCGAGTTTGTCACTTTTCCCGTAGGAGGCGACAGCACAATGTATGCTGCTCTGACATTGAAGCACGACAGCCCCAAGCCACGTTTCATACCCCTCTTTGAGCAGAGCCAATTGCAGGACATTAAAGACACCGAATACTATGTGAACAACCGCATCTCACAGCTGGTATGGGAGCCTCTCAAGGAGGAGTTGAGCGGCACAGGCCGCATCTATTTCTCGCCCGTGGGAGCGTTGCACAACATTGCCATCGAGCACGTGCCATCGGCAGTAACGGCCGGGAAGCTCCTGCACCGTCTCTCTTCGACTCGTGAAATTGCAATGCGCAATCATGACAAGAAGCTCAACCATTTCTTGCTCTATGGGGGATTGACCTACGACGTTGCCACCGACACCCTGCTGGCGCACAACAAAAGGAACGGCTACAACCAGGGCTCAAGCATGATGGCACAGCGAGCCGAGTTCTGGCGCGACGGCCGTGCCTACTTTGGTCCGCTTGAAGGCAGCCTCAAGGAGGTCGACACCATCCAGATGATATTGAGCGACAAGGATGTCACCAAGCTAACCGAGCGAGACGGCACCGAAGAATCGTTCATTGCCCTCAGCCGCAGCAACGTGCAGGTGATACATCTTGCCACACATGGCAAGTTCATTTCACGGCAGGAAGCCATGAGCGAACTCACCCGGCAGAACTACAGGTTCATAATGCTCGATTCGCTCGAAAGCTCACTGCTGACCGAGGACCAAGACCTCACACGCTCGTTCATTGTGATGAGCGGCGGACAGAAGTTGTGCAACATGGAGAGCATTCCGGCCGAACTCGAGGACGGCATGCTCACTGCTCAAGAAATCTCGCGACTGCATTTCAGCGACCTGCAGTTAGTGGTGATGAGCGCTTGCGAGACCGCACTGGGCGACATCAACAGCGAGGGAGTGATGGGGCTGCAGCGGGGGTTCAAGAAGGCTGGCGCTCATACCCTGATTATGAGCCTGTGGAAAGTGGACGATGATGCCACCAGCGTGCTCATGACGGCATTCTACCGCAACCTCTCTCAAGGCATGAGCATTGCCACGGCTTTTGAAAAAGCCCGAGCGAGCCTGCGCGGCATCGAAAAGTATTCCAACTATAAATACTGGGCTCCGTTTATCCTGCTCGACGCAATTTAACATCATGACAACAAAGCTTTTACACATCATCCTAACAGCCATAGTAGCCACGATGGCAGCCTCGCCCATCCAGGCCGAACACCTGATTGTTCTTGCCACAAACGACACCCACAGCCAGATAGAGCCATACGAAAATGACAACCTTGGAGGGATACTGCGCCGAAGGGCTTTCTTTGATCACATGCGAGCCAACAACAAAAACGTGCTTATTGTAGATGCCGGCGATGCTGTGTTTGGAAACATGTATTACTCAATCTTTAAGGGGGAAGTCGAATACAAGCTACTCGATTCGTTAGGCTATGACATCAGCATCCTGGGCAATCATGACTTTGACAACGGAATTGACAACCTTGCAATGCATTATAAAAACACCCATGTCACAAAGCTCAGTGCAAATTACGACTTTACCGGCACTGCCATGGAGGGAGTGATGCGACCTTACACAATCAAGAAGTATGGCAACAAGAGGGTGGGAATCTTCGGTCTAAACATCAATCCATCAGGCTGGATTAACCCCAACAATTATGACGGAATGAGATATTTGCCAAGCAGCCATGTGGCCGACTCCATTGCGCGGCACCTTAAGACGGTGGAAAAGGTTGACTTCACCATCATGGTATCGAACCTTGGTTATTTTTCTGAAGCTATGGGAAAGCCGTGCGACACAACCATTGCAGCGCAATCACATTACATCGACATGATAATTGGCGGCCACACTCACACCATGATAAAACCTAACCAAGGCGAGGATCAAGTGAAGAATGCCGACGGCAAACTTGTCACGATTGGTCAAAATGGCAAGTACGGAAAATACATTGGAGTCTACGATATCGACCTCGACAACATGACGGTAAGATATGATCAAGTGGCCATGAACAGCGATTGGGACAACCAATCACAATACTCTGCTATGAACGCATGGCTCAATAAGTATAGAGTGATAATCAAGATCCAAGAGCTCATGCCTGTGGGCTATCTGTCGGATTATTTCCCGTCAGATGACGACTATGCCGCCTGGCTGTTAAACGCTCAATTAGAAATTGCCCGAGATGTTTTCGCGATTGACAACGTGACTATATCTATTTATAATCGTGGAGGAATACGCAGAGACCTGCCACAAGGGTTCTTGACTTGGTCGCAGCTTACAACTGCATTCCCTTTCAAAAACAAAATTGTAATCGCAGAAGTTGACGGAAAAAAATTGAAGGAAGTGATTGAAAACATCAACATCAAGCAAGCACTCGCCCACCCATATTTGATAAACCAAACACCTGAGACCCAAAACATTAAAAATATCGACGAAAAGAAAAAGTACCGCATAGTCACAATAGATTACTTGGCGAACGGAGGCAGCTACATGACCAACATCAGCGACTATATCATTTTCGAAGACAACATCGCCAATAGCGAACGCTTGATTGAATATTTCATCAAAAACACCATTGCCAACAAAATTGTGAAAACACAATAAACCAGACGTTCCCTCTCAGACGAAGGCGCATTGTAGGGGCAGAACATGCTCTGTCCATTAGCGCAACAACTCTAATCACTACCCAAAGTTGTTAAAAAAAATAATTCTCGCTTTTTTCTTGACAAATTAATTTATTTGTTGCTTAATTTTGCCTAATTTTGCACTCTGAATATAGTGTAGTGTAACCATGATGATGCGAGCATTGTATGTAAGATTATGAAAATCAAACTTATAGCAAATGCACATCACTAAAAATGATAAAGATATAAGACATGGGATTATTCTCATTTACTCAAGAAATCGCTGTTGACTTAGGAACAGCCAACACAATTATTATCCACAACGACAAGATAGTAATTGACGAGCCATCTGTAGTGGCACTCGACACCAAGACCCAGAAACTCATGGCCGTGGGCGAGACAGCCCGCGAAATGCGTGGTAAGGTTCACGAGGGCATCAAGACCGTGCGCCCACTGCGCGACGGAGTGATTGCCGACTTCAACGCCGCCGAGCTCATGATTCGAGGCATGATCAAGAAGGTGAGCCAGAAGAACCACTGGTTCTCGCCATCGCTGCGCATGGTGGTGTGCATCCCATCGGGCTCCACCGAGGTTGAGATTCGTGCCGTGCGCGACTCCAGCGAGCATGCCGGCGGCCGCGACGTGTACATGATTTACGAACCCATGGCAGCAGCATTGGGAATTGGCATCGACGTGCTCGCTCCTGAAGGCAACATGATTGTCGACATAGGCGGTGGCACGACCGAAATTGCTGTAATCTCGCTGGGCGGCATCGTGAGCAACAAGAGCATCCGCATCGCTGGCGACGACCTCACCGAGGACATTCGCGAGCACATGCGTCGAGCCCACAACGTGAAGGTGGGCGAGCGCACCGCCGAGCTCATCAAAATTCACGTGGGATCGGCACTGACCGAACTCGACTCACCACCCGACGACTTCATCGTGCATGGCCCTAACCAGATGACTGCCCTGCCCATGGAGGTGCCAGTATCTTATCAAGAAATTAGCCACTGCATCGAGAAATCAATCTCAAAGATTGAGGCAGCAGTGCTCAGCGCTCTCGAGCAAACCCCGCCCGAGCTCTACAGCGACATCGTGAAGAACGGTGTGTATCTTGCTGGTGGTGGCGCCTTGCTGCGTGGCCTGGACCGTCGCCTGACCGACAAGATTGGTATTCCGTTCCACGTGGCCGAAGATCCCTTGCATGCTGTTGCTAAGGGTACTGGCGTGGCACTGAAGAACATCAAGCGATTCAAGTTCTTGAAACGCTAACGGCCGTAGCAAGAGCCACAGCACATTGTAGGGCAGAGCATGCTCTGTCCATTAGAGCACAAGCTCGCGCAGCAAAGCCTGTCTCTCCTGTCTAAAATAGACATTAAGTACAGGAGCAACAAGAACACTCTGTAGGAACAGAGCATGCTCTGTCCATTAGAGCGCAAGCTCGCGCAGCAAAGCCTGCCTCTCCTGTCAAAAAACAGACATGATGCACAAGAGCAGCAAGAGAAATAATGAACAACCTAATCAACTTCTTCATAAGAAACAGTTCGTGGTTCATCTTCGCATTCTATGTGATTTTGAGCCTTGTGCTGCTTTTTGGCTCCAACCCCTACCAGCAGAGCGTGTATCTGACCTCGGCCAACGGCACAGTCTCGACAATCTCTAAGGGAGTGAACAGTGCGAGCAACTATTTCAATCTTAAAGAGATAAACGAAGACCTACACTTGCAGAACGCAAGTCAAAAAGCCGAGATTCTCGCCCTCAAGCAGCAGCTCAACGAGCTCGAGCTCAAATATGGGGCCAAGCCAGGTGAGCAGGTCAGCGGCAAGGGCAACTACACCTTCATCTCGGCACATGTGATTAGCAACAGCGTTGTGAACCCCAACAACTACATCACCATCGACCGTGGCAGTGCCGACGGCATTGAGCCCTACATGGGCGTGATGGACATGAACGGAGTGGTGGGCATTGTAGATGCCGTCAACACCCACTCGGCTCGCGTGATGTCGGTTTTGCACAAAGACACCAAGATCACCTGCGAGCTCAAGGGGAACGGAAACTTTGGACTATTAGTGTGGGACGGCAAGACCACCGATCATGCCATTCTCAAAGACCTGCCCAAGGTCGACGACTACCACGTGGGCGACACAGTGGTCACCAGTAGCAGCTCGTTGAGCTTCCCGCCGGGCTTCATGGTGGGAGTGGTAGAGCGCATTTCACCCACTACCAAGAAAGACAGCTTCATGACACTTATCGTGCGACTGTCGTGCAAGATCACTCACCTGAGCAACGTTCACGTGATAAAGAACAACATGAAAGACGAGCTCAAGCAGCTTGAGTCGAGCGACGCCACAACCCTGAAAGAGGAAGGAGGAGTGAAACGATGAAAAACACTCTGTTCCATTTCCTTATTCTCTTTGTGGCACTGCTCGTGGCTCAAATCATCTGCAGCAAGATTATACTCTTTGGCGTGGCAATGCCAGTGATCTACATATACCTGATTTTGCGCTTGCCCACAAATTATTCCATCAATTGGACGCTCACCATAGCATTCCTCTTTGGCCTATTTGTCGACATGTTCAACAACACCCAGGGCATGAACGCCCTGGCGTGCACAGTGATGACAATGTGCCGCCGACCCATCTTCAACCTCTTCATCCTCAAGGACGACGAGGACAACGACCCCGTCCCATCGATGGACTCACTTGGCATTACCAACTATCTGAAGTACATGGCAAGCCTCGTGACTATTTACTGCATTGTGCTGTTCTTCACTCAAGCCTTCACGTTGCACAACTTTGGTCTCACACTAATGCGCATCGTTGCAAGCAGTGTGCTATCTATATTATTGATTTTTGGTATCGACAGTTTAGTGAGCACCGAAAGTGAGAAAAGATTATAACTTAGAAAAGAGAAAATTTGTTATAGGCGGCTTCATTGTCGTCGTTGTCGTCATCTACCTGTGGAAACTTTTTGACCTGCAGATTGCCGACGACAAGTATCGCGAAATAGCAGTGAGCAACGCACGCTCAACCAAGGTCACACATCCCTCGCGCGGACAAATCTACGACCGCAACGGCAAGCTTGTGGTCTACAACGAGCCTGCCTACGACCTCGTGCTCGTGCCCAAAGACGTGCATGAGTTCGACACCACCACCATGTGCAAGATTCTACAGCTCAAGCGAGAAGACTTCGACTTGTTGTGGAAGAACATGAGCGACCCCAAGAAGAACAAGAACTACAGCGCCACCACGGCTCAACCACTTGTCCAGAACCTCGACTCCATTACCTATGGTCGACTGCAAGAGATATTGTATCGATTCCCAGGATTCGACATATCACAGCGAATCATCAGGCGCTACAACTATGTGGCTGCAGCCAACATCTTAGGCGACATACGCGAGGTTAATGCCGAAGACATTGAACGCGACTCCGACAACTATTACATGCCAGGCGACTTCACTGGCGACCTGGGCATAGAGAAGAGCTACGAGAAATACCTGCGAGGAGTGAAAGGCAAGGAGATTCTCATACGCGACGCAACGGGCAAAATCATGGGCCGATACAACGACGGAAAGGACGATGTGGCACCCATTGCCGGCAAAGACCTGCAAATGAGCATCGACATCGACCTCCAACTCTTCGGCGAGAAACTCATGCGAGGCAAGAGAGGCGCCATTGTCGCTATCGAGCCCAAGACTGGAGAGGTGCTGGCACTGGTCACAAGCCCCACCTACGACCCATCACTGCTTGTGGGCAAGGATCGAGGCAAGAACTACTCCAGACTCGTTTCCGACCCGAGCAAGCCACTCTTTGACCGCGCAATCATGGCTGCCTATCCGCCAGGCTCGACCTTCAAGCCCACCCAAGGCTTGATTTTCAAGCAAGAGGGCATCATCGACAACAACACCTCCTATCCCTGCACCGGCGGCTATGTCAACAAGGGTCTGAAAATAGGTTGTCATGGTCATGGTTCACCCATTTCGTTGCAACCGGCCATTGCCACCTCGTGCAACGGCTACTTCTGCTGGGGTCTTTACTACATGCTCAACAACAAGAAGTATGGCGGCTTGGAGAAATCGTTCACCGTGTGGAAGGACTACATGGTCTCAATGGGCTATGGCTACAAGCTCAACATCGACCTGCCGGGCGAGAGCCGAGGATTCATTCCTAATTACCAGTTCTACAACAAGATGATAGGCAAAGACAAGTGGGGAGCCAATTCAATCATCTCCATTGCCATAGGCCAGGGCGAAATCATGTCAACGCCATTGCAAATCGCCAACCTGAGCGCCACCATCGCCAACCGCGGTTACTACATCACACCACATGTGGTTAAGCAAATCAGAGATGTGGGCATCTCCAAGACCTTCACCGAGCAACACCACACAAAAATCAATCCTGCCTATTACAACGACATTGCCGGTGGCATGCGCATGGCAGTTGTGGGCGGCACATGTAAGGGAGCCAACCTTCCCGGACTTGACGTGTGTGGCAAGACCGGAACCGTGCAGAACCCTCATGGTCGCGACCACTCGGTGTTCATGGGATTTGCGCCTAAAGACGACCCAAAGATTGCAATTTGCGTCTACGTTGAGAATGCTGGTTTCGGAGCACAAGTAGCGGTGCCATTGGGTGCCATGGTGCTTGAGCGATACTTGCGAGGCGCCAGCGAAGAGATTGAGAGCCGCGCTACCAAGTGGAGCGACAGTTGGCTCGAGGATGCCGCCACAGTAGTCGAACAAGATCAAGAAGAGCTCAACACCGGCAAGCGCGACACCATCCCGTCGAAGTCCACAGCCAGTGCCAAGCACGGCGGCGACGACAACCTGCCCGCCACACAGTGGCCACAGGAGAAAGCAATTCTTTCATCACCCACAAGATTCATGAGCAGAGATGGCATATTCAAGGGATAACAATAATAACAACAACGAGAGCAATCGTCTGCTTGCAGCAGTCGACTGGTTCACTGTTTTGATCTACATCGTGCTGGTGATTGCTGGCGCGTTCAGCATCTATGCAGCCACCACATCGAGCACGAGCCAGACGAGCATGTTCGACCTCGACACCTTTGCAGGTAAGCAAATCATGTGGATAGGACTTTCCTTCGCTATCGGATTCTCGCTCTTGCTCATCGACCGCAGGCTATATGAAGCCTATGCCTACCCCATCTATGCGATAATGATTATAGTGCTGATAGTCACAATCTTTGTCTCTCCAAACATCAAGGGGTCACACTCTTGGCTCAAGTTTGGAGCTTTCAGCATTCAGCCTGCCGAGTTTGCTAAGACAGCGACCGCCCTTGCTCTTGCCAAGCTCTTCAGCACCTATGGCTTCCAGCTCAAGGGCTGGCGCACCTATATTGTGCCAGTGGGCATCATTCTGCTGCCAGTGTTGTGCATCCTGCTTGAGCGCGAAACGGGGTCGGCACTGGTCTACTTCTCACTGATTTTTGTGCTCTATCGCGAAGGCATGAACGGCTTTGTGCTATTTGCCACACTATGCGCCGTAACCTATTTTGTGCTTGTACTAAAGTTTGCCGGCACTCTCATCATGGGTATTCCATTAGGCAACTTCATTGTGCTCACGTGCATCATGGTCTTTATCGTGCTCATGTTGCTGGTTTATTGCCGCTCGCTCATCCTGGGGCGCAACGTGACCATAGGCTACATTGTGTGTGCGCTGCTTGCTTGGGGGCTCTCGGCAATGGGAGTGCACATCAATGGCTACGCGTTTTTCTTCACCGTCATCCCCCTGTCGATTATCTACCTGCTCATAGGCATGTTCCGCGACGACCTTAACAAGGTGCTAACCACAGTGATTTTTGCCGTGGTTTCGATAATCTTCATGTTCTCGGTTAACATCGTCTTTAACCATGTGCTTGCGCCGCACCAGCAAAACCGCATCAACATTGCCCTGGGCATTGAGGAAGACCTCAAGGGCAAGGGATATAACGTCAATCAGTCGAAAATTGCCATTGGCTCAGGCGGAGTCACAGGCAAGGGATTCCTCCAGGGCACACAGACTAAGCTCAACTATGTGCCAGAGCAGCACACCGACTTTATTTTCTGCACCATAGGCGAGGAGCAGGGCTTCGTGGGCACCACAGCCGTGCTGCTGCTGTTCTTGACATTGATACTGCGAGTGATAGCTATTGCCGAGCGGCAGCACACCACCTTCGGACGAGTCTATGCCTATTGTGTTGCGTCGATACTCATCTTCCATCTGACGATAAACATAGGCATGGTGATAGGGCTTGTGCCGGTGATAGGCATACCACTACCCTTCTTCTCCTACGGCGGATCGTCGCTGTGGGGATTCACCATCCTCCTGTTCATCCTGCTGCGCATCGACGCCGTCCGCACCGAGTACGGCACCTGGTGATAAAAAGAAAAAGCCAATCTGTCATACCTTAAATTCCTTGAATGGAATTTCAAGTTCAACCCACTGACTATGTGTGGGGTGGTCATCATGTGTAATAGTGCGAGAAACCGAGAGGCCCAGAAGGCGAATGGGATTCTCGCTGTAATCCACCTGCTCAAGCAGATGCTCGGCAAGAGGTACAATTTGCTGGCTGGTGCGCAACACTTGATTCTGAGTGATTGAACGTGTTATTTGGCGAAAATCGTGGAATTTCACCTTCAGGGTGAGAGTGCGACCCTCAAAATTGTTCTTCTCAAGCCGCCTGACAAGTTCGGCGGCTGCTATGGCTAATTGCTGCATCACGTCATGAGCACTGCTTATGTCATGCTCAAATGTGCGCTCACATCCCACCGATTTCCTCTCCCATTCCACCACAACAGGGCGATGGTCGATGCCACGTGCGAAATTATAAAACACGGGCCCCATCTTGCCAAAAACCTGCGTGAGATGATTGAGCGAGACCGCTCTCAAGTCGGTGCCTGTGTAAACACCCATACTGTGCATGGTCTGGGCTGTCTTGGGGCCCACGAGCCAGAATTTCTCGATGCGCAGCTTGTCGATGAATTCTTGAGCTCGGCTGGGGTGAATGGTGCACAAGCCGTCGGGTTTGCGCTGGTCGCTTGCAATCTTGGCAAGGAACTTGTTATAGCTCACACCTGCCGAGGCAGTAAGGTGCAAGTGGTCTTTGATTTTTGCTTTTATCTCACGGGCATGTCTACTGCCAGTTCAATGCCTTTCTTGTTATGGGTCACATCAAGGAATGCCTCGTCAAGCGAAATAGGCTCGACAAGGTCGGTATACTCATGAAAGATGGCATGCATCTGTCGCGACACTTCTTTATAAACCTGATAACGCCCAGGCAACACAATGAGACCAGGGCACAGACGCTTGGCTACGCGCATCGACATGGCGCTGTGCACCCCCCACGGGCGCGCCTCGTAGCTCGCCGTTGCCACCACGCCACGGTCGCTATCGCCACCCACCGCAATGGGTTTGCCTCGCAGCTCAGGATTGTCGCGCTGCTCCACCGAGGCAAAAAAGGCATCCATGTCGATGTGTATTATCTTGCGCTCCACTAATGCCTTCGGCTAATTAATGCTATGGAAATTATTGTTCAACTATGTTTACAAACTCCTTCCATTGCGGCGCCGCCTTGTAATGCTGGGCTGTTCCAGCCGGCACATATAGTGTGCAGGCTTTTTTGTCAATTTCGTCAAAAACGTCCTTTCCCATAGCGACACCACTCACGTCCTGAATCAAGCTTGTAATAGAAGTCACATCATCAAGTCCCTTGAAAGCCCATGCGTCGATGGCCTTAACTGCGCTTCCTATGGTGACGGCCTTGATATGATCGTCGTGCAAAAATGCGCCATAGCCAATGCGAGTGACCGAGTTGCCTATCTCCACCGTGAGCAAGCTGTCGCATCCGCAGAAGGCACGCTCATTAATTGTAGTCACCGAATTAGAGATAACAAGATGCCTGATACTCGTGCAATAGAAAAACGCCTGGCCGCCAATGCTTGTCACCGACGTGGGAATGGTCACCTGCTCCATGTTGCGGCATCCAGCAAATGCCTGGGCACCGATGCCAGTGACCGACTGTGGAATCACCGATGTTTCAAAACCCGCCACCAGTGTGTTGGTTGCCGTCTCGATGATGGCATTACAGTTTTGGCGAGAATCATATTTTTTATTGCCAGGCTCAACATTCACAGTTGCGAGCTTGCCGCAGTTGCTAAAAGCACCATCACCTATTTTGGTCACGCTGGCTGGTATCGACAGCTGCTCCATGCTCCCGCATTCGTAGAATGCTCTATCCCCTATCGTCCTGAGCGATGCAGGCAAGCTGATGGTTTTCAAACTTGTGCAGATGCTGAATGCCCCGTCGCCAATGGTTTCCACGCCCTTTCCCAGTGTCACAGTCTCCATCCATCGGCAGGCGCTGAATGCCCCCTCACCTATTGTCTTGACCGACCCTGGGATGTCTATACTCTTCAGATAGCAATTGTTGAAAGCTCTCTTGCCTATGCTTTTGACCTTAGCTGGGATTATCACTTCCCTGACAGCGCTCTCGGCAAACATGTTTTCGCTGATGGCCGTGAGATCGGGCGGAAGCATTACTTTTTCCAGTCTTGAACAATAGGCAAAAGCCTCACGTCCAACATTCTTCACTGTCCTGGGGATAACAACCATCTGTAGTTCAGTGTTGCAGCTAAAGGCATAGTCATCAATGGCAGTGACTTTATAGCTCTTGCCTTCATGCTCCACTTTCTCGGGGATGCCAACGTGTCCTATGTAGCCCTTGAAAGTGGGAGCCGGGGCATCGTGAGCAAACATGATTAGGCGTTCATAGGTCATGGTCACGCTTTTCCCATCATCGTTGATGTTATAGCACAATCCACCCTCTTTGAAATCGTAGCACCACGCCGCTTGTGGCATAATTGCCGTTATAAGCAACAGCAGTAGCAGTTTTGATGAAAGCTTCATAGCAAGACAATTTTAGTTAATAACAAAAAAACTGGTTGATAAAAAAGCACCGAAGTGCTTTTTTATCAACCATAATTCAGCTCAAGGCTCGACAGTGACTACCGAGCCAGCACTGTGGGCAGTGACCTGTGGTGCATACTGGCACTGAGCAGTGGCAATTCCCACACTATACTGTCCAGGCGCTGTAACATAGACGTCGTAGCTAATCACATGCGTGCCCTTGTTCAGACTGGTGAAGAAAATGTTGGTCTCACTATCCTTAATCTCAAGATAGTAGTAGCTGCCATCGGCATAGCGAGAGCCCGAGAGCCTGTCGACGGGCTCGAAGCACGCTCCACGCTCGTCCTTTACTGTCACGAAGTCGAGATCCTTGGCATTCTTTATGATGGTGCGCACCTGAATCTTGTCGCCCACCTTGAAGCTGTCGACGCGGCGCAGCGAGCCATCGGTGTTGTAAGCATAGAATTCCTTGTGAATCGAAAGGTCGTAGATGCTCACCTCCTGAATTGCGTCCATCGATGCCTTGAACTGGCTGTAGACGGCGCCCCATGCAGGGCTGGCACCATTGCGCTCAATGTTGAGCGTGGCCAGCGAGGTTGCCGGAATCTCCTTGCGGCAGTATCCCAAGAAGCTGTCCATCTTGTCAAAGAGCAATGGGGTGCCATCAATTGTGATTGTGGGCGCACTGTTGCGCTCGAGCCACTTGCTGCCTGTGGCGAGCAAGCTATAGACCGCATCGGCGGCAAGGCTACTCGAGCCCCAGTCGTTGGTCTGCTTCATCAGTAGCATCCACTTGCGCACCTGGTCAATCTCTGGAGTGCGTGCATCCACCTCGTTCATTGCTTGAAGGATGGTAGCAGTCACAGCCACCTTGTCGAAATATCGCCACCCCGACTGCACGTTGTCCCAGTACATGCCCGTCTGGGGCTTGGTGATTGAGAATTGACGAATTGACTCGATGATGTCTTTAGCCACCTTCTGGTAACCATTGCGGTTGAGCGTGACGGCATAGAATGCCTTGTTGCCCAAGTCGGTGCCCTTCCAGTCTTTAGTCATAGCCTTGAGGCAATTCTTTATCATCTTGGAGTTCTCGGCTCCCACAGTCACCTCGGGGAACATGGTACGCACATACACATAGTCGCTAAATCCGCTGTGATTGTTCTTGTTATGCTTTAGTTGCTCTTTATAGATGCGCAGGTATTCCTTGTCAAAGTAGCCCAAAGCACTCTTCACCATCTTGCTGATGCGGCTGTCGTCCTTGAGGTAGCCCAACTGGCGCAGTTCGCCTATGAGCTCGAGCACGGTGTGAGTGGTGTAGATCGAAGACTCGCACCCTGGGTAACAATACCATGGGAAGCCGCCATCGGGCATTTGCAGTTTTTCGAGTGCCGAGACTATGCGCTCATATTCCTGAGCCATTATTTTCTCGTCGAAGAGCTCATTGAGTCGTGACATGCGCAGCGACTGCTTGTCGGCCTCACGCACCCAAGGCGAAGCCAGCAGGGTGCCTATCTTGAGGTCGCTGTTGCGCGCGAGCATCGACACCAAGCTTGAGTCTTGCTCGTTCTGTTTCCAGTAGTCTACAGCCTCTTTGATGTTGGGCTGCGACTGAGCAATGCCTTTTGCAAGCGTCTGAGCAAAGAGGCTGTGAGCCAGCGAGGTGGCGATGTTGTAGTTATCGCTGAAAATGGTGGGCAGCGCCTGAACACAGTACCACACGGGATTGTCGCAGTATTCCAAGGTTACGCGAGCGTCCTGAGCAAACTGTGGCAGTTGAGTCGTGAACGAAGGCGAGGCGGCATCGATGTAGAACGGCATGGTTTCAATCACTGGCGAGATAGCCGGCAACACAGGAACCATCACCTGCTCGCCATCGCCAAAGTTGCCCGTCGCGGCCTTAACACGGAAACCCACGAATGGAATTGTGTCGGGCACATTCCAGTCAATCTTGAGTGTATTTGTTCCGTTAGCAGCAATAGTCTCGTTGAACGCGCGGCGCTCTATCACCTCGTCGGTGCGAGGATTAAAGAGCTCGATGATTGCGTCGCAAGCGAGGACTTCGCCAGTAGAATTCTGCAAGCTTGCCGCAAGCTGAGCCTTGTCGCCCTGGCGCAGGAAGCGTGGCAGGCTCGACTTGACCATCACGGGCTTGTTTGTGAGCACCTCACGCTTGAGCTTGTCGGTATTGAGCAAGTGGTTATAGGCCAGAGCCTGCATTATCCATGTGGTATTGAAGTTGGGAGCGTCAAACTCAAGACTCACGTTGCCCTGAGCATCGCTCACAAGCATAGGCCGCCACAGAGCCACCTTAACGTCGGACTCACGCAGTTGAACCTTCTCAAGAGCCTCTTCATTAACTTGAGCTTGTCCTGTGGCAACGGCCACCTCTTGGAGAGCAAAACCATCATCCATAGTATCCTCGGCTATTGCAGCTGAGTTGCTTCTGGCGGCAGCTTTCATCATGGGAGTCGGCATTGGAGCACCGTCCATGTCGGCAACAGCCATCGACTCATATAGCATAGGCGCACCGCCCATCATGTAGTTTCGATAACCGACTTCAAAGAATGGCACGTCGTAGGTGTTGAACTCTGGTATCGAGGCTGTGTTAGTTCGCAGATTGTCGTGACTCCACGACGTTCCATTGCCAACGGAACCCGTGAGCGAATTATAACTGAATACACTAACATTTTTGCCAAAGAGTCGTGGCATAAACGACCATGTGTTGTCGCTAATGTCGTTTAGTGCCTTATCCATCATTTCGAGAACCATGGCTCCTGGCTGGGGCTTGTCGTTCTCGTCGAGCAGAGTGAACGACCACTTCTCTTGAGAGCCAGAGATGAGCTTGTCGCGGAAACTGTTGACCTTAACTTTGAGTGCGTGTGCCTTGACATTGCTGTGCAGGCGCACACTCTTACTGTAGACTTGGCTATGGGCAACGCTATAGAACTTAACGTCGAGATAACCACCAGGATTGTCGGGTAGCGTGATGGCAAAATCGTTGATGCCTTGCTTCATGGTCATCCATCCTTGCTTCTCCACCTTATCTCGCGACGATGCTATATAGTAGACGTAAGCCTCGGGCAGGGAATTTCCTATGAGAACATGACCCACGTTCTTCTCGTCAACACTGTTTCCATCGGTGGGCAGCCACAATGGGCAGTCCACCACAGGACTTGTCTTGTCGCCCTTGCGATATAGGTTCAAGGCGCAAGTTGTAGTCTCGCTCTCGCCTAAAATGTTCACAGTCACTACATAGGGCCCCGACGGGAGTTTTGACAGATCAACCACGGGATTCTCGCTGTTGATATTGCCCGAGGCCACCACTCTCTTGTCTTTGTCTTCCACCTTGTAATAACATTCCACGCCTTTCTCGTTCTCGTCGGTGGTGT
The DNA here is from genome assembly GCA_946186575.1 of uncultured Prevotellaceae bacterium. Classification (GTDB taxonomy): domain Bacteria; phylum Bacteroidota; class Bacteroidia; order Bacteroidales; family Muribaculaceae; genus Sodaliphilus. The sequence goes on from CAMHNO010000001.1 coordinate 204,381, forward strand.
TGAATGTAAGAGGCAGCTTTAGTGGAGCCACGTTGTTGTAGTCCATAGAACTTGCAAGCTCCACACCACGCCTGCTTCCCACTATGAAGCAGTGTTTTGCCTCTTGGCTCTCGCCTGCTTCGTTTGTACACTGAGCCTCAAGCACATAGTTATAATGGCAATACTTCTCAGCATTCTCCTTAAAGGCCGATGGGGGCAGTTCTATGCTAAACTCACCATTAGAGTCGGTTGTGAGCACACTGTCCATAATGTTCTCGCCTCGACTTGTGGACCATCGCCACCACCAGCTCCACTGGTTGCGGTAAAGGTTGAGTTTGACTTGGGCATTGGGCACTGGCACGCCACTATAGGTCTGTGCCTTACCAGTTATTTTCACTGGCTGGTTGCGTGTGAACACCTGCCTGGTGTCGCCAAACGAGAGAGTGAACGTTGGAGCCTTATACTCACTCACGTTCACATAGTGAGTGGCTAAGTTATCGTTCATGCGCTCTCCTGTGTAAAACGAGAGACTGAAACGACCGTTCAAGCGGTCGGTGGGAATAGTCATCTCACCTTCCACGCGGCCCCATGCGTCGCTCTCGGTCTCGACAGTGTCCACCGGCTGCCAGTTGGGGTCTCGCAACACCACGCGCACCTTTTTGCCATCGACAGGTGCCATAGCCTCGGCGGTGACAATGTGCAGTATAGCAACAAATTTCATGGTCTCGCCAGGGCGATAGATGCTCAGATCGGTAAACACACGCGCACTTGTGTTGCTCTCTTGCTCATTTTCACGGAATGGGTAGATCGTTGATGTTGGACCATATTTGTCGTCGCCACGCCATGCTTTAACACTGTAATAATAGTAGTCGCTCCTATCGTCAGGCAACAGGGCACTACCGTCTTTGTCGGTCTGAGCCTCGCTGCGCACTTTGGTACGGCCGTTAACATGACTCAAGATGTCGAGGTTCACACCGTGCTGGGGTGCTCCACTGCGAGTGTCGACGGTGAACACGCGGTCGGGAAATCCCACTCCACCAGCGTTGAACATTGTCAGGTCGTGAACAACCGTAGGGCTTGGATAACGAACGTTTTGTTCAATGATTTCTTTTCCCTCGTTGTTGACAAACGAGCTTACCAGCAAATATTTTCCCCACGGCAGTGGAGGTAGCGACTGTTTTATATTGTCGTTGAACGGAACCACCCCAGGGCAATGCAGCCTGTGAGTGCGCACCAGCTCCAGGTCACCCAGATTATAATTTTGGGCAGCGCCATTGTCAATTTTCTCGAGAAGGGCATCTGGGAAGCGATAAACCCGCACCTCCATGTCGTTCACATTGTGGAAATAGGCAGCTAAGGTGATTGAGTCGGAGCTGCTCAGATGGCTGTTGTTCACAATGCGGGCACTCTGGCTCTCGGCACTGTAAATTCTGTTCTGCACCGCCGCAGTGTAGTAGCCGTTGGGGAAACGGTTAACATATTCCCTGTAGTCGGCATAATACTTTGTTGACGATTCCGCCAGTAGCAGCAAGGCGCTGTGCTCGTTGTCCTTGTACTTGACATACTCTTTGTAGTAATCATCAATGGCATCGGTCTCGGTCACCGCATACATCCACTCTGGCGTGCCCACCTCGCATGAGCCCACCCAGCGCTTGTTCAGTTCATCAACCTCAGCATCATTGCCCACCAGAGCGGCACAGTGCACACACAGCGCCTGGAACAATGTGGGCACATAGGTGGCACCCATCTCATCGCCGCCCACAAATAGCTTGCTATAGCTTTCTATCGGGCATTGCTTCAAGGCTTGTTCTTCGGCAAGCGAGGCATTCACCAGCTCCAGGATTTTCGCGTTCATCTGTGCCCGGTCCCACTCGGTGTAGTCTTCTGGCAGGGGTTCGTCTTTGGGATTCTCCCTGCCACGCAGCACATAGCTGTCGCAATACGATTTAAAAACCGATGCTTCCACAAAGTTGAGCAGAGCCTTGAAGTCGACCCTCTTCTCCTTCTTCTTCACTTGTTCTATCTGGTCGATTATGGTATCCATCGCCTCCTGGCTCACTTGACTCTTAGCCAACGAGAAGCGCACCAGAGCGTCCACCATCATCTGCCCGTCACCACTCTTCTGAGCCTTTTTCAGCTGGGCAAGCGCGTCCTTGCTCACCTGTTGCGGATAGTCAAAGTCGGGCTCGTCTTGAGCATTAACATTTATCGAAAAAAATCCCATCATAACCAGGATTAAGAGTTTTAAAATAAATTTATGCATACATTTATATTTTTACAGATTTATATATAATATAACGTTAAATTTTATAGTTTATTTTACATATATGTGTGACTATATTAAATCATAAAAGTTTAAGGCACTTTACGATCCTGCACCCTTTTGATCAAGAACAAATTGCACTAAGGCATCGCAATGTTAATATCTTGTTAATAAAACCGAGCGGCAAATGTTTTGCACCCCGCTCAGTTCATTTAACTTTGCAGACGCAAAAAAACAACAAACTTAAAGCACATCCAAAATCATGGAATTTGAAACCGGCAAGACATCAAGCAATCGCAACTATAACCGCAGAAAACCGCAACACGAGAGCCAGGTCATGAGCGAGCTGGGGAAAACCCAGCCGCAGGACATTGCCATAGAGGAAGCCGTGCTCGGAGCACTAATGCTCGAGAAGGATGCTTACTCAATCGTGAGCGACCTGCTCACGCCAGAGTGCTTCTATGACCGAGCCAATCAGCTCATCTACGAGGCCATCGTGGCACTGGGTGTGAAACAGCGCCCCATCGACATGCTCACCGTCACCGAGCAACTCAGGCTCAACGGCACTCTCGACGACGCTGGCGGACCAGTGCGCATCTCTGAGCTCACTGGTAGAGTGTCGAGTGCTGCCAACATTGAGTACCATGCCCGCATCGTGGCCCAGAAATATCTCGCTCGCGAGCTCATCAGTTTCAGCTCCAACATCTCCACTCTCGCCTTCGACGACTCAATCGACGTCTACGACCTCATGCAGGAAGCAGAGGGCAAGCTCTTTGACCTGTCGAAGAACACTCTAAAGCGCGATGTGGTGCAAATCGACCCAGTCATCACCGAGGCCATCAACAAAATCCAAGATGCAAGTAAACGCAAGAGCGGACTGAGCGGACTGGGCACAGGCTATACCGAGCTCGACAAGGTCACCTCGGGATGGCAAAACAGCGACCTCATCATCATTGCCGCTCGTCCGGCAATGGGTAAAACGGCTCTTGTGCTCTCCATGGCCAAGAACATGGCTGTCGACTACAACACCCCCATTGCCATCTTCTCGCTTGAGATGTCTAACATTCAGCTGGTCAATCGCCTTATCAGCAACGTATGCGAAATCAGAGGTGAGCAAATCAAGAGCGGACAACTCTCAGATCAAGAGTGGGACGTGCTCATGTCCAGAGTGAAGAGACTATACTCATCGCCCATCTACGTCGACGACACACCATCACTCTCAATCTTCGAACTCAGAACAAAGGCCAGACGCCTGGTAAGGGAACATGGGGTGAAAATGATTATCATCGACTACCTGCAGCTCATGAATGCCACTGGCATGAAGTTTGGCAGCCGTGAGCAGGAGGTGAGCACCATCTCACGATCGCTCAAGCAACTCGCCAAGGAGCTCGACATACCCATCATTGCCCTGTCGCAGCTCAACCGAAGCGTCGAGCAGCGAGGCGACGACAAGAGGGGCAAGCGGCCACAATTGAGCGACCTGCGCGAGAGTGGAGCCATTGAGCAAGATGCCGACATCGTGTGCTTTATCCATCGCCCAGAGTATTACACTAAGTCGAGTGAGGACAGCGAGGGCAACGACATTCGCGGCCTTGCCGAATTTATCATAGCAAAACACCGCAGTGGCTCGGTGGGAACCATAAAGATGAAGTTCATCTCAAAATTTGCACGCTTCGACAACTGGGACGACACTATCGACTCGCCCAACGCCCCAACCGAGCAAATCTATGCCTCACGCATGAACGATGACAACAACCTCACAAGCGCATTGCCCTACGACAACGTGCCACCACCAGCAGCTGCCGACATGCCACCCATGCCCAACGTCGACTTCCAGCGCGACAGCAACGAGGAGGCTCCTCCATTCTGATTGTAGGGAGGGCGATGTGGATAGGAGTGACTATGAATGACTATGAGTGGCTATGAGTGACTATGAATGGCTATGAGTGACTATGAATGGCTATGAGTGACTATGAATGGCTATGAGTGGCTATGAGTGGTGCTTTGTGCATTTTTTTCTACAGCTTGCCCTCGGCCTGATAGCTGTAGTAATTGCCACGACACACTATGATGTGGTCGTCAAGAGGGATGCCAACCGCATCGCAGGCACGCCTCACACGCTGCGTGAGAGCATCGTCCTGCACGCTTGGTCGTGGGTTGTTACTCGGGTGGTTGTGAGCCATAATGATGCTGCTGGCAAGGTGAGTGATGGCATGCTTGAGGATGATTTTCTCGTCGCCCACAGTTGCCGACGTGCCACCCTTGCTCACCAAAACCCTTGCCTTGACATGCTTGGCACGGTCGAGCATCAAGAGCCACAACTCCTCATGATCTTTGTCAATCATGAAAGGCCTTAAATAATGATAAGCGATGTTGGCATCAAGAATTTGAGTGTCATCGTCAAACTCCTCGCCCTGAAAGCGCCGCGAAATCTCGATTGCCGCAAGCATTTGCAATGCCTTCACCTCGCCCACACCGCGATACATTGCCGCCAAGTCGTTATAGTTCAGGCGGGCAATCTTTGAAATCTTGTTATCGTAGTCATTTAGCAAGCGCTGGCACAAGTCCACTACGTTCTCACCACGGCTGCCGCTGCCAATGATGATGGCAAAAAGCTCGGCAGGCGACAGCGACGAGAATCCATATTTCATTGCCTTCTCACGCGGGCGGTCGTCGAGCGAGGTGTTGAGTTTCAGCGCCCTCGACTTGTGTTCTTGCCGCTCTTCGGCAGCTACGTCAGTTTCTTTCATAATCACTTGCCCTTGCGCATTGCTATTTCCTCGTTGATGTCACGACCGTGACCTAACAATATCTTCCACACAAACGCCTTGATAAATCCCACTCCATAAGCACCAAGCTGCACAAAACTCGACACAATGGCTATAGAGGCAATCTTTATGCTTTTGGTCTTGACAAGCGCGCTCAGCCACAACATTACCACATAGAGAACCAGAGGCAATATTGCCCACCAGCGCCAGAACAGCGCCAATAGTATCAGCACCAGGCAGCCCAGCACAAACACCGCCGGCAGGCAGTGAACGAGCTTCAACGAGTCGGGATAAAGAAGTTTGAGGGTGATGCGCGACATTCCAAACACATAGGTCTGGCGGGCAAACTTCTTCAAGTCTACCCTGCGCTTGTGATAGACATAAGCGTCACGAATCAAGCGAATGGAAAAGCCGGCTTGACGCACTCGCGTGCTCATGTCGATATCCTCGCTGAACATCTCGCGGAAGCCGCCCACCTTCTCCCACACCTGTCGCGAGTAGCCCATGTTGAACGAGCGCGGCACAAATTTCTCGAGCTGCACCTTTCCGCCACGGATTCCGCCTGTGGTCAAGAACGATGTCATCGAGAAGTTGATGGCCTTCTGCACGTCGGTAAAATCGTCGCTGGCAGCATCTGGGCCGCCAAAGCAGTCAACATAGCTTTTCTCGAGCTCAGCCTTGAGCGTCGCGAAATAATCCTTGGGGATAACGCAATCGCTGTCGAAGAAAACAAAATACTCCCCGCTGGCGCGCTCCAAGCCGTAGTTGCGCGCTATGCTGCGACCCTCGTTCGACTTGTAATAGTAATGAATGTCGATATCGTTCTCATATTTCTTCGCCTGTTCCTCGCATCTCACTGTGGAGCCATCCTCCACAAGCATCAGCTCAAAATCCTTGCAAGTCTGCTCCTTGAGACTGCGCAACAGGTCCTCTACCTCGGCAGGGCGATTATAGACCGGTACTATGATTGAAAAATAAGGCATGAGATTTCTTTATTATGTGATTATTTTGCAAAGTTAACCAAACTCCATGAAAATGCCAAATAAAAAAAGAGATGACCCAATGCAGTCACTGCGTCGAGTCATCATAGTAAAACGAGTATATGAAATGAAAAAAATGTGTTGTTTTCGATTTCGTTTCTTGTTTTAATATTTCTTACTTCATTTGCTCTTTCTGATAAGTCCTGTGCCGGTCATCTGCGAAGGCTGTTCAAGGCCCATAATCTGGAGTATTGACGGAGCCACATCGGCCAGGCGGCCGTCAGCAACACAAGCATCCCTGTTGTCCGAGACATAGATGAATGGCACGGGATTCAGGGAGTGGGCAGTGTTGGGGGTGCCGTCCTCGTTGATGGCATGGTCGCAGTTGCCATGATCGGCAATGATAATCACCTCGTAGCCAGCAGCCTTGGCGGCCTCAACGGTGGAGCGCACACAATCGTCGATAGTAACAACAGCCTTCACGATAGCTTCATAAACTCCTGTGTGACCCACCATGTCGCCATTGGCATAGTTCACCACGATAAAGTCATACTTTTGCTCGCCTATTGCCGCAACCAAACGGTCTCTCACCTCGGGAGCACTCATCTCAGGCTTGAGATCATAGGTCGCAACTTTGGGCGATGGCACCAATATCCTGTCCTCACCCTCAAACGGTTCTTCGCGACCACCATTGAAGAAGAATGTCACGTGGGCATATTTTTCGGTCTCGGCAATGTGCAACTGCTTCTTGCCGCAGCTCGAGAGATACTCGGCAAGAGTGTTGTCGACATTCTCCTTCTTGAAAATCACATGCACACCAGTGAACGATGCGTCGTATGGGGTCATGCAATAATATTGAAGGCCTGGTATGGTAGTCATTCCCTGCTCGGGCATGTCTTGCTGAGTGAGCACGATGGTGAGCTCCTTGGCACGGTCGTTGCGATAGTTAAAGAAAATCACAACGTCGCCTTCCTTGATGCGGCCATCCACTTCACTGTTCACAATGGGCTTGATAAACTCATCGGTAACGCCCTCGTCATAGCTCTCCTGAATGGCTTGCACCATGTTGGAGCTCTTGCGGCCCACACCGTGCACGAGCTGGTCGTAGGCAAGGCGAATGCGCTCCCAACGCTTGTCGCGGTCCATGGCATAGTAGCGACCTGTCACCGTAGCCACCACACCGGCGCTTTTTGCGCAATGCTCTTGGAGTTGAGCCACAAAGCCCTTGCCGCTCTCGGGATCGGTGTCACGGCCATCCATAAAGCAATGGATGAAAACATCTTTCAGGTCATACTGCTTGGCTATGTCACACAATGCAAACAAGTGCTCAAGCGAGCTGTGCACGCCACCGTTGCTGGTCAGCCCCATGAAATGGATGGCCTTGCCAGTTTGCTTAGCATAGGCGTATGCACTCTTTATCTCGGGATTCTCAAGTATCGACCCATCGGCAATAGCTTTATTAATCTTCACAAGGTCTTGATACACCACTCGCCCACCGCCAATGTTGAGGTGGCCCACCTCGCTGTTGCCCATCTGTCCGTCGGGCAAGCCCACGTTCTCGCCGCTGGCTTGAAGCTGGCTGTGTGGATATTTGTCGATAAGCGAGTCCCAATAGGGAGTAGGAGTAGAGAAGATGGCATCGCTCTTGCTGCGGTCGCCAATTCCCCACCCGTCAAGAATCATTAATAAAGCTTTATTACTCATTTACTTAAATCTAACCTTTTGAATTTCGTCACAGTTTGTGTTCCCCAAAAAACCTTTGGGGACTGCAAATATACTGCATTTTCGGCTCATTACAAAATTATAACAACAATTTTTTGTAACGCGATTCACGATTGAAGGTTTAACATGAGCAAGGCACCAACAAAACTACCGCAATCACATGGCCCATAGCAGCACATCTGGCACAGACGCACAATGAGCAGCGCCCCCCTGCATGAGCTGCTCGGGGCGTCGCCACATTGCCATCAAAGTGCCGTGTTCTTAATCAAGGAGCTCGGTTGGTCCTTGATTCTCAAACCCGGATCATTTCTTCTCGGGAGTGTCTTTCTTAGTGAGCTTGTCGGTCAAGAAGTCTACGGCGCTGTCAACCACCTGCTCAACCTTGGGGTCGAGAGAGTCGGGAGCAATCTTCTGTCCAATCTCAGTGGCTTTTTTCTTGATTTCCTCAGGGTTCTTGAGCACTTCACCTGCTTTGTCCTGAATAAAATCTTTAGCTTGATCCAAAAGTCCTTCGGCCATAATATTACATTTTAAAAGTTAGTAAATAAGTTATTATTTCAACTGGTCAAGTCCTAATGAAGCTCGACCAGACATTTTTCAAATGCTATTATTTCTTCAGCTTGCTGAAGGCATCGCTGGTAGCATGGAACAGCGACTTCTGAGTCTCGCTTAGCTTGCCTTCTTTCTCGAGCTGTGCAATCTGCGCCTGCAGGTCTTGGCAGCGCTTTAACGCGGCATCATCAATCTTGCCGCTCTTCGACGACGGTATCAGCGCAACAAACGCCTCGTTATACTGCTTCAAGAGCTTATCGGTCTCGGTTTCGGCGTGGGGTTTAACTTTTGGTTGCTCAAGGTTCTGCTTGCCATCGGGCAGGGTCCCTGTCCTCAGATTGGGAGTCTGAGGATTCTCGATCTGCCCCTGTGGTTGCATTTTGTCGGCAGCGGCATTGGCTGGATTAGTAGCCTGGCCGTCACCACCCTTGTTCTCCACACTCTCGTTGCCGGGCGCAGCGCCCGATGCCTTATCACCGTTACCGCTGCCAGAGCATGCCGTCGACATGAGCGTGAGCGACACCAGTGATGCAAAAATCAGTTTCTTCATTGCTATAACAGTTTTATAGTTTCTGGTTTCAAATTTAGACATTTTTTTGATAACTGCAAAAAAAACGTCGCAAAAGGCACAAAAAAAACCAAAAAACCGCGGCAAGTCAAGCTGACTGCCACGGTTTTTGATTCTTCTAATCGCCGATGCGATGCACCCTCAATTATTGTGCATCCTTCTTAACGAAGCGGCGCTCCTTGATGCGAGCCTTCTTACCGGTGAGACCACGCAGGTAGTAAAGCTTAGCGCGACGCACGCGACCATACTTGTTGATAACGATGTTGTCGATGAATGGAGATTCCATTGGGAAAATACGCTCAACGCCAATGCCGTCGCTGTTCTTGCGCACTGTGAAACGCTTCTTCACGCCCTCGCCGTTGATCTTGATAACAACGCCACGATACTGCTGAATACGCTCTTTGTTTCCCTCTTTAATGCGGTAAGCTACTGTGATGGTGTCGCCAGGAAGAAAGCTGGGCAACTCTTTGCCGGTAGCAAACGCTTGTTCTGCAACTTTAATTAAGTCCATTGTAAATTGTGTAAAAACGTTTTTATTCAACTCTTCGCAATATTCACAAGCCACTCTAATAGGTTCACACCTAAACTTCTTGCCAGAGATTGCGAAAAGCGGTGCAAAGGTACTACAAATTTCTTTGACCACAAAGAAGTTTGCTCTTTTTTTCTGATTTTTTCTTTAATTGACGAGTGTTTTTTTGCCCTATTTGAGTTCCAACAGGTACTCGACAAACTCCCTCACTGCCCCATCACCGCCATTCCTGGAGCATTGATAGTGGGCAATCTCTTTCACCTGGCGGCATGAGTCGGCGGGGCATCCCACCAAGCCGCAATGCTCCATGCACACGATGTCGAGCACGTCGTCGCCAATATAGGCCACATTCTCCCTCTTGCAGTCATACTTCTGCATTAGCTGCAACAGCGTCTCGAGTTTGTCGTGCTTGCCCTGATGCAGTTCGGTGATGTGAAGCTCACGAGCGCGGTTCTCAACGATGCTCGATGTCCTGCCAGTGATAATGGCTGGCACAATGCCGTTGGCAGGCAGCATCTCGTTTATGGCATAGCCATCCTTAATGTCAAACGACTTGAACAGCTCTCCATCAGGCCCCATGTTAATCTTGCCGTCGGTGAGCGTGCCGTCAACGTCCATTACAAGCAGCTTGATGTTCATGGCTTTATTCTCCACATTCTTTCTTTATGTAGTTGATAATATCGCGATAGGTACCCAGGTGCCCAAAGAGCGACGAGGTGCCAAGCACAAAGCCGTCCACGCCCTGCTTGCCCCAGCGCTTCATGCGCTCAACGGTGCAAGCCCCATCCATGATAATCTCAAGGTTGTACTTGTCCTTGAGTTCGAGCAGCTGGCCTATTTTCTCCTCTACATAGGGCAGATAGATGTGCCCTGCATTACCTGGCTTGACGCCCATGAGCAGCACATTATCCACCAGGTCGTAATACTCGGTGAGGCTCTCGATTGTGGTCTCGGGATTAATCACGATGCCAGGTTTGCGGCCCTCTTTTCTTATCTTCTTTATCACCTGCATGGGGTGGCTGTCGCTGTCGGGGTGAAAATACATGATGTCGACACCAGCGTCGGCAAACATTTTGATATACCGGCTTGGCTCCATGATCATCATGTGAAGCTCTGTCACTAACGAGGTGTTGCGGCACACCGATTTCACATCGCCTAAGCCCATGGCAAAGTTGGGCACATATCGCCCGTCCATCACATCAAGATGGAGGCGTGTAGCTCCAGCAGCCTCAAGGGCAAAGGTCTCGGCCTTGAGGTTGTCGAAGTTGGCACACATTAACGAAGGTGAATATATCATAAGTTGTCTTCTATTATTTTTGACACGAAAGCCAGCTGCACATCATGCGTGGGCAGCTTCTCACCGGGCCACAGCATCACTGTGGAACCAGGAGGCACAGCCATGCCGTCGCAGCTTAGCCTTCCATCTACTAACGTGAAACACTCTATCATGTTGCTCTCGTTAGCGTAAAAATCTATGTTTTTGATGAGTTTTGTGCTATAGGTCTTCTCCACTATCTCTCCGCCGGCATAACTCTTGACGCTCGACTTGAGGCCGAGGTCGAGGGCGCTGGTGGCCTTCGCCACATGGAGCTCACGCTTGCGTCCCTGGGCATCGGTGCGGTCGTAGTCGTAGAAGCGGTAGGTGAAATCGCTGCCCTCCTCAATCTCAAACACCAGGCTGCCGGCTGTGATGGCATGCAAGGTACCAGGCTCCACAAACACATAGTCGCCCTGCCCAACCGCCAGCTCGTCGGCCATTGCCATGAATTGTCCTTTGCTTATCATCTCGTCCTGCTGAGCCTTGTCGCGGCAGGTGCAGCCGTTGATGATGCTGCCCGAGGTGGGAGCGTCGATAAAGTACCACGACTCACGCTTGCCGTGCGACATGTGTTCGAGCTGGTTCGCCATATGGTCGTTGGGGTGAACCTGTATGCTCAGGTTCTCTTGGGCCTCGGTCAGTGCCAGCGTGAGCGGGAAATACTCGCAACGAGCCATCCCGTAGTCGGCCTTGAAGAGTGGGAACACATCGTTGAGGCAACGTCCACGCCACTCGCCGTTGAGAATCTCGTTCGACACGCCCTCACGGCAATACAGTGAGTACAGGTGCCCAATGTGGTCGCCTTCAACTCCGGTGCGGCTTGCTATCTTGGGGCCACCCCAAATTGTGTTGTGCACTATTCTCTTGAGTATAAGCATCTCACAGGGTTGTAATTTCTCTAATCTTCATTATCTGGTCGAGCAACGTGTCGAGCTGGTCAAGGGGCAGCATGCAGCTGCCATCGCACAGGGCACTTGCCGGATTGTTGTGAATCTCCATGAACAGTCCCGAGAGCACACCGGTTGCCACAGCAGCCTTGGCAAGATAAGGCACATACTCGCTCTTGCCGCTGTTGCCATAGTTGAACCCGCCACCACTAATCTGCACACTGTGGGTGGCATCAAAGATTACTGGATAGCCCAGCCGTGCAAGCCTAACAAGTCCAGCCATATCGACCACGAGATTGTTATAACCAAAGCAGTTTCCACGTTCACAAAGCATGAAGTTCCTGCAACCGAAATATTCCATCTTGCTTACCACATTGCCCATCTCCTCGGGGCTCGAGAACTGTGCCTTCTTGATGTTTACCATCTTACCAGTCCTGGCTGCAGCGTGAAGCAAGTCGGTCTGCCGGCACAAGAATGCTGGTATCTGAATGATATCGGCAACTTCAGCCACAGGCTCTGCTTGACTTGGCTCATGAATGTCGGTAACAATCTTCACGCCCACCTCGTCCTTTGCTTTCCTGAGGATGCGCAAGCCTTCTCCCATACCAGGCCCACGATAATTAGTTGCCTTAGTACGGTTAGCTTTATCCCACGAAGCTTTGAAATAAAAGTCAATATCATATTTGCTGGCAATGTCCCTAAGTGCCTGAGCCAGAAGCATCACATTCTCCTCACTTTCAATCACACAAGGGCCGGCAAGCAATTTGAACTTATTGTCAATCATAAGATGGATTTCAGTTTATTACGTTTAAAGCAGGCAAATTTAATAATAATTAATGATAATAGCACTATTTCTCCCCCTTTTTTTGAGTTAGGCAATGTCAATTCTTATTAAAACTCAAGTGCCGCGGGGTATTCCCTGCGGCACTTGAATGGGTCTTATCTTAATATTTTATTCTTTTTAGTTTCCTAAAAGTATGTTGTAAATTACTGTAACGTCGGCGCTGGTGATATAGCCGTCGCCATCTACGTCGCATGTGTCAAGGAAGGTCTCATCGCCGTTAAGCAGGTAGTTGTAAAGGCAAGTTACGTCGGCACTATTCACGTAGCCGTCACGGTTCACGTCACCCACTGCATAGCCTTCACCTTCGAGGACAACAGTCTTGGCCTTGCTCCAGGGGCTCCAGGTGTCATCAGTGTAATGGGCCTTCACACGGAAGAAGAAGGTGCCACCGGCAGTCAAGTTCCTGACAGTGTAGAACTTGTCGGGGGTAATACCGGTAATCAAGCGATAATCGG
>CAMHNO010000002.1 GCA_946186575.1 uncultured Prevotellaceae bacterium
AGAGTAGTGAAGAATACGCTCTCGGTCCACTCGGTAGTGCCTCTATCCTCGTAGTTGCCCTGTACCTGAACCTCATACTCTGTGTTAGGAGTGAGGCCCTCAAGGGCGTAAGGATTGGTAACGCCCTCGGCAACAATCCACTCGCCTGGCTCAACAACTGCTGCTGGGTCTTGGATCAAGACGTTGTCGAGGTTGAGGCGGAACTGGTCGGTGCAGTTGAAGTGACGGATGGCGATGTAACCCATCTGTCCCTCAAATGCGCTCAGGTCGGCAGTGTACTCTACATAATGACCTTCGGCCACTGTCTCGCCAATGAGCTCGGTGGTGAAGTCGGCAACATCGGTGTTGCCAGCAGTAGAAACATAAACTGCGAAGTGCTCGGCGGCATAGCCAGGATCCTGGCCGCGCAGCCACATCCTGAGGGTGCCATTGAGTTCAACCTGTGGCGAAATCAACCAGTCGTCGGGAGTGAGAGCATTCTGCATGTAGCTTGCCGAAGTCATGCATGCACCGTCAAACACGGTGGGATTGCCGTTGCCATCAATAGCATCGCTTGGGGCAAAGATGTACCAAGCGTAACCGTCGCCATCAGCATCGATGGTGGTCCAGCCACTTTCGGTGGGGAACTCGCCGCTTGCGAGACCATACTCAAAGCCCTCAATCTCACCGCCAGGATAGCCGACAGTGCGGTAGCGCACGTTGTAAGTCTCTTGCTCGCCTTCCCAATTAACGTTGGCAGTGGTGGCAGTAATGTCAGTAACCTCTACGTTCTTAACCATGCCCTGTCCGGGAGCAGGAAGCATGTAGGTGGTAAGAGTGGTATTGGAGGTAGCACCTGTACCCTTAACAATCTCGGCACCATCGGGGCCAGTGAGAGTGTAGGAGCACTCGCCAGGATAGCTGCCAACCTTCCAGCGGATGGTGTATTCTATGCCGTGGCACAAAGCTACAGTTCCTGAAGCCGTGCTGCCCGATGTGATGGTGAGGCTTGCAACCACAAGGCCGTTTGGTGCCACAATCTCGATGGCGTTGCCACTCCATCCGTCGCCGTAGGAATCTTTGAGATCATAGGTGATTTCGCCCATGTCTTCAGGGTCGCACAGCAGTGTTGTGAAGGTGGTGTTAACCCAGCCACTAACGTTGCCGTCGCCCATGTTGGCACGCACGCGCACTTGATATTCAGTGCCGTTCTCCAGAGCATCGAGGTCAAGAGTGGTAGTGGTAACAGCCTCTTGAGTCCACTCCTCGTCGGCAGCCTTCTTGTACTCAACGTCCCAAGCGGTTTCCTCGCCACCGGCTGTCCAGCTCAAGGTAGCGCTGTTGGGGCCGATGTTGCTCACTTGCAGGTTGGTGGGCTTGGCAACAATCACGCCACCAGCGGGAGTGTAGCTAAATGTGGTCTTGGGGATGAAGTTGCGCTGGGTTGGAGTAACATTATCCAGGCTTGTGCCGTTGTAACCTGAAACCGAAGCGCCCTCTACGGTCTGTCCATAGAAATACATGAACTTGTAGCCTGAATCAGTAGTGTTCTCGATGCCAATGAGCAGGTTGCCGCCATCGTAGATGTAAGGAGTGGTAAACTCAATGGTCCACTCTCCACCATTGCCAGCTTCGTTAAGCACAAACGATGCTGTGCCCTGGTAAACCATGGTAGCACTTGCTTTTGGCTCAAAGGCGCTGATTGCGGTGTAATCTACCTCCATCAAGTAAACATCGGCAGTAGAAACCGAAGTGTAAGGGATGTTGTTATTACTGATGTTGGTGTAGAACTTAATGGCAGTGATTGTGCCACCAGTCATGTCGGCCAAATCAGTTGCAGGAATCACAACCTGACTTCTTGTGAAGTCGTCCCAATAGCCTACGTTGGTGGGAACAGAATTGTTGGTGACTGTTCCGTCATAGACAGTCAACGTCTCCTGTGCTGTGGCGGTTGTGAAGGCCGCTACCACAAGGAGCAAAAGAGATAATAGTTTTTTGTTCATAACAAAATGGTTTTAGTTAATAATTATGGTTGATTAAAACACTAAAGTCTTAATTGGCAATAGAAAACACTGCAAATTTAACGATTTATCGCCAAAGTGCAAAATTATATAACAAAAAAACACGGACGGGGAGCAAAAAAAGGAAAAACAGAAGTGCCTAAGTGCTCTTAGTTCAAAAAAAATGCACCCGCCGTACTTGCGGGTGCATTTTTTAAAATGGTGAAAGTGTGTTTCGAAGTGACTTAACACTTAAAACTTAACACTTATCACTTAACAATGACCTTCTTGCCACCATTGATGTAGATGCCAGGAGTAGCGGGCTTGCCATTGAGCTTCTGACCATTGAGGTTGTACCACTCGTTGCTCTTAGCGTCAACTCCCACGGTGCTAATGCCGGTAAGATCCTTGCTAATCACGATAGTGAGAGGAGCGTAGATGCCGCGTCCAGGATTCTCCATCACAGTGATGTTGTAAGTGCCTTCCTCGGTGATGCGGAAGTTAGAACCATCAATGAGGTCGATGTTCTGGTCGAGCAACTCGTTAGTTACCAAGAAGTAGCCAACTTGGTTCTCATCAAGACCACCGAACCACTGCCATCCATCCTCGATAGGAGTGATAACCTTGAACTCGTCGTTAGCCTCGAGAGTTACTTGACCGGTGAATACGCCGTCCTCGTTCTCAACGAGCTCGATGCGGCCACCCTCTTCGTCGGTTAACCAGTCGTTGAATGTACCAACCAGGTAGAACTCGTTCATGCCAGGATCACCATCAAGAGTGGTGAAGAAGGTAGAAGCGGTCCACTCGGTAGTGTTCAGCTCGTCAACGATGCCCTGTACCTGAACCTCATACCTTGTGTTAGGAGTGAGACCCTCGATGGTGTAAGGACTGGTCACGTTCTCAACAACCTGCCACTCGCCTGGCTCAATGCTCTCGCCATCGTTGATGATGCGGAAGTTGTCGATGTTCAGGCGGAACTCGTCGGTGCAGTTGAAGTGACGGATTGCGATGTAACCCGTTTGGCCCTCGTAGGCGCTCAGGTCGGCAGTGATCTCCTCGTAAGCAATACCCGAAACAGCCTCAGGAATGAGCTCAACGTAAGAGCTGAGGTCGGTGCGGTCGCCAACCGATACATATACTGCATAGTGCTCGGCAGCATAGCTTGGATCCTGGCCACGAACCATGAACGACAGAGTGCCGTCGAGAGCAACCTCAGGACTGATCAACCAGTCGTCGGGAGTGAGAGCAGAGCTCATGTAGCTTGCCGAAGTCATGCAAGAAGCATCGAGAACGGTAGCATTACCATTGTTGTCGGTAGTTTGGTCGGGAGTGAAGGTGTACCAAGCGTAACCGTCGCCATCGGCATCGATGGTGATCCAGCCGCTCTCGGTTGGGAACTCGCCGCTGGCGAGACCATACTCGAAGCCCTCCTCATAGCCGGCGGTGAAGCCAGCGGTGCGGTAGCGCAGGTTGTAAGCATCCTGGCTGCCCTCCCAAGAAGCCTCGGCAGTGGTAGCAGTGATGTTGTCAACTGTGAGGTTGATGGGCAGTGCGTCGGCACCCAGAGTAGTGAAGTTCACGCTCTCGGTCCAGCCGCTGATGCCATCAGGATAAACGCTCTGTACCTGTACCTCATAGGTAGTGTTAGGCTGCAGTGGCTGCATGGTAGTAGGAGCGGTAACGCCTTCCATTACTACCCAGTCGCTCTCAGGAATCTCCTCGCCATTGAGTGCGATTGCGTCAACGAAGAGGTAGTCCTGATCGGTAGTGCCGTGGTGACGGATGGCGATGTAGCCTTGCTGTCCCTCGTAAGCACTCAGGTCATAGCTGTGCTCAGTCCAAACGTTAACTGCACCAGGAGCTGGAGTAGCAATGTTCTCCTCGAGAGCTACGAAGTCGGTAGTAGCAGTGCCAGTAGTAGAGATGTAAACGCTGAAGTTCTCGGGATAAGTGCCGTCGTCGCTGGTGAAGAACTGGAGAGTGCCTTGCAGGTTAACCTGTGGCGAGATCAGCCAGTTGTCGGGAGTGAGAGGAGCAGTGCTCGAGTAGCTCGACGACATGAGAACATACTCACCATCCTTAGCCTCCAGTTGAGTGCCTTGGATTGCATACTCAACAGCGTGGAGCAAGTTCCAGTTGTTGCCGTCGCCATCGGCGTCGAGAATTGAAAATTCGATGTTGTCGTTCTCGAAGCTTTCGAAGAAGAACTTCTGAACGCCAGCGGGGATGCGGTAGCGCAGGTTATAGGTCTGGGTAGTTCCGTTCCAAGCAGCAACAGCACTCTTAGCGGTGATGTCGCTAACAACAAGGTTGGTAGGCAATGGGAACTGCAATGGAGTGGTGAAGGTAGCCACCTTGCTCCAAGCGCTAACGTCGCCCTCGCCGCAGTTGCCGCGCACGTAAGCGTCGTAAGCAGTGTTCTCGGCCAAGCCCTCAACAACGGTGTTGGGCTCGCCATTTACGTCGATGTAAACGTAGTTCTCGGTGTCGGGGTTGAAGCCCTTTGTGCCAACGGCTACTTGCCATGCATCCTGATCCTCACTGCCTGGAGTCCAGCTCAGAGCTGCGGTGTTGTAAGTAACCTCGCCCACGGTGAGATTCTTAGGAGTGAAGCAAGTAGGCATTTCCATCAAGAACTCAGCCAGGGTCTCGCCTGCGGTAGGAGCAGTGCCTTGTGCGTGGTTAACGAGCTCATCGCCACCAGGGCCATAAACTACGAAGCCACACTCGCTGCCATAGCTACCAGCTTTCCACTTAATAGTGTAGGTCTCGCCGTAGCACAGAGCTACAGTGCCCTGGGCGCTGGCACCACTTCCGAGAGTAACGGTTGCCTCAAGCACGCCATTGCTGTTGTAGAACTCAAGAGCGTTGCCGTTCCAGCCGTCGCCGTAAGAGTCGGTGAGCTCATAGCTAATCTCGCCCTTGTCGGCATCCTCGCAAGTAGGAGTTTGGAACTGAGTGCTTACCCAAACGCTGGCGTTCTCACCGTCGAGAGCGCGAACGCGAACCATGTAAATTTGGCCATTCTGCAGAGCGTCGAAGTTGTAGATCGACTCAGTTACAGTGCCTACAGCGGTCCACTCCTCGGCAGCCTTAGTCTTGTACTCAAGCTCCCATGAAGTCTCCTCAGCACCTGGAGTCCAAGCAACAACTGCAGTGTTGGTGGTAATGTCGCTAACGGTGAGGTTAGTGGGTTTAGGAACAATCACGCCGCCACCAGGAGTATAGGTGAAGGTGGTCTGTGGGATGAAGTCGCGAACGGAACCAACTACAGCATCGGTGCTGCCGCTGTTGTAACCAGCAAACGAAGCACCGGCATTGCCAGTCTGGCCATAGAACTTAACGTTCTTGTAACCAGCGTCGGTAGTGTTCTCAATACCAAGGAGCAGGTTGCCACCACCATACTGGTAAGGAGTAGCCAACTCAAGGGTGATAGTACCATCGGCATTTACGGTGAATGTGCCACTGTAGAGAACTTCGCCCTTGGGCTCAAAGGCCGACATTGTGGTGTAGTCAACCTCCATCAGATAAACATCGGCAGTAGATGCCGACACATACTCAGCAGTCTGGTCGGTGTAGAATGTGAGAGCTGTGATTTGACCGCCATTCATGGCATCCAATTGCTCAGCGGGGAACACTACTTGACTTCTGGTGAAGTCGTCCCAATAGAACATGTAAGCGGGAACAACGTTGCTCTGACCTTGTCCCTCATACACTGTCAATGTCTCCTGTGCTGTGGCAGTTGTGAATGCAGCTACCACAAGGAGCAACAGAGATAATAGTTTTTTGTTCATAAACAAAATGGTTTTAGTTAATAATTATGGTTGATTAAACACTGAAAGCTCTGATAGTAATAGAAGACACCGCAAATTTAATGATTTGTTGCTAAACTTCCAAATTTTATAACAAAAAATATAAGATATCCGTCACACACCGTCAATGTCTCTTGTGCCGCAGCAGGCACGAATGATGCCATGAGCAACAGGACTGATGAGTAGAAAAAAATATCTTATTCATAAAAATGCGGTTTTGATTAATAAATATAGTAAATTAACACTAAATATTCAAATCTGATGGATACAGTAATATTGGGTTATTTGCCATGCCACAAAGATAATAAACTTCAACCAAAAACCAAAAAAATATCACAAAATATTTTTTAAAATAAATCGAGACATGTTTTGAAACATGTTTTCAACATTCCAATTATATAGAAAATTTATGAAGCAAGAGATTTGCGCATTGAATATATATGCAATATGCAATTTTTGAGCGTTATTTTGTGTTGTAGAGCGAGATTAGCTCCTGTTTTATCACTTCGGGCATGGCTATACCTCGCTTCTTGACCGAGCGTTCCCAGGCAAGTAGCTCGTCGTGCTTGAGGGTGTAGAGCACATCACGCCACTGCTCGAGCTCATCGTCGCTATAGTTTGTGGCATCTCTGCCCCTGAATGTGTCGAGTTCCTCGTCCTCATAATAGGCCACAGGGTCGTCGATGTGCTTGAGCATCATCTCGCTGGGGCACACCTCATTGATGCCGCAGCACTCGTCGTTGCAGTCATCGTGCGATGCTTCCTGCTGAGGCTCCTGCGGCGCATCGTCGGGCTTGTTTGTGATGCGATCATGAATGTAGAGGATGAGGCCTATCACGACCATTGCTATAAAGATATAAAGGGCTGGAATCATTGTCAGTAGTGATTTTTTAGGGTTTGAGTTTCTTAGGGTTCGGTCTTCTCGATTTTGAAGCCAGCGGCGGTGAGATGGGTCCACCACTGGGGGTAGGACTTCGCCACCACCTGGGGGGCTTTTATTGTTATGGTTCCGTGGCGTGTGGCGGCAAGCGAGAGTGCCATTGCCATGCGATGGTCGGCATGAGAATCGAGAGCCACAAGCTGTGTGGTCTCAACATAGCTGGCAGCGTAGCTCAAGCTGCTGCCCTCGGCCTCGGTTGAATAACCCAGTTTGGCAAGCTCTTGCCTCAGTGCCTCGATGCGGTCGCTCTCCTTGACGCGCAGCGACTGCAGCCCAGTGAGCGTGAATGGCACTCGAAGCAAACATAGTGTCACTGCCAGTGCGGGCACAAGGTCGGGGGTCGCGCTCATGTCGCACTCATAACGCGCCGGCAGCGGCAAGCCGTTGTGACTCAGGCTCACCATGTCATTGCCAAAGCAAGTTTCCACTCCCAGTGGCTTCATTAGCTCGACAATCGCGCTATCGCCCTGCAGACTAATGCGCTCAAGCCCCAACAGCTTGATGGCCGACTGCGGCAGCAGTGCCTGCATTGAGAACCAGAACGCAGCAGCACTCCAGTCACCCTCAATGCTGAGCTGCGCAGGGTTGTAGCTCCTGGTCGGCACCACTATGGTAGTGCCATGCCACCTTGCATCGACCCCACACCTGGCCATGAGCTGCAGGGTCATGTCGATGTAGGGCCTCGAAACCGCGCCTCCCTCCACTTTTAGGGTTAGGCCGCCACACACTGGGGCTATCATCAGCAAAGCCGAGACAAACTGGCTGCTAACCGAGCCGTCGATGCTCTGGATGCCGCCACTGAGCTTGCGACCGGCGATGCGCAGCGGCGGGAAACCCGGGGTGCCCGCATAGTCGATGCTCGCCCCCATGTTGTGCAACACGTCCACCAGTGGCGCTATGGGTCGCTGCCGCATGCGCTCGTCGCCATCGAGCACCACCTCACGGCCTGGCAGCGCAGCAAAGTAAGCCGTGAGAAACCGCATCGCTGTGCCTGCACCGCCCACGTTTATATAGGTGCTGTCGCAGCCGAGTGCCGCTATCATAGCGCTGGTGTCGTCGCACTGGCCCATGCCTTGTGGCATGGTGGTGCAGCCAGCTATTGCTCTAATCATGAGCAAGCGGTTGCTCAGGCTCTTTGAGGCTGGCAGTTGCACATGGCAGCGAGCCATTGCAGGCGATGTTACTTGGTAGTTCATAGCGGGGTCTTAATTCATTACTGACGAGCTTCAATCGCCCAGGATTTCGTTATAGATGCAGGTGATGTCGGTGGCAGTGATCGATCCGTTGAAGTCGGTGTCAACGTCATCGATATCGATGTCGACCTCGGTGTCGCTCAAAATGCAATTGTAAACAACGGTGACGTCGGTCGAGGTGACGTGGCCGTCGTGGTTAACGTCGCACAAGTGATGGTGAATCCACACGTCGAGCAGCGGCAGCCGCTGTGTGAGCCACTGAGCGATGTAATGCTTCTCTTCATCAAAGTCAAGTGGATGCCCATAGAGGTCGCTATCGCCGTTCCAACGATTCTGCTCGCGCAGGGCAGCGCCACAGCCCATTATGCGGTCGATGGCGGCAGTGTAGCGCTGCACCAAGCTGGCCTCACTTAGCCATGTGGCACGCAGCTGGTCGTAGCGGGCCAGGAACTGCTGGCGATACTTGCAGCGATTGTGGAAAAACATCTTGAAAAGCCAGTTGAAGGGCAGCTTAAAGTAGTCATGCTGCGACAATGGAGGCCGCCACAACGATGGCGACCACGACCCGCCCACCGATGTGTCCAAATCCCACACCGCAATGCTGAGCCTGGGGTCCACAGCACGGTCGTAGCACAACCAGTAGATGTTCTTGGCCGAGTTGTCGGTGGCATTGAGCGTTAGATAAAATATTGCGTAGTCGATAGCTACTGGCACGTCGAAGTAGCCGTCTACCACATCGTTAAACGACTCGACCGATTCGGCCCAGGCCATGCCGTTGATGGCATCATAGAGCACCTGGTAGCTTGTGGGGAACACCTCGTCGAGCTCGGGATATTTTGTCTCAAAGTCGCAATAGGTGGGAAGCGAGTCGTTAAACTCCTCGGCCCATCGAAATCCTGAGGCATCGTTAAATCTATTGGTCTTCCATAGCCCGCCGTGAAACACATTATTAATAGTGTCGTGCTTCACGAGCTGAAGCTGCTTGCGGTCCATGGCCTCGGTCAGGGCATAGATGCCACGGTAGTCGGCGCCCAGAAACACCTCAACCATCTCGCCTCGCACTCCAGTGAGGGCGTCGGGCGCCTGGTCGATGTAGTGTGGCGCACGGGCCATATCGAGCCACAGCTCGGTGGCTACGCGGTTGCGCACTCGCGACATGTCGGCCTGGCCGGCATCCAATATCCAGTGGTTGTCGCGACGCATGCCCAACAGCTTGCGGTTTTGCTTCTCGCCATTTTGGTCAACGAACTTGATGCTGTAGTTGCGCTTGTGCTTATCGGGGGTGTTGGTGCTGCCGCCTCGCCACCTGATGCGCGATGTCATTGCCTCGCTCTGTGGTTTGCCAGGCTCAGCAATGGTCATGGTGCCGGCGGCATAGTCGTAGCCAAAATCGCCCTGCAAGTGCACGATAGGCAGATAGGTGAACTGGAGGCTAAAGGTGCGAGTCGCTCCACCAACCGAGCATTCCACCTGCCAGCTCTTGCCAGCAGTGATGTCCTCAAAGGCGAAAGTTCGGTCGGCAGGAAGTGGTGTGCCGCCGATGCTCAGCACCTGAGCGTCTGAGTCATCGATGGTCGCTGCCACGGTGGTTCCAAACCATTGCTGTGGAACCGACACAAGCAGCATGTTCCGGGCCGAGTCGGCAAATGCCGGGCACTGGTTCACTCTGAACAATGTTGACCCACTGGCCATGACACTCATCAGCATGATTAGTATAAGGGTCGTGGCGCATCGCAGCGATGCTATCTTGCTTTCTTTATTCATAGTTGCAATCAGTTTAATCCTAATATTATAGAATAGGCGATGTTAAGATCGTTGATAGTGATGTGACCGTCGCCGTCAACGTCGAGCTGTGCATCGTAGCTGCTCGACTTGTCGAGCAGATGGGTGACGATGGTTGTCACATCGGCAACAGTGATGCCGCCATCGCCGTTCACGTCGCACACTTGGCGCATGAGAGTGCGGTCCAGGAATGACAGGCGCTCACCTATCCAGTCAATTATGTAGTCTTTCTCGGCCACAATGTCGAGCGGCAAACCGTTGATGTCGCTGTCGCCACTCCAGCGAGCTTGCTCGCGAAGCACTGCTCCGCTGGCAACCAAGGGCTCAACGGCATTGTTCACGCGGCTTGCAAGGCTCTCAAGGCTAAGCCATGTGTGCCGCAATTGCCAGTAGCGCAGCACCATTGGCTTGTGATAGATGCAACGGGGGTCCTGCAGCATGTTGAGCACGCGGCTCGAGAACTCGAAATCGTAGGTGGGCATAGCACGCTCGCCCCTGAAGGTGGGCGAGTTGCGGTCGGTGCCCAGCGACCAATCCAGGTCCCACACGGCGATGGTCAGCTTCCTGTCCTGAAGGCGGTCATAGATCACCCAATAGATGTTGTTAACCTCATTGTCTATCGACGTGAGCAACTGGTTGAGGATGGCATAATCAATGACAACGGGCATGTCAAAATAGGTGTGAGCGCGGCTGTTGAACCCGGCCACACTGCTATTGGCCATAAAGAAAACCGCATTGTACATGTGCTCGTGATGAGTGGGATGCACATCATCAAAGTCGGGATATTCAACAACGAAGTTGTCGTAGGCATTGCTGTTGTTATTGTAGTACGGCGACCGCTTGAATGCCGTCACATCGCTCCAGCGCGTGGTGTTCCACATCATGCCATAAGTTTGCTCGGTGTCCTCGTCCCACTTCCTCACCTGCACCTGCTTGCGGTCGATGCACTCAAGCAGGTGATAGATGCCCATGTAGGCTCCTGAGGCAAACACCTCAACGGGTTTGCCACGAGCTCCCATGAGCGCATCGGGAGCCTGGTCTATGTAGTATGGCTCAGTGGCCATGTCAAGCCACAAATCGGTGGCTACGCGGTTGCGCACACGCGAGCGGTCGACCTGCGCAGCATCGAGCTTCCAGTGGTTGTCACGACGCATGCCCAGCAGCTTGTGGTTCTGCTTCTCGCCATTTTCGTCAACGAACTTTATGCTATAGTTGCGCTTGTGGCGGCCTGCGCCGTTGGTGTATCCTCCACGCCACTTCACCAGGGCACCCATGTCCTGGCTGCTCTGGGCTCCAGGCTCAAGCAGTGTGACGGTGGCCGCACTGTAGTCGTTGCCAAAGTCGCCTTGCAGGTTCATGATGGGCAGGAAGGTGAATTGAAGCCGAAAAACGGCAGGCCTGTGAGCGACAATGGCTCTCACAAGATAGGACTTGCCAGCCTCCACATCGCCAAACGTGATGGGATTGCTGCTGAGCGACTGCCCATTAACGCTGATGTTGCTCCACTGGCTCGTGGTGTCGACCTGAACAATGGCCGTGAAATCATGGCCAAAGCATTCCCGAGGGATGGTGTAAAGCAAAATATTAGACTGGGTGTCGGCCATCGCCTGACGGCCATCAATGTAGAGCTGCCCCAGCCCCTGCAACGAGCACAACAGCAACATTGCCAGTGCCATGCACTGGCTCAGCATTCTCACGTGCCATGTTGCTATTGTCTTCATCACTTGCGATTAGGGTATAGTTATCCTAACTTATAAAACGATTAAATTATCACATCTATTGCATCAAGCAAGGGTTATTTTGCTAATAAAGCCACCCAACATTTAAGCCCCTGAAGCAAAACAAACTTCAGGGGCTTGTATATTTCAGACCTTAATGATGCGCATGTGAGCTTTGGGGTAACGAAGCACCAGGCATGAGGTCTCGGTCAAGACCATCGCATCCACATTCCTCACGCCGCTGGCCTTGAGGTTGAGGGTCTCGGCGCTGAAGGGCTGGTGGGTGTACTTCTGCAAATACTCGGGGTCGATAATCATGCCGGCATCGGCCATGCCACACTCGTCAAACACCTCGCTGAGCAGCACATAGAGGGTGCCAAACTTCGACCTCAGCTCGGTGAAATCGATGCCCCATTTGGTAACGGTGTCGGTTGCGGTAATCACGCGCTGATAGTCGAGCTTGTTGAGCATGCCTATGAGTTCCGAACCGCCAATCAGTATCTTGCGTTTGCTGCCGGCGTTGCCGGTGAAAGCCTCACGCATCATGTCAATAATCGAGTCTTGTGTAAAGCCGCCATCTTCGTAGACAAACTCCTTGCCTGCCTGCTGCCAGATGCCGCCAGTGAGCATCACGTTCTCCTTTTTGACACTGTCCCATATCTTGGACTTTACACCGAAGAGGAAACTCTTTTCCATGCCCAAGCGCATATCGTAAATTGCTGCCTCTTCTTGGTCGTTCATCGTCCACCCCACTTCCTTGTTGGCAAGCTTTTGAAGCGTGCTCTGCTCCACCTGCATCTTGAAAATCTGGCAGTACTGCTGAGCCTTGCGCGGCATTGCCTCAAACTGTGGCGACATCACATCGAGCTCGGTGGCGGCACGACCCATTCGCACCAGATTGGTGCCGGCAGCAATGCTTGGAACGCAACCCTCCACTCGGCCTATCTTTTTGCCATTGGCGGCCAGCACTTTGAGATTATTGTCCTCGTCGCGGCCTATCACATAGAGCACAAGTTCCTGGCCCGACATTGTGGTGCCATCGGGCTCATAGCCAAACACCCCTTGCACCAGAATCGTGTCCGACACATCAAACATCTCATTCTTGGCCGTGACGATTGTTGCCTTCACGCTATCGTCGGTGACAGTAGCGGTCGTGGGCTCGTCATAGCCCTCAATCACTCGAGTTTTTGTCGGCTTTGTGTCAACGTTGTAATAATCTATCACCATGCTACCCGAGTGCTTCGAGCCGGCACACCGCGAGAGCTGGTCGATGGGAGTGGCCATGGGGCGCACTTTCACCACCTGCTGGTCTATCTCGTTGAGCAATAGCTCGGGCGACGTCTCGCGCGAGAGGTCGGTAGTCAGTGGCTCGTCCACCACATGCTTGCCTCCATCCACGCCTGCTATCACCACGGCGAGCATGGCGCCGGCACCGTCCATGTAGCATCCACCCAGGATGAGCATTGTCACTATTGCCAGCAGTAGCATCAGCAGCTGGCGATGGGTCTTGACCCAGTTGCGCGCATTAATCGCGCGACGAATAATGTTCTTGAAAATCATTGTGTTGTGAGTTTTGTGTTGTGAGTTTTGAAATTTGATTTTAGTCCCAAAAACTGCGCTTGCGGTAGATGGGGAAATTCACTGGCTGGGGCTCCTGGGGGTCGTCGAGCTTGCTCGATGCCTCAATCACCTCGTTGCGGCCTCGCAGGTAGCCCTGCGCCTCGGCATTTTTCACATCTTCGTCGTGGCTCAGAGCAGCGACTATGAGCTTTACCACATCCTCGCCAGGTGGGGTCCCTGACTTGAGTGAGCCAATTATTGCCCTTGCACTGGTGGCAATGCTCGGGCTCACTCCGAGCCTCTCAAGCACCGTGTCGACCTCCCTGCCCTGCTCCTCTTGCTCTGGGGGCTCTTGGCCGAGGGGCTTGGTGCTCGATTGCTCACTGCGCTGGTAGCCATCTCCGGTGGGCATTGCTGCCTCGGTTGCCTCGTGGCTGGTCTCGTCGCATGGCGTTGAATGATTGTTGTCTTGTTTCATGCTGTAATTAGATTTAATAGCGTTAATTAAAAAAAACTGGTGTTGTCGTGATTCACATTGCAAAGGTAGAACGCCATGGCTCGCTAAAACAACATCATTAGCACACTCCTCGCAACCCACAAGCCTCACAACACTATGCTCTGCAACTCAATGTCTTTGCAACACTCATGCCTCAAAGCATCAACTTTAAACCCTCATTGCATGCTTGAGTCAAACTAACTCAGAAGCATGCCGCCTGCAACCTGTTTTACCCTTCCATGTTTTTAATGGGATTAAATCGTCGCGACAAGCTCCCGAGCTATCGGCTGCCAGCAACATTTTTTAGTAGATTAATATTCGTTATTCTTCGATGTGAAAGGTCGCTTTGGTCTATCGTTTTTTAAAAAATGACACAAATTATACTATTTTTGTGAAAATATTTGCTAACTTTGCACTATGGCTAACAAACTCACATTCAACCGCAACACCCTCATCCACCTGCTGTGCTGGGGACTGTTGTTGGCGTTCCCAATCTTCCTCTATCGCCAGGGCGACACCATGACCGACGTCATGCGACACTACTTGCGTTCGCTCGGAGGCACACTGGGATGGATGATTATCTTCTACCTGAATTATTTATACCTAACACCCAAGTTTCTCTTTGAGAACAAGCCCAAGCGATTCATCATCTACAACGCCGTGGCTATTTTCTTCATCGTCGCTACCATGACGTGGTGGTGGCACCTGATGGGGAATTTATTACCCATATCGGCGCCAAAACCCATTGCGTTTAACGCACCGCCCAAGTGGGCTCGCTTTGTGCAAATCGCTTTCATGCTAATACTGGTGGTGGGACTGAGCGTGGCAATACGCATGAGCCAGCGATGGCAAAAACTGCAAGAAGCAAAGAAAGAAGCCGAAAGATCACGAACCGATGCCGAGCTCAAGAACCTGCGCAACCAGCTCAACCCACACTTCCTCCTGAACACGCTCAACAACATCTACGCTCTCATCGCCTTCGACCCCGACAAGGCGCAGATGGCCGTGGGTGAGCTCAGCAAGCTCCTCAGGCATGCGCTATACGACAATCAAAAGCAGTTTGTGCCCCTATACAAGGAAGTCGAGTTTATAAAAAATTACATCGAGCTAATGAAAATCAGGGTCACTAACAACGTGAAGATTGTCACCAACATCAACATCGACAACGACGACTCCACACCCATTGCACCGCTCATATTCATATCGCTCATCGAAAACGCCTTCAAGCATGGTGTTTCGCAGGCTGGTGAGGGAGAAATAGGCATTGCCATGAGCAACGAGCACGACATGATCACATGCGAGATTGTAAACACCAATTTTCCCAAGCGCGACAACGACAAGAGCGGCTCTGGCATAGGACTGGAACAGGTGGCTAAGCGATTGGAACTCATGTACCCAGGACGATATTCATGGAACAAGGGCATTGACCCCGAATCTAAAAAATATTTCTCTAAAATAATTCTATACAATGATAATAAAGTGCGCAATAATTGACGACGAGCCTCTGGCAGTGGAACTGCTGGTGAGCTATGTAAAGAAAATACCGTTCATGGAACTTTGTGGCAAGTACTCTAATGCCGTCGACGCAATGAAAGGTATGGCCGACAAGCCCGTGGAGCTCGTCTTTCTCGACATTCAAATGCCTGAGCTCAACGGACTCGAACTATCGAGAATGCTGCCCGAGACAACAAGGGTGGTCTTCACCACAGCTTTTGAGCAATATGCCATCGACAGCTACCGCATCAACGCACTCGACTATCTGCTCAAGCCCATCTCCTACCCCGAGTTTCTCGAAGCTTGCAACAAGGCTCTGCAGTGGTTCATGATGACAAAGCAAGCCGAGGAGCCAAAAGCTGCCGAGGCCACCAGCATCTTTGTCAAGAGTGAGTACAAACTGCTGCAAATCGAACTCGACGACATTCGCTACATCGAGGGGCTCAAGGACTATGTGAAAATCTACACCGAGCAGTCGCCTCACCCCATCCTCTCGCTCATGAACATGAAAGCCATCGAGCAGATGCTGCCATCGTCAAGGTTCATCAGGGTGCACCGCTCTTTCATCGTGCAAAAAAGCAAGATTCGGGAAATTGACCGCAACCGCATCGTCTACGACAACGACCTCTACATCCCCATTGGCGACAGCTACAAGCAAGCCTTTCTCGACTTCTTAGGACAATAAACACATTCGCAATTCTAACACTCTCTATTTCTTACGATGAAAAAACTCCTTCTTTTCTCCATCATGGCAATTATGGCCGCAGCCAATCTTGCTGCGCAGCACCACGTGTGTAAAGGCACATCCACCAGCTACATCGACATCGTCTACACTATCGAAGGCAACCACATCTACAGCGGCACATCAACAAGCTACACCAGCATTGTCTACACCTTCGACGAACACCACATCTACCGTGGCACATCAACAAGCTACACCGACATCGTCTATACCTACGATGACCGACACATCTATCGTGGCACATCAACAAGCTACACCGACATCGTCTATACCTACGATGACCGACACATCTACAGCGGCACATCAACCAACTACACCAGCATTGTCTACACCTTTAAATAAACAACCTCTCACACAACTATGAAAAGATTAATCATCACGGCACTAATCCTGATTGTTTCGCTACCGCTCATCGCCGAGCGGCACATCTTCGAAGGCAAGTCCACCAAGTACTGGGACATCGTCTACACTTTCGACGAACACCACATCTACAAGGGAAAATCCACCAAGCACTGGGACATCGTCTACACCTACGACGAACACCACATCTACCGCGGAAACTCCACCAAGCATTGGGACATCGTCTACACCTACGACGAACAGTACATCTACAAGGGCAACTCCACTAAGCACTGGGACATCGTCTACACCTACGACAAGGAGCACATCTACCGCGGCAAGTCCACCAAGCACTGGGACATCGTCTACACCATCGAGCGCGAAGAGCATTGAGGAGCGGTAGCAATGCCGCGCGAGAAGTGGAAAATAATATGAGACGACACACAATCACCCCGAGGCTTATGCCCCGGGGTGATTGTTCAATCTAATTCGGTTATTAGCATTTGCGATAAAACGCAAGACGCAAAACTCAGTGCACTACTTCTTTGCCTTGGCATCATCATTAGCCTTGGGGGCTTCTTTGACTTGGGGAGCCTCTTCCTTGATGCTCTTGGCCTTCTCGTCGAGTGCTTTATTAATCTTTTCGCGATAGGACTTATCAAAATAGGCCCTTACCGACTTCACCGTTGAGTCTCTCAAACCGTTGGTTGTGTCGGCCTTCAGCTTATATTTGTAAGACTCATAAAAAACTGTTTCCATCGAGTCGAGGCGCATCTTGAGTGCGTCATAGTCCTCACGAGTGGTGACCTTAGCTTTGTCGATGGTCTCCACCAGAGATTTATTAAGCTGTGTAGCATCTTTTTTCACATCAACTTTGCTGCCGCTACCCGAGCACGACGAAGCAATCAGTGCCATCGCCGTAAGTGATAAGAACAAAAATTTCTTCATGATTGTCTATTGTGTTTAATTGTGATTATTCTTTGTGCAAAGGTAACAAAAAATACCATAAATCACCTAATTCCTTTCCAAAAATCAAGGTCTCGGCCTCAAGCAGCAGCTGTGTTAACCTGAGTACAACAAATTTCTTCCCTGAAAAATGCGATTTAGCGAGACAAAGTTTTAGCTCGCTAAAAAACCTTGCGAGCGTGAGCATTTTATCTAAAGCCACTGTGTTAGCTGCTCCCCTTATAACAAAGAGACTCGAGGTCGTCTCTACCCGAGTCTCTTTTAATTAATATCAAAGCAATCTTTTTACTTTAAGGCGATTACTTGGCCACCTTTTCCAAGCGCTTCATCATGATGAACATGAACAGGGCCGAAACCACGCACACGCCAATGAACACACTCCACACTACCCACAGTGGAAGGTCGCCCCACAGGTAACCACCCACGCTCACGAGGAAGTTGCCAAGCGCTGTGCTGGCAAACCAGCCGCCCATCATCAAGCCCTTGAGCTTGGGAGGTGCAACCTTGGTCACAAACGAGATGCCCATGGGCGAGAGCAGCAGCTCACCAAAGGTGAGCACCAAATAGGTCGAGATGAGCCAGTTGGGCGATACCAGGGTCGCTGCCTCGCCCAGAGCCTTTTGCTCATCGGGAGTGGGCAGGCCCATCGAGCCCACAATCATGATCAAGAACGCCGATGCAGCTACAAGCATACCCAGCGCAATCTTGCGTGGAGCACTTGGCTCCTTGCCTTTCTTGGCAAGCCACCCAAAGATGGCGAGCGACACTGGGGTCAGAGCCACCACATAGCACGGATTAAACTGCTGGAAGATGGGAGCAGCAATGTCGATGGGGCCATCAAGATTGAAATAGCGGTAAATCAGCACTCCCAAGCATGCTGCTATCACACCACCGGCAATGCCGCGGGAGCGATTGCTGTTAGATGAATCGAAGATGGCAAAGAGCGCATACACGATAAAGATGCACAGCACCAGGTTCCACACGTCGAATGCCATGCTCTGCAAGCCGCTCGAGGTCTTAGCTGTGAACTCGTTGGCAAAGAAGGTGAGGGTCAAACCATTCTGGTGGAACGCCATCCAGAAGAAGATAACCACAATAAACACCAGTATCAGGGCCACCACACGCTTCGAGGTCTCACCAGGTGCCAGCTCGGATGCTGCTGCAGCATCCTTGTTGTCCTTCTTGCTCGAAATGGCGCTCTTCTCCACATGGCGGAAGGTGCCACGGAAGGCATAGTAGATAATAATTGAGACTATGAGCGAAACGCATGCCACGCCAAAGGCAAAGTGATAACTGTCGGCTACGCTAACGCCAAGATTAGTCTGTGCATACTCCATAATCTTCACCGCTGCCGTTGGCGCAAACATGGCGCCAATGTTGATTGCCATGTAGAAGATGCTGAAGGCAGCGTCGCGCCGGTCACTGTACTGCGGGTCGTCATAGAGGTTGCCCACCATCACCTGGAGATTACCCTTGAAAAGGCCTGTTCCCAAGCTCACAAGGAGCAGGGCTCCCATCATTGCAACAAGTGCTACAGTGTCGCCACCCAGAGGCACCGAGAGCGCCACGTAGCCAAAGAACATGATAAGGATGCCACTGGTCACCATCTTGCCATAACCGAAGATATCGGCAAGAATACCTCCTATCACTGGCAAGAAGTAGACCAGCATCAGGAAGCTGCTGTAGATGAGGCCTGCAGTGCCTGGCTCCAAGCCGAAGTTCTCACGCAGAAAGAGCGCGAAAACCGCAATCATCGTGTAGTAGCCAAAGCGCTCACCAGTGTTGGCCAGCGCAAGGGCATACAAGCCTTTAGGTTGATTTTTGAACATAACTCGATTGTTTTTTATTTGTTATTACTTAAATGTTTTGATTCTCTCGATTATATACCGTGAACTGTCTAAATCTATCAAAAAAAACGAGATTTAGACGGTTTGGGCACATTTCTGTACCATTTTGGGAGGAAATCAAACAAATCACCCTGCGGCCAAGGCATAGGCCCCAGGGTGATTGTTAAGCTATATTATCGGTCGCGTGCGACGAGTATGTTACTTAGTAACGCGCTCGAGCCACTTCACCATACCCAGCATCACACCCATTGAGATGAGGCAGAAAGCGGCAAACACTGCCCAGCACTGCCACTGATATGGGAAGTTATTAAGCATTGTCACACCAAGAGCGATGAACAAGTTACCTACTGCTGTAGCAGTCAGCCACCAACCCTGGCACACGCCTTGCAGGTGAGCGGGGGCCACCTTAGAAACAAACGACAGTCCAAGTGGTGAAATGAACAACTCCGAAACGGTAAGGAAGAAATAGGTAACAATCAGAACCCAGGGGCCAGCCTTCATCGACTCCTTCATGGCTTCGGGCAGACTCTTGAATTCGGTACCAGAGGGATAACCATTTTGGGCCGCGATAACGATGAGGAAGATGTAGGCACTGGCGGCCAAGAACATACCAAACGCAATCTTGCGTGGAGTAGAGATTTCTTTGCCTTTACGTGCCAGCGTAGCAAATATCATCATAATGATTGGAGTGAGCACAATCACAAAGAATGGATTAATGCATTGCCAAATCTCTGGAGCAATCGAGCTGGTGTTACAGAAGTCACGGGCAAACACCGACAGCGACTGACCATTCTGGTGGAATGAGAACCAGAAGAACACTGCCACGCCAAGCACTGCAAACAGGGCATACATGCGCTGCTTTATCTCCTTAGCATCGGCTGTAACTTGCTCTTGGTTAACTTCGACTGCTTCTTTTATTTTCTTAACAGGGTTTGGCAACGATTTGCGAGTGGCCACAAAGATCACCAATGATATTATCATAGCCAAAGCTGATGCTATAAACGAATAGTGCACACCAGTGTTGAAGCTTTCAAGATAGTTGGCGCAGAATGTTGCCATGTCACCCACCTGACCACCTTCTAAAACTGAATTCTGAGCAAGAGTAGTGAGGTTCTGCATGTCATCGCCTTTGAGGGTTCCCTCTAAGAAACCGTGGCACAGGCGAGGCAGGTCGGCATTATAGATGAACCCCTCCATCTTGAGCAGTGCGCTGCGCAGCAATGGAGCAACGAAAGGCGCAATCACACCACCAATGTTGATGAACACATAGAAAATTTGGAAACCACTGTCACGACGCGACTTGGCGATTGCAAGCTCTTCGGCTCCTTTCTTGGCTGCTTCGGCTTCATAGTTGTCATAGAGTTGACCCACGATAGCCTGAAGGTTGCCCTTGAACAAACCGTTACCCGAGGCAATGAGCAGGAGTGCAAAGCAAGTCAGCACAAGTATCCAAGTGGGTACTGAGCCGGGATTGCCACCAAACACGGGCACCGACAAAATAATGTAGCCAGTGGCCATGACAATGAGGCCTAACATGATTATGCCTTTGTAGTTCTGCAATCTGTCGGCAAGTATTCCGCCAGGAAGACTAAGCACGTAGATGAGGAAATAGAACACGGCATAAATCCAACCAGCAGCATCATCGCTGATGCCGAACTTTGAACACAAGAATAGCAGCAGCACTGCATTCATGATGTAGTAGCCAAATCGCTCGCCCATGTTTGACAGAGCGGCCGAGATAAGGCCCTTGGGGTGCTTCTTCTTAGCCTCGATAATATAATAAACGAGGAAAGGTAAAACCACAACTAAAATCGCAAGTAACATAAACACCATGCGATTGTTGTTCCATAGTTCTAATAACATAGTCAGTTTATTTATTAATGGTTAAAATTTTATTTGTCTTCATTGTGCTTTATGCATTATGAATTATGCATTGTAAAAGCCATGGCATAGGCTTTCATGTTCTTGAGCATCGAGAGCAGGCCATTGCTGCGGGTGGGCGACAGGTGGTCGCGCAACCCTATGCGGTCAATGAAGTAGAGGTCGGCATCAACGATGTCCTGTGGTTTCTG
The DNA here is from genome assembly GCA_946186575.1 of uncultured Prevotellaceae bacterium. Classification (GTDB taxonomy): domain Bacteria; phylum Bacteroidota; class Bacteroidia; order Bacteroidales; family Muribaculaceae; genus Sodaliphilus. The sequence goes on from CAMHNO010000002.1 coordinate 20,941, forward strand.
GCCCGAGAGCACTCTGATGAGCAGTGCCACAATGCCCTTTACTATGATGGCGTCGCTGTCGGCTCGGTAGGTCACCACGCCGTCGTGGTACTGTGCGTCGAGCCACAGGCGGCTCTGGCAGCCGTCTATCAGGTTGTCGGGCGTCTTCTGGCTCTCGTCGAGCGTGTCGAGGCCATTGCCTAATTCAATAATGTAGGCATAGCGGTCCATCCAGTCGTCCATGCCGCCGAACTCGTCGATTATCTCGTCTTGAATCTGGTTTATCTGTGCCATCTTATTATGAAATAATGTATATAAATCGGTCAAAGTTACTCATATTTTTCATTTCTCACAACTTTTAATCAAAAAAAATAGTGCTGAGACATCACATGCTCGGCACTATTTTTAATATAGTTGGAATCTGATATTCTATCAGCTGAACTTGATCAAGTTGTTCTTAACCTTGCGGCTACCTTGCAAGATGCGACCAAGGCGCTGCTGCATACCCAAGTTCTGGCGACGATATTGCTCGGCCACCTGCTTGTCGGAGAGGTTGCGGGCAGCAGTGATGTTATTCACTTGAACCACATAGAATGCTCGAGTGCCAGCCACTGCCTTAATCTGACCCTTTGCCTTTGCACCAAGGCCTGCCAGAGTGCCGGCAACACGGCCATCAAGCATCTGCTGAGGCGATGCCATTACCACCTGAGCGCTGTCGACCTTCACATTCTTAAACTGGGCATAGCTGTCGAGTGAGGTCACCTTCTTGCTGTTATACTCCTTCATCAGCATCTGAGCCTTCTTCTCGTTCTTTACTATCTCGGTCAGTTGCTCCTTAACCTGGGGGCAATCAAGGGGAAGATAGTCTTTGTACACAGCATCAACTGCCACTGCTATCATCTCGGTATCGCTGGTGAAAATCTGAGAAATCGAACCTGGTTTGCTATCGAAAGCCCATTTCACAGCCTTGCGGGTGTCTCTGAGGCCACCGCCGCCCATCATCATCATCATCTGGTTCATGCCCAGCTGGCTGGTCGACGGGGAGATCATCTCTTCCTGAATGTCAAAGCCGGCTTTCTTGGCATTCTTCACAAATGCCGACACGCTCTTGTTCTTGTTCAGGTAACCCTGCAACTTGTCCTGCAGACCACTCACTGTGGCATCGCTGGGATAGTCGGTATACTTGGCGCGAGCAATCTTGTAGAAGGTCACACCAGCTTTTTTGTTTGCAACACGGGCAAACACTGCACCTTCCTTGCCAGAATTCACCTCAAAGTACTTGTCGCCAGCGGCAAACTCGTTGACCTTGCTGCGAATCGAGTCGGGCAGCATGAAGGGGCGCATGAGCTGCTGTGGGTTGCTCTTCTGCACATTCACGCCTTCTATTTTTGCCAATGCCTCAATCGAGTCACCCTTTGCAAGACAAGCCATGATTGAGTCTTGACGTTTTTTGTCGCCAGCAACCTGAACCAGGTCGAGGCCTATCGAGTCGATGCTCTCATAGGTGTCGGTCACCATATATATATAGGTGTCGCGGTCGCGGCCAGCAGCGTCTTTCTTCTCGCAAGTGCCCTTGCCACCCTCAAGCAGGCGGGTGAACAGGTCGTCCTTGCTCACGGTCTTGCCGTCGCTGGCAAATGCCACCTTGTCGGCCACTGTGGTGGTCAGTGAGTCGAGCACGATGTCGTTATTTGAGCGAACACCAGCCACGCCCTGACTTTGAAGCGTAGCGAGAATGTTGTTGACCTTAGCGGCGGCTTTAGTGCGGTCGGCACTCGAGGGGTCTACATCCACCTTGATGTAGTGGATAAGACGCATCTCATCGTCAATCCTGAAGGTCTCTTTATACTTGTCGTAAGCGGCACGCAAGTCCTGGTCGGTAACCTTAATCGACTTGTCGTCGATTGTCGAGTAGTCAACCTTGGCATAGGTCACGTCGTAGAGGTCACCTTCCTGCTTGGCAAGTGCAATGTCGACATTGCTGGCCTGCATGCAGCCGTCCACAACCAGAGCCATCTTCTGAGCCTTGAGTTGGAGCTGCATGTTCTGAGCCTCTTCCTCATACATTGCCCTAGCTTGAGCCAAACCAGGATCGTTAGGATCAATCTTGCCAGGGTTCTTCAGCAGCTGAAGCAGGGACTGTGGGTCCATACCATTCTGCTGGCAGAACTGCTGGATCGATTGAGGGGGATTGCTAACCATCATGTCGGCAACTTCACTGCCGGTGGCAACGATGTTGGCTTCCTCACACTCCTGCGAGATAAGCGATTCCTGAATCATGCTCTGAATCACCTGCTGTTGCAACTGGGCGGGGTCCTGCTTGTTCTCTGGATCCTGCTTGCTCTGCATCAGCTGTGATTTCGCTTGAAACTCGTTAAATTCAATTTTCTCATCTCCCACCTTGGCGGCAAGTGTGTTGGTCGTGAATGCACCCGATGCACGCACTGCCTCCTCGAGGATAAATGCAAGAAGGCCAAGTCCTATCACCAGCGTGAGGACTCCAGCCCTTGATCTGATTTTTTCTAATACTGCCATTATACTAATATTTTATGTTTTTTATTTGCCAAAACCTATGGTTCACAAAAATAGCACGCAAAGGTATACATTTTTTATTTAATGGCAAAAATGTTGAGCATTTTTGTGACGTTTTTATGCAAAAACCTCAAATTTGCATTAAGCATGAATACAATTATTGATAGTTTTTGATTAGGTTTCATGGCGACCGTGAGCGTTTTATCTAAAAAATTCCTATGTGCCACAGGCATGTTAATATATGCTAAAAACTTACGGGTTTGTGTAATATTTGAACAAATTGTTGTAAATTTGTCAAATTACGATTTGCCATATTACAGGGATTAATGGGTTCTATCCCTGAATGCGGCCATGAAAAAACGTTAGAACCCAATAAAACTTAAAAAATGTGATTATGAAGAAATTTTTATTCATTTCATTGGGGCTCGTGCTAGCAGCAACTGGAGCATGGGCTATCAAGGCCAACACCACGACGAAGGCCAAGAAGCAACAAGTAGAAGCTGTTGACAAAGCTTCGGACACCTCTACCCCCACCATGGCGTTTCGTGCCATGGGTGCAAAGGATGCACCTGAAGGCGCAGTCACCGTTCCTTATTACAACACATTCGAAACCGACGCTGAAATTGCTCAATTGTCACTCTTAGACAACAACCAGGATGGATCGACTTGGGGAGTTTACACAGTAAGTAATAATAATGTAGCAGGTTACCAGTACAATAGCACCAATGCTGCCGACGACTACCTCTTCCTGCCTCCCATGCAGCTCGATGCTAGCTTAAGCTACAAGTTTGCCCTTGACGCATGGGCTCGCTCTACATCCTACCCCGAGCGCTTCGAGGTGCTGCTGCTCGATGAGGCAAGCACAGTTGTGCAGACTGTGATTGCTTCCACCGATGTGACAGTGGCAACCCCCACAAACTACTCTAACGACAATGTCACCGTTGAGGAGACTGGCTACTACACATTTGCCATTCACGCTATCTCGGATGCCGACCAGTTCTATCTCTATGTAGACAACGTGGCTGTTACTGCTAACATCGACAACGACCTGGCCATCACACTCAGCGCTCCAGCAACAGTTAAGGCTGGACAAACTGTAACCGCCACCGCCACCGTTACCAACGTTGGTGGCACTGCCGCACAGAACTACATGGTGTCGGTTTACAATGGTGAGGAGACTCTGCTCAACCAAATTGTTGATGAGGAATTGGCAGTAGGTGCTTCTAAGACCTTCGAAGTAGAAGTTCCCACCACAGTCTTTGAGGCCGAGAAGGTTATCAACCTTACTGCTCAAGTGACCTATGAGGCCGATGAGAACGAAGGCAACAACAGCGCCGAGGCCACCACAACCGTTGAGGCCAGCAGTGTGAATGCTCCCGAGACCCTCACTGCCGAGGGTGCCGAGGGCGGAACAATTGAGCTCAACTGGACTATGCCCGAAGTTCCCGAGGTTTATACCGAGGACTTTGAGAACACCGACATCTTCCCCGAGTTCAGTCTTGGTGGCATCACAGCCGAGGTGCACAATGGCGCAATAGGCGACTGGACACTCTACGATGCTAATGGAACTGAAACCTACGGTTACGACGGCGTGACAATGCCCAATGCTTATCAACCCATGGCATGGCTGGTATTCGCACCCAGTTCACCAAATCTTAGCCAAAGCCTAATGGAAACTCAGGCTCCACACAGTGGTGTTCAGGCTCTGGCATCGTTCTGTATAGTTCCACCTGAGACAGGGGGTACTACCGACCACTGGCTGATTTCGCCCGAGCTCACTGGCGAGGCACAGACCATCAGCTTCTACGCTCGCGAGCTCACCGACCAGTACGGAGCTGAGACCTTCGAGGTGCTGGCTTCTTCGACCGACAACGCTTCGACCAGCTTCACTCAAGTAGCATCACTGTCGAGCACCACCACCGACTGGGCCGAGTACACCGCCGACCTCCCCGAGGGCACTAAGTACTTCGCTATCCGTCACACTTCGGACGACATCTTTGCGCTGTTCATCGACGACATCACCTACAATCCCGCAGAACCTCCTGCAGGCACAGTGCCCGATGCATTCAACATCTACCTTGACGGTGAGTTTGTAGCCACTGTAGAGGGCGATGTTAACACCTACACTATCGAGGGTGTTGAGCCAGGCGACTATGTATGCTCAGTAACCGCAGTTTATGGTGAGACCGAGTCGGCTCCCGTTTCGGCCAACGCCACTGTTCCCGAGGTTGTTGTTCCCGACCCAGTGATCACTATCACTCCCGAGTTTGGCACTTACACCGAAGCTCAGACTGTTCACGTAACTGTAGAGAACATGCCTGAGGATGCTACTATCGTTTATCAATTAGTTCCCTCTACCGCTAAAGAGGAGTGGAGCAACTATGACGACGCAACTGGTATCGTTGTTGACCAGTCGGCAGCTCTCACCGTAGCAGTATTAGACGCTAACGGCGAGGAGCTCGCAAGACTTGAAGGCGAGTACACTATTACTCCTTCTACCGCCATCAGCACCATTAGCGTTGACGGCCAGAGCAACGTGTGGTACAACCTCAACGGCCAGAAGCTCAATGGCAAGCCCTCAGCTCCCGGCATCTACATCAACGGCGGCAAGAAGGTCATTGTTAAGTGATAAGTGTTAAGTTTTAAGTGTTAAGGCACTTCGAAACACACTTTCATCGTTTTAAAAAAATGCACCCGCGCAAGTTCGGCGGGTGCATTTTTTTTGCACAAAATCACAAAAAACTTTCTTAATTCTTGTTTAAATAATGTGTAAATAAAGATTTTTTTGTAGTTTTGCAAGTTATAAGGTGAAGTAGACATCACACTTTATAATAGCGCTTATTAAAAACTTTGTTTTTAAACACATTGAGAACAAATATGATAAAACGAGTGTATCACTTGCTGAGCATGGCCATAGCGATGCTGGCAATCGCTCTCACCGCAGCCAGCTGCGGCGGAGGGGCTCTGGAAAAAAACATTAAACTGGCATTTATCGACGCCGACACCACACAGGCGCGATTCGACTCGATTTGCGCCATCATCAAGGACAACCCCAAGAAGTATTCACAATTCATCAAGGGCGACAAAGGCGAAATCAACATCGACGCACTCGCGCAGTACATCAACGAGGTGGGAAGCAAGCTCAGACCACCCATGTCGTGGAATGTCAAAGCCTACGGGCTGAAGGAACTCACGCTCACCGTCTACTTTGAGCGAAGCGGCTCGATGATTCCCTACGACACACCAGGCGGAGGAGGGCAGCTAAAGAAGGCCGTGAACGACCTCATCAACTTCTTCCCAGCCAAAGAGGGTACTAAAATCAACATCGTCAACGACAACATCTACCCCTACAGCGGCACCGTCGACTCCTTCCTCCAAGACCGCAACATCTACAGCAGCACAAGCGGCACCGGCGACGCAAGCTACACCGACTTTAAGCTCATCTTCGAGAAAATCATCCAGGCACAGAAGCCAGGCAACGTGAGTGTGCTTGTCACCGACCTCATCTACTCGCCAAAGAACACTGCCGACGTGAGTGTAGAGAAAATACTCAACGAGGAGAACAGTGTGGCAACATCCATCTTCAAAACCTACAAGGGCAAGTCTATCATCGTCAACCAGCTCATGGGCGACTACAATGGTCAGTACTACCCCTACAACGGCACTCCATTTGCCTACAACGGCAAGCGACCTTTCTACGTCATCATCGTGGCCGACGCAGCAACCATCGACCGCATGGGGGCCGACGACAAGTATGCCAAGTTCCTGCGACCAAGCGGCACCACTGGCAGCTACCGCTTCAACCAGGCACAGAGCGACATCAATTTCAAGCTCGTACCCGACTGGAAGGACAACGTGGGCAAGTTCCGCCCATCACGAAGCGAGAACAATGTGCTCACCAACTGCGAGGGCGACCGCGAAACGGCAATCATGTGCTTCACTATTGCCGCCAACCTCAAACCATTAGGCAAGGACGACGCTTTCTTGAGCAATGCCGCAAACTACAACGTGCAGTCACAGAGCGGATTTGAAATCGCGGTGCGTGCCATCAAGCCCAGCGACATCACCAACAACAACCGCTCCTACCTCGACGGCATGACTCACCTCATCACAGCCAAGGGCAAGTTCAAGACATCGCGCGACGAGCTCACCATCAGCCTGCCCAACCAGTTCCCGCAGTGGATCAAGGACTCGTCGTCGACGAGCGACACCGACCCGGCAGCCGCAGGCTTTGCCAGCACCACATTCGGCCTGGAACAATTCTTGCAGGGCATCTACGATGCCTTCTCGGCAGGAAACGATAACTATGGTAAAATCGTCATCAAACTCGACAATTAAAACTTAATATATCAAACATGAGAGACAAGGTAATATTCTTAGTAATTGGCATCATCATCACTGTGCTATTCTTCATCTTCAAGGTAACACTTTACGATGCTCTGTACTACTCCAACGGGTTCAGCAACGACCTGGGTAATCTCGACGAATACACTTCGGTAGCAGCTATCACCATTGCAGTGGCTTGGGGAGGAGCAGCCATCTATTACTATGCAATCAACTCGGTGAAGTTCGACCGCTGGTACCACTGGCTCGCCACACTCGCGGTGGTGGCGGTGCTCACACCGTTTATCGACTACTTCGTCACAAGCTCCATCCTCGACGGCAAGGACTATGGCAGCTCTATCGTCGCGTTCGAGATGCACAACATAGTCTTTGCGGCACTGCTATTTGTCATCGCTTCGTTCTCAATGCGCTGGTGGAGCAGCAACTGCCGTCACACCCCCTTCCCGCAATAAAGAACACTGGTGGACGAATGAGAACATAAACAGCAACTAACCACAACAACAAAACGATATATCAGAAACAAATGAAACTATTTGTATTCGCAATAGGCGGCACTGGCTCACGCGTGCTCAAGTCGATGATCATGCTGTGCGCTGCGGGAGTGAGACCCGTTGATGCCAACGGGCAGCCCCTGCGTGATGTGGAGATTGTGCCCATCATCATCGACCCGCACAAGTCCAACGCCGACCTCAAGCGCACCGAGCGACTGCTCAGCGCCTACGGCACCATCCGCGACAAGCTCTACGGCAAGAATGCTAACGCCAATGGCTTCTTCGCCACTAAAATATCGAGCCTCAAGGAGGTGGTGTCGAGCAGCCAGGTGCCGCTCGACGACTCGTTCATCTTCAACCTGGCGGCGGTCGAGAACTACAAGTTCCGCGACTTCATCAGCTACAACACCATGAACGAGCCCAACCAGGCCCTCACCTCGCTGCTCTTTGCCGACTATCAGCTCGAGAACAAAATGAGCATTGGCTTTGTGGGCTCGCCCAACATTGGCAGCGTGGCGCTCAACGGCATCAAGGACAGCAACGAGTTCAAGGCGTTTGCCAACGTCTTTGCCGACGGCGACCGCATCTTCTTCATAAGCAGCATCTTCGGCGGAACTGGAGCCGCCGGCTTCCCCATTATAGTCAAAAACATCAGGCAAGCTAAGAACATCGATGCCAAGAACAAGGCATTCCTGCAGCGAGCACCCATCGGCGGGCTCACAGTGCTACCCTATTTCTCGCTCATGGAGAGCGACGACAAGCAGGACAAGCGCATCGACAATGCCGACTTCATTGTCAAGACGCAAAGCGCACTGGAATACTACAACAACACCCTAACCGGCAGTGGACGCAACGCCGTGAACGCCATCTTCTACCTGGGCGACCACGGCCACAACGCACCCTATGCCTACGACCCGGGCGACAAGCGCGACCAGCACGACCCCGCCCACCTCATCGAGATGATTGGAGCGCTGGCACCATTCAAGTTCCTGAGCCTGAGCGACAGCGACCTCACCGACCTTGCCACAGGAGAGCCATTGCCAACCAAGGCATTTGAGTATGGTTTGGAACGTGACACCGATTTTGTCGATTTCTCGTGCTTCGGACAAGAAACTCGCTCGCTCGTCTATCGCCCTATGGTGAAACTGCACCTGCTCTACATCTTCCTGCGCACAGGTCTCGACGGAATGATTGGGCAGGGATTCACCGAAGATGCGCCCAAAATCACACGCGAGTTCACTGGCACTCAGTTCTACCGCGTGCTCACACAGCAGTTCTTTGACGGATACATCGAGTGGCTCACAGAGCTGCTGCACAACCGCCGCCACGTCACACTCTTCAACGAGGGAGAGATGGACATGAACAAGGCCATTCACAAGGTGCTGACCAAGAAAGGTTTCTTCGGCAGCAAGAAGGTGGACAACGACGTGTTCAAGGCCGAGATGAACCGCATCAGCCGCGACAGCAACCGCTATGGCTCAAACGCCGAGCTCAAGCTCATGGACCTCTTCTACAACGCCGCCGGCAAAATCATCACCGACCGCTACGATAACATCAACTGACAACTCACAACTCATAAACTCACACAACTCAACTATGAGTCAAGTACTATCATATAACAACAAGACCACCAAGACAAGCGCGCAGGACTGGATTCCGGTAACGCCCTACGTGGACGACGACATCAAGCAAATCAAGGATCCCAACGGAGGGCTGAGCGAGAACCCGCGCACAGCCATCCCAAGCCCGTTTGCGCAACTCGACCTGGTCAAGAACGCCTTTGAGCATCTGGCAAGCAACGCAAGGCTTGCCGGCTCGATGATGGACAAGCGACTTGTGTCGAATGCACTCGACGTGGCACAGCTTTTCTTCGACTACGAGAACCACAAGGACTATCTGCACATCGTCAGGTGGAACCGCGACGAGCAACTCGAGAGGCTCAAGAGCGAACCAGAGCACCGCCTCTATGGCGAGACTCTCGAACTCTTCCTCGCAAGCGACACCAAGTACAACTTCAACATGCTCACCGACTGGTACATCCTGCTATGGAACAGCCAGGTGATTGGAGCTACCTCGCCGGCATCGATGACCATTGCGGTGCCACGCGAGAGCGAGCGACCCATCACAGGCATTAAGGTGGAGCAAGGCATCTCGCTCTTCGACAGCGACACGCGCGACCTGTGGCAGCGCGACGAGGACTTCGTCTACTACATGTTCATGCTCTTCAACGCTTTCCCCACGCTGCGCACCGCTGTCAAGGGGGTCTACGACTACATGCTCAAAAACAAGGACATCATCATGCAGGAGAAGCCGACGCTCTACTCTCGTCTGACCCAGGTGATCCCCAACCTCGAGGCACTAAGCTATGAGCTCGCGCCACGACTGGTGGAGAGACTCGACCTGGAGTTCGACCCATTTGTGGGCGACGACGAGGTCACGGTGCTCGGAGCAAGACTCTACCACAAGCGCTCGCGCGACATCATGACGGCTGCCGCCACAAGCGACTTTGTAATCGCTCCCACTCGCCACATCGACGGCAAGCTGCCTCTGGTGCTGCGCAACAACTTCAACGGCAGTGTCGACCACTACATCTACATCGACAAGGAATGGGACAGCTCCACACAGGTCTTTGCTGCTGGCATTCCCATCGACAAGCGCAAGCTCCCCGACACGAGCATCATCTACCCCTTCATCACCACTGGCGACTTCCTGCAAGACACGCTGGTGAGGCTGAGTGGGCCCATCGATGAGCACCACTACTTCAACGGCAACGTCACTAACAAGATATCAATGCAGTGCAACGGCTACTTGCTGCCGCTCACGCCAGAGTTCTTCAAGTACTTCAATGCAAGCGACGTCACTAAGCAAGTGAACGGGCGCAACATGCTCGAGATGGAAGAACTAAACGACGGCTCGGTCAACGTCACGCTGCGAGTGCCACTCAAGAAGCGACACATCGAGCTCACGCGCAACTACTACCCCATCGACGACCCATCGTGGCACTTCGACGAGAAGCGAGGCACTGGACGCATCATCACTAATGTGATAATGTCGGCTGCAATCTTCCCCTTTGTGCGCACCAACTATAAGGACGACTACACCGTGCAGCTGTTCTCTATGATTGATGGTGGCAACGTGAAGCTCAATTTCTTCAACGATGGCATGACCACTGGCGACATCAAGTGCAGCGGCAAACTGCGCACACAAGGCTCCTACTCTACCACCTACTACGACATAGAGGGAGCCTTCGACATGATGCAGGCCGTTATCAACACTCCTGCCGGTGAGTTCACCGGCTACATCGTGCCCATGTGGAAGCCCTACGTCGCAAGCAGCAAGGAACTGATTTTTGCTGTCGACTTTGGAACTACCAACAGCCACGTCGAGTGGTCCGAGCGAGGACACGACGCGCAAGACCTGGAGTTCAAGCATGGCGACAGGCAAGTGCTCATCGCTTCGCTGCTCAAGCGAGGCACTCTCCTCTTTGCCGACCAGCTACAGCGTGTGGAATTCCTGCCAAGCGACATCGACAATGTGTACGGATTCCCGCTGCGCAGCGCTCTGGCACGCAATGCCATCAGCACTGGTGGCCACAAGCTCTTTGGCGATATCAACATACCATTCCTTTATGAGCGACAATACTTTGATGGCTACGACATCACCACCAATCTCAAGTGGATGGGCGACATCACTCTCTCGCGGGAATTCCTGCGCGAACTGGTGTTGCTCATCAAGGCCAAGGTGCTGCTCGAGAATGGTGACCTCAACCGAACCAGCATCGTCTACTTCTTCCCAGTGAGCATGGGAGGTAGCGACCGACGCAAGCTCGACGACACGTGGAATGAGCTATATCACACCTACTTTGGCGACGACACCAGCCACCTCCACGCCTATCCCGAGAGCATTGCACCGGCCTATTTCTACCGTGGCGACGACGTGAGCGGAGGCAGCTTTGTCTCTATCGACATTGGAGGTGGCACCACCGACACCGTCATCTATCAGCCCACCGCCAACCGCCTCGACACCGAGCCAGTGGCCATATCTTCGTTCCGATTTGCTGGTGACGCCATCTTTGGCGACGCTTTCACCGAGCGTGATGCCGACAACAACCCGCTCATACGCCACTATGGCGAGTACTTTAAACGACTTATCTCAAAAAACAGCGACATAGGCTACCTCAACAGCATCCTTCAAGACGTGCTCAAACGCAAGCGATCGCAAGACGTGAACGCCTTCCTCTTCTCAATCGAGAACGTGGAGCAACTGCGCGAGCTGCGCGAGGTGGACCGCAACATCTACAGCTACAACACCTTGCTGCGCAACGACTCGCAGCGCAAGCTCATCTTCATGTATTTCTATGCCGCCATCATCTACTACATCGCACAATCGATGAAGGCGCGCAACTACGAGATGCCCAAGCAAATCTACTTCAGCGGCACAGGCTCCAAAATTCTGAACATACTGGGCAGCAAAGACCAGATAATTGAGTTCACACAACTAATTCTTGAGAGGGTCTTCGACAAAAAATACACCGAGCGATTCTCTATCAAGATTGAGCAAAAGAGCCCTAAGCAAATCACATGCCGCGGAGGCATCAACCTCGAAAGCCTGCGCATGGACGGCAACGTCGACGTGCAACGGCTCACACCACGCAATGTCAACGCCATGAAGTACTGCTACTCCATGATCGACGACAAGCCGCTGACCATCAGATCGGTCTATGAAATTGAAACCCGCGACCACCTCATCGAGCAGGTGAAGCGATTCAACGACTTCTTTGTGGCGCTGTGCGACAATGTTACCAAAGACGAGTTTGGCATCGACAACAAGGTGTTCAAGATTTTCACCAGTGTGCTGGGCGACGACATTGGCAACTACCTCACTGCAGGCATTGGAAACTACCTCAAGGGACGATATGAGGGCGACGAGGCCATCGAGGACGTGCCGTTCTTCTACCCCATCATCGGCATCATCCGCCACAACCTGCTCAAGAACTTGTGCAACGAGGTAATTTCACGCACGGTTTAGACAACTTTTTTCAGACAATAAACAAAACAAACTAATAACACACATCAAAAATCAATCGTATCGAAATGAAAAAAATTCTATTCACACTCTTGTGCATCATGGCCACCATGAGCACTATGGGACTAAGCGCCCAGGACAACGCTAAGAACCTCAATCCAGGTCAGTGGAAACATGGACTCGCCATCGGAGCTCAGTGGATTGCACGCGACATGGGGTTCGCACAAGCCGAAGAACAAGTGATCTCGCGCACCAACGAGAACTACACTCTCGACGACCTAAAAAACATGTATGGCAGCCGCGACAAGTGGATGACAGTCTACAACAAACTCAAGGCTCACGAGAATGAGAGTGGCGACATCGACAAGCTCGTCACTACAGTTGCTGCCGAGTATGAAAAAGGTGCTGTTATCAAGAACGGCATGAAAAAAGATGTTGAGAAATACAACGCAAGCCACGATGGTAACGAGGTGGGCGCTACCACAGCACCCGACCCTGCCGCCAGCAACAACGCCGACGCAGCAAGCACCACCATCACTACAACCAACGACTCAACTGCGGCTCAAGACAAAAACGCAAGCGACGACAAGAAAGACGATGGCTCGCACTCGGGTGGACACGGATTTCTCTACCTGCTCTCTATTTTGGGACTCGCACTGGGAGCTATTGGCACTTTCCTCGCACTGCAAGCACGCAAGGAGAACCAGGCCATCATGAGCGACATCAACGGCGACATCAACAACATGCAGAAGCAGCTCGACAAGATGCGCTCTTCACTCAAGAACGACCATCCCGTGACACTGGGAAAAGCTGCTAAGCGCGACACTAAGCTCAACGAGACCGAGGCTCTGGCTCAAACCAAGAAGATAGACTTTGGTGCAAAGCCTGCTCAAAAACAAGAACCCAAGAAAGAGGCAAAGAAAGAAGAACCCAAGAATGAGGTGAAGAAGGAAGAGAAGAAAGACGAAAAGAAGGACGAAAAGAAAGAAATAAAGAAAGAAGAGCCCAAGCAGGAAGAGAAGAAAGCTACCATACTGGGTGAGCCACGCATCCTCTTCATGGCCAAGCCCGACGAGGACGACAACTTCTCGCGCTCATCTTCTCAATATGAGCCTGGAAACTCTATCTTTGAGCTCACTACTATGGACGGTAAGAGCGGTTCGTTCACCGTTATCAACAAAGCCGACGCCCACAAGCTGGCCCTGCTCATGCCAGGCGACACTCTCACTCGCGCCTGCTCTGGCAACAACATCCAGTCTACTGCCGGCAAGTCGCGCATCATCACCGACCGTGCCGGACGCGCACAGCTCGAGAACGGCAAGTGGCACATCGTGGTCAAAGCTATCGTTCACTACGACTAATGCTCACACCTGAAAACCATAATGGGGGATGCGTCAAGAGATATGCATCTTTAGCGCAATCCCCCATTTTCAGTTTATTACTTAACATTTAACACTTAACCATAGTGCACATTTTCTGCCCCGAATGTGGGAAACATATCGACGTGTCGATTCAAGAAATCGAGAGGCTCGAAGGACACTACGTGTGCCCTCAGTGCCTCACCGAGATTAATCTTGACATCGACACCGGCAAGAAAAACACAACCATCGAGCCACAGGCACCAGCCCACAGCCACAGCGGTAGCCAAGATAAAGAAATCAACGAATCGCAGGCTCAGCACCACACCATCACTGCCAGCGACAATGCCTCAGACCACAGCAGTAGCAGCACGCCACCGGCTCAACCCGAGCACGCCAATGCCCACGACAACGCCGCAACGCTGCAGCAAGAGCCCGAGCAAGTCGACGCCGTGATCAGATACTGCAAAAACTGCGGCGCGTTTATCAAGGAAGGCGCCAACTTCTGCCCTAAATGCGGCAAGTTTGTGAGAGTGAAACCACCCAAATATCAGTCTCAACAGTCAAAGAAGTCGTCATCGCCACCACCCTACAAGAAATCAGTAACACAAGACCACAGTCAACGATTATCAACTCCCACCACTCCCATGGCCAACAATAAACGAAAATCTGCAAGCGCAAAAAAAGAAAAATCACAGTTCAGCATCCTGAGCATTGGCGGATGCCTGGCTCTGACGGTAATTGTGGTTGCGCTGTTCTTCATTGTCTACATTTTCATTGGAGAGTAACAGTAATCTTGTTTTACACATTATTATATATATTCACGCTCACTCATCTTGCCTGAGCAACCCTCAATGGCAATTAACAACATAAGCTCTATTCATGAAGATTGAATGTCCAAAGTGCGGATTCGCAACACAGCAATCACAAGAAGAACTCAGCAAGCTCAACAACACCATCACTTGCCCCAAGTGCATGTCGCAACTCAAAATTGTGAATGGTGTTGCCTACATACCCACAACCAACACTCCACTCGAGGAGCTGAAACCGCACGAAGAGCAACCACCACAGTTCAAGGGAGAGGAATACTACAACACTCACATCACTCACGGCAATCTCGACCCGCTCTACGATGACGCCATCAGCTATATCAAGACCTGCAATGTCATCACTCTGCCAATGCTGCAACGCTACTTCGACATCACACCTGAGAGGGCCGAAACGCTCATGCAGCAGCTCGAGGACAACAAGATTGTGGCACCCTACGACGGCAAAGGACCGCGCAAGATTCTCATCGAACACAACACTAATCTCTCGTGGAACACCTCTCACATCAGAAACTTCGAGAAAGACAAGCAAAACGCGCAGATGATGCAAGAGATGATGCGCAGCAAAATCGAAGATGACAAAAACAATCCCGACAAGCGCATCAAGAGCTGCTCATGCGCTCTGCCAAGCCTGGGAATAATCCTCATGGCGCTAATCGCAATCTACTTCCTTATCAGACTAATAACCAACCAATAGCAAACCGTTGCTCTCTAATTCTATTTTAACCTGAGTTAGACGAATTCGTCGTTTGAAAAATGCGATTTAGCGAAAATTTGTTGTAGGGTCAGAGCATGCTCTGTCCACTTCCTGTTTTCGTCAATAGGACACCCTAAATAATTAGGGGTATAAAAGCATCGAAGATGCTATGGCGGGTCGAAGACCCCGACTTCATTAGTATAACCATGCAAGACCATCGAAGATGGTCGCAGCTTGGTTCCTGTGTATCAATCGTCTGTGGGTGCATCGAAGATGAACTTCGGCTGAACACCGACTCAATAAATGACTAAACAGTACCAGTGATGAAGTTCGCCTTCGGCGCACCTTTCTTTAGACTCGAATAGGACCAAGCTGCGAGGGTCTTCGACCCTCTTACATGGTCTTAGCGACAAAAAGCTTCTTCGAAGCATTTCAGTGTCTTCGACACAATCTGCATAACTCGCTTATTATCACTCGTTTCAGACACGAAATCAAATACAAAGATATAATAATCTCAATTGTATTCTCCTTTTAAAAAAGACACAAACAACTGTGTGGGACACCCGATAATGCAGAATATTGTTTTGTAAATACTTGTAGTTGAGAGTGTTGTGAATCACAAAAAAAAGAAAGAGCGAATAGTGCCGAAGCACATCTTCGCTCTTCTCCTCTCTCCACTTGCGGTGCGTACAGGACTCGAACCAGCGACCTCCTGCGTGACAGGCAGGCATTCTAACCAACTGAACTAACGCACCAAGTTGAAATTGCGGTGCAAAGTTACACACATTTTTTGAACTGGCAAAATTTTTCGCACATTTTTTTGATTTTTTCTTGATTTTAGGCCATAAATAGCCTTACTATTACAAAATATAGGCATTTTTTAGTAGTGCAAAACAATTGTCATACATATTTATTCAAAAAACTATCATTATTTTGCTACTAAAAGGGGTAGTTTTAGCTTTTTTGGTTCAAAAAACATTCTAATTATTTGGAAATTACATCTTTATGTTTTTATTTTGCGTTTGCTTAATAGAAATTTTTAACTTACTACAATTATATGACAAACACCACTAAAGATTTGACGGTGCGAGAACGTGAAGTTCTAAGGTTTCTTGTTGAGGGTATGAGCAGCCGTGAAATTGCCGAGAAGCTATATATCTCGATCAACACGGTTCAATATCACCGCAAGCAATTGTTGCACAAGACTGACTCGCGCAACGTTGCCGAACTGATAGGCAAGGCCTATAAGTTAAGATTGATTGAATTTGATTGATGACAAGAAGTGCTCATCAAGGTATAAATCCTATTACCATTCCTGGTCGCTAATATGTGTCAGGAATGTTTTTTATGCCCGAATTCCTAAAGTGCCACAAAAAAACTATGCGAGAGCGATTTTTCACAAAGTCGCTCCCGCAGGATTTTAGAGTATGAGAAAATTTACTTTTGTGTTTTTTATTTATTTGATATTAAATCAAGAATTTCATTATTTACGTTTTATCGATTGCAAATATATATGATTTGTTTTTAAAATGCAAGAAAAAGTGACATTTTTTTGAAAAAATATCACTTTTTCTCATTTTACGACATTGATAATGTCCGCTAATGCTTCTTTTGGGCAAAGTATCGCCGTGCCTCATGCTTAACGCGCGACGAGAGCAGCAGCAGCGCAGTCATCGTGCAGCAAGCCATCAGGAAGAAAGCAATGTCCATGAAGCCCACCACCACCTTCAGCGGAACCACTGCAGCAACAACTATCATTGCCAGATAGTAGTAGTTATAATACTTGGCATTGTGCGCACCGAAGAGGAAACCGGTGCACTTGAGGCCATAGTAGCTATAGGTGAACATGGTTGAGAAAGCAAAGAAGAACACAATAATCATGAGCAGATAGTGCCCAATGTTGGGAATGAGTTGCTGCCATGCACCCAAGGCTATGGCCAGACCCTTGGGGTCGTTGCCCACACCCACATAGTTACCAGCTATGATAATGGGAATGGCTGTGAGGGTGCACACCAGGCCCGAGTCGATGGCGGGACCCAGCATAGCAATCAGGCCCTCACGCACTGGCTCGGTGTTCTTGCTCGCACCATGCATCATCGAGGCGGTGCCTATGCCGGCCTCGTTCACGTAGGCTGCGCGCCGGGCGCCAATAAGCGCCACATAGGCAAAACCACCCAAGCCCGCCTCAAACGAGAATGCCCCTTCAAATATCGAGGCAAAAACGCCAGGCACCTTGTCGTAGTTCAGTGCCATGATAACCAGCACCATAATCAGGTAGAGGGTGACCATTAGTGGTACCATCTTCGATGCGATAGCGGCAATACTCTTGATGCCACGCAGGATCACTGCGGCCACGATGCCCACCATCACAAGACCCATGATGAGTCTCAGCCACGGAGTGTTTTCAATGCCCATGGGAGTGGTGAACACGGTCGTAACGCTCTCCACGAGCTGATTGGCCTGCCACACACAGAGTGTGCCCACAAGACCAAAAATGGCAAATGCCACTGCCATTGGCCTCCACTTCTGGCCAAGCCCTTTGGTGATGATATACATGGGGCCGCCCTGCACCTCGCCAGCACTGTCCTTGCCCTTGTACATGATAGCCAGTGTTCCCTCAAAGAACTTGGTGCACATTCCCACCAGTGCGCTCACCCACATCCAGAAAATAACGCCCGGGTTGCCGTTACCCACTGTCAGCGCCACTGCCACACCAGCAATGTTGCCCATGCCCACGGTGGCTGCTATGGCACTCATCAGAGCCTGAAAAGAGCTAATCTGCCCTGTTGCCTTGCCACTGTTCTTGGCCTGCTTCTCGCGCAGCACTGCTATGGCCTGCGGCAGCCGCCTTATCGACACCGCCCCCGAATAGAAAAACAAAAACAGTCCGCCACCAATCAGCAGCAAGAACTCGGGATATTCGCACAGGGCATCGGCCACTGCTATAATGCCGTCTCCTATTTTAGTTAAGAAGTCACTCATAAGATTACTTAAGTATTTAAAATTATTTCTTTGTCAGCTCTCAAAACTTAGTGCTGGCACCACCACCGCCAAAGTCGCCTCCGCCGTAACCATACTTGTAGGGTTCAGGCTCCTGGGGCTTGTCTGGTTCATCGTCCTCCGAGTCGTCTTCCGAATCGTCGTCCGAATTATCCTCGGTTTCGGTGTCATTGTCACTGTCGGTTGTTTCTTTTTCTATATTCTCATCGTTAGGCTTGCTGGCTTGAGGTACATGGCTTGCCACATTGCTTGCGGCAGCCATGCCAGCAGCCATGCTCTTGCGACGGCGACGCCACAGTGCCACAAGCGCTATCACCAGCACCACAAGTGCCAGCGTAAACCAGCCATTGCCGCCACCGCTCTTCTTGGCAGGCTTGGTGTCGGCAGCAGCAGCCAGAGCCTGTTTTTCGTTGTAATCGTTGAGCACAACAGGCACTATCTCCTTGACGGCAGCTTCTATGCCGCCGGCATAGTCGCCATCCTTGAAGTGAGGCACCATGTAGTCGCTCTGAAGGCGCTTGCAAAACACGTCGGGGAAAATTCCCTCCAGCCCATAGCCTGTAGCAAACCCCACCTCGCCGGCGCCATTGTCGGTTCGGGGCTTTACCACTATCACCAGTCCGTTGTTCTTCTTTTTGCCGCCCACTCCCCACTCGCGCCCGAGCTCGGTGGCAAACTCATTGGCATCTTTACCTGCCAGGTCGCCTACGGTGACTATAACAATCTGAGTGCCGGTGCGCTTCGACAGGCTATCGAGCTCGGCATTGAGAGCACTCACCAGCGAGTCATTTTTTATAATACCTGCCAGGTCAACAACTGGCGATGCCTGTGCGGGCTTAGCAGGAACTTGAGCAAGACCCAAACCCCACACCACAGCTACAAGAGCAAAAACTATAGTTCTATATAATACCTTCATTTTCTCAACCGTTTCAACACTTTAACAACTTGTCATTTATAACTTACCACTCAAGAAACTACCAGCTGCCGCCACCACCGCCGCCGCCAAACGAGCCGCCGCCGAAGCCGCCCCAGCCACCGCCGCCAAACGAGCCACCGCCACCCCAGCTGCTGCCAGAGCTGCGACCGCTGCCGAAGGAGCCTGGGAAGATGATGGGCCCGCCGGTGTAGGTGCGGGTGTTATTGCCATTGCCGTTGTTGCCGTTACTGCTCATCACAACAAAGATGAAGCAAATTATCAGCAACAGCACAATAATGGCAAGCACTGGGTCGCCATCGTCATTCATGAGAGACTCGGCCTCGTCAAAGTCGCCCTTCAGCGCAGGCTTTATCACCTCTAAGGCCGCAAGCACACCGCCGGCATAATCATTATCCTTGAAGTAAGGTATCATCACCTCGTCCACGATGTTGTGGCACAACAGGTCGGGCAGCGGACCCTCGGCACCATAGCCGGTGCTGATGAACGCGCGGCCGCGGCCAGCAGCATCATCGCCGGTCTTGGGCTTGATAATGACCACCACGCCATTGTCTTTTCCCTTGTAGCCCACGCCCCACTTCTGACCCACTTGCTGGCCAAACTCGGCTGGCTCCATGCCGTCGAGCATCTTGCTGGTGACGGTCATCACCACCACCTGGTTGCTGGTAGTGCGCGAGAAGGTCTCGAGCGAGTCTTCGATCTCGGCTTTCTCGCTTGAGCTAAACACTCCTGCATAGTCCCACACGAGCAGTTTCTCGGCAGGCTTATCGGGCACCTGAGCATTCAAGTTCAAGGCGATGCCCAGCATAGTGAGTATATAAAGTGTAAAATATAAGCGTCGTGTCATTATCAAAAAAGTGCTAAAATAATAAATCCATCAAGACATCTCGAACTTTAACAGCATTAATGTTTCTTTGTCAAGATAGTCTTTATCTCATCGAGGGCAGCATTGATGCCGCCAGCATAGTCATTGTCCTTGAATTGCGGAACCATCTTCTCGTTGGCGATGATAGTACACATCTCATCGGTGATAATCTTCTCCATTCCTGTGCCTGTGGCAATAGCCACTTGGCCTTTCTGGTCGTGAACATCTCCACCCTTGGGCTTGATGACGATGGTAATGCCATCATTGGTCTCCTTGCGGCCTACGCCCCATTTATTACCCAGTGCCACAGCATAGTCATGGATATCCATTCCTGCAAGGTCGTCGACGATGACCACTGCCACTTGCGCCAGCTTTAGGCTATCGAGCTCTGCAGCTTTTTTGTTGATTGTGTCAACCTCACTCGCTTTCAGAATGGAGGCTTGGTCAAGGACAAAGGAATTGAGTGGTTCGGGCAATGCGTTATTGATGTCGGCTTTATTCTTCACCGTCGAGCTCGTTTGCGAACTATTGCCTGCCTGCCCCGAGTCGCTGGAATTCCTGCATGCCGGCAATGCCACAAGTAGCACTGCCATAGCCAGAAATATTATAACTTTATTCTTCATAATAGAAACCTTATTGCTCAATCGTTAAGCATCACCTGCGCTGCTATGTGTGTGTGGCGCAATGCTAATGTTGCTAATTTCTAATTCTTTTGCTGCTGAGCTTCGGCCTTGGTGTTGGGCAATTCCTTTGCTTCCACCTTCTTGTCCTTGATGGGCTTGCAGTCCTTAGATGCTGGCAATGTCTTTATTGCGGCTTTGCTTGTGTCGATGCGCTGAACCATCTTCCGGGTCTTGGTGAGGTCGGCTTTCTCGGCCTTGTTTAGCGGTACGGGCTTGATCTGAGAGCCCGATGCCGACACACTCGATTTTGAATCCTTGCTGCCGCATGAACTCACTGCCATTGTGGCCACCATAGCCACAACCAGCAGTTTTAACATTCTATTCTTCATAAGAAATCTCATTGCTTAATTCGTTCTCATCATCTTCCTCAATGGGGAAGAATGTTTTCAACTTCTCACCCACGCTGGCAATCACCTTGCACAACCCCGTGGCAGGGTCACCAGCCTTGAGCTGTTCGAGCAGCACGTCCTTCTCGGTCTCCCAGTAATTCTCGGGCACCACTGCATTGATGCCGGCATCGCCCAGAATGGCAAACTTGCGACTCTCAAATGCCACATAGATGAGCACGCCGTTGCGGTGGCGAGTCTTGTACATCTTCAGGCGGTTAAAGGTCTTGATGGCCTCGCGCATCACGTCTTTGCCACACTTGGGGGTGAGGTGCACGCGAATCTCACCCGAGGTCATCTCCTCGGCCTGACCAATGGCATCGACCACGCGGCGCTGGTCGGTAATGCTCATGAAATCATCCAGTTTCATTGCTTTTTGAGTAGTGAAATAGTAGAGTAGTGGAATAGCGGAGCATGCCATTTCATAGCAACTTGGCCAAACCCGATATTCCACTACAGTGCCTGAAATTAATCGTTAAACATCTGCTCCAGATCGGGAGCCTTGTCGGCACCCTCTTGCGCAGCAAAGTAAGGTCTCTCTTTGAAGCCGAAGATGCCAGCAAATATGTTAGTGGGGAAGTGACGAATGTCGGTGTTATACACCTTGGCAATATCGTTAAATTTCTTGCGCTCGGTCGAGATTCGGTTCTCGGTGCCTTCGAGCTGAACCTGCAGGTTCTCGAAGAGCTTGTCGGCCTTGAGCTCGGGATATGCCTCATGAACCACATTGATGGCCAGACGAGCCTGCTCAAGTATCCTGTTTTGAGCGGCCTCATACTGCTTGATGCTGTTGGCATCGTTAGGATCCATCTTCACGCGGCCCAGCGAGTCGGCCGATGCTGCCACGGCGTTCATCTGCTGGTCGGCCTGCTCGCCCACGTTGTTGTGAGCACGTGCATTGGTCACTCCTTGCTGAGTGCTCTGCTCGTGCTTGGCATATTTGTTGGCTGTGGCCGCCACGTTTTTAATAAGGTCGATGCGGCGCTGATACTGGTTCTCAACCTGCGACCATGCATTCTTAACGTCTTCTTCCTCGTTCACGAGTCGGTTGTAGGAAGAGCAGCCGCCAATGCACAGCAGGGCCAGAACTGCAATGATAATGCCACCAATGCCTAATCCTCCCAAGCAGCCTTTCTTAGCACCTTGTGCGGCATTGTTGCCAATGGCGGGATTAGGATTTACTGTTGTGTTTTCATTCATAATTTTTAATGTATTAAAGAGTGAGTAATATATTTTTTTGTAAAAGTAATGCTTTTTATTTAAATAGACACAATTTTTGTGCCAAAAAAACACATCTCGCAGAAAAACCGCACGCACATGGTGCTGAGCACATCTGTGGTGCTGGTGTTGGGCGAGCTTTCGGCAAGTTAATCATCAAGGGGGGGCAATGGACGTTTGTTAAAATTGGTAATATAGTTGCACTGTGGGTTAAAATTGCCACTTTTTTAGGAATATTGAATACTGTCGCCACAATTTTTAGTTACTTTTGCATAGTTTTTGAAAAAATTACATTATCACAAATATGCAAAAAGAGAGTAGTATGAAGAAAATCAGTTTCTTGGCAGCAGCTCTTATTGTTGCCATTAGTGCCCAGGCTGGCGGCCTGCTGCACAACACCAATCAGCACATTGCTTTTCAGCGCATGATGGCGCGTGGTGCCAGCCACGAGATTGACGCTGTATACACTAACCCTGCCGGACTTGCTTTTATGGACCACGATGGATGGACCCTCTCGCTCAACATACAGAGCGCTTATCAAACGCGCAACGTGGATGCCACAGTGCTCACTCCCGCAGGCTTGGGGCTCTTTGAGAACGACACTTTTCACAAGAAATATAAAGGCAACGCCGTGGCGCCGGTTCTGCCATCGCTTTATGCCGCCTACAAGACTCCCAAGTGGGTCATCTCGGGATTCTTCGGAGTGACAGGCGGTGGTGGCAAGTGCACCTTCGACGACGGACTGCCCCTCTTCGATGCCGCAGTGATGGCAGGCACCTACATGGGATCGGCATCGCTGGCTCCCTACTTAGGCGGCCCCATAACTCCCAACCAGTACAGCATCGATGGCTACATGCGCGGCCGTCAGTACATCTTTGGTGGTCAATTAGGCTTCACCTACAAGTTTCATGAGCTCTTCTCGGGATATGCCGGATTTCGTGCAAACTACTTCAGCGGCAACTACAAGGGCTATGTCAGAGCCACAGCCCATCAAGAGTTGGCAGGCAAACTGCAAGCCATAGGCATGGCCACCGGCAATCAAAGCCTGATTGACATGGCTGGCGAGAATGGAATAGCACACATTTCGCTCAACAGCGACCAAACTGGGTGGGGCATCACACCAATCCTGGGAGTGAACTTCACTTGGCGTGGCCTGACCTTAGCCGCCAAATATGAGTTTAAAACCAATCTGAACATCGAGAACGACGCTAAAGAAGAGCCCATAGCACGCCCCGAGGCCTATCAGAGCGCCATCGAGCCCTATAAGCACGGCGTGAACACTCCAAGCGACATTCCCAGCGTGCTCTATGTGGCGGCCGGCTATGAGTTCATCCCCAAGAAGCTGCGCGCCACCGTTGAGTATCACTACTACGACGACCGTCATGCCGACATGGCTGGCGAGAAGAACAAGCAGCTGAAGCATGGCACACACGAGCTGCTCGCTGGAGTGGAGTGGGACATCAACAAGACTTTCACCGTTAGCGCCGGAGCACAGCGCACCGACTACGGCCTGAGCGACAAGTACCAGAGCAACACCTCGTTTGCTTGCGACAGCTACTCGATTGGACTGGGTGGTGCCGTGAACTTGAGCCCGAAGGTGAAGCTCAATGTGGGCTACTTCTGGACTACCTACAGCGACTACAAGAAACAGATGAAAGCCGAGGACGGTGGCTACAACGGCATCTCGCCTGCCATCACTGGCACCGACGTCTACAGCCGCACCAACAAGGTCTTTGGCGTGGGCATCGACTACAAGTTCTAACTGCCCATGCAGCCACATCGCTGCTAAATTTGAAAAATCACAGGTGAGACACCAGTTGCAGTGTCTCACCTGTGTTTTAGTTAAATAATCTGATTTTCAACACCATTTGCCGTGCCATTTTTTTTATATTTCACAAATTGTTGTATATTTGCCTGCTTTTTATGGCAAAAACAAAAAACTTAATAGTACCAAACTTATCAATAAACAACTATTTTCAAACCTTTTAACCCAACATTAATTTATGGCAAAAAACCGAATTTTAAGCCTGCTCATCATTTTCTTGGGCATGGGATTGCTTGCGCAAGCTGCTCCCATCACCCAGCAGCAGGCTCAGCAAGAAGCCACCAACTTCTTGATCAAGAAGTCGTTTGCTAACAAAAACGTAACGCCAGCCAAGTTGAGCAACAAGATGATCAAGGCTGGCGCGCAAGCCCCATTCTACGTGTTTAACGTGGGCAACAACCAGGGCTTCGTTATCGTTGCCGGCGACGACCGCATCAACCCAATCCTGGGCTATAGCGACCAGGGCTACTTCGACGAGGCTAAGGCTCCCATCAACATGAAGAACTGGCTCATCGACTATGCTCAGCAAATTCAGATGCTCGACATGATTCCCGCAGCTAATCTTGCTAAGGCTATCGCTGCACCAAAGGCTGCCAACACTGTCGACACTCGCAACTCCATCGCCCCACTGATCACCACCAAGTGGGACCAGGCCACTCCCTACTGGAATGAGTGCCCACAATTCATGAACAGCGACAACGAGGAAGACGGCTACGAGCTCGCCTACACCGGCTGTGTGGCAACCTCTATGTCGCAGCTGATGAACTTCTACAAATATCCCGAGCAGACCTCGCAGGTGATTCCCGCCTATAGCTTCACCTATAGCGATGGCAACTACAACTACTCCACCGTGCAAATGCCCGAGCTGCCCATCACCACATTCGACTGGGCACACATGCGCGACACCTACACCGGTGCCGAGGACGAGGTCTACACCAGCGCTGTGGCTCACCTGATGTTCTACGTGGGCTGCGCCCTGAAGTCGCAATATGGCGTGAGTGCCACCGGTGCCTACACCGACGACATTCCCAAGGCATTTGGCATCTTTGGCTACGGCTCTAAGCTCGCCTATCGCAACGACTACACTCAAGAGGTGTGGGACAACATGGTGTATCAAGAGCTCGCCGCTGGCCGACCCATGATCTATAACGGCACAGCAGGCAGTGGCGGTGGACATTCGTTCATCTGCGACGGCTATGAGTATGGCAACTACTTCCACATCAACTGGGGTTGGGGTGGCATGGGCAATGGCTACTTCCAACTCGCTATCATGAACCCCTATGCCAGCGGCATTGGCGGCTCGTCGAGCGCCGAGGGCTACAACATGAAGCAAAACATCGTCTACAACATCATCCCTGGCGGCACTCCCCCTCACGAGGACGAGGAGGAACCTGCACTCACCGCCACTGGCACAAGCGGCCCCAGCGGTTGGGATCGCGACTCGCAGTCACAACCTTTCAAAATCTACAAGTCGAAGATTGTGAAGGTGAGCTACAGCGACCACTCGGGCTCGGGCAAAAAGTTCAAGACTGCCCTCGCCCTCCAGAATCCTGCCGACGGCACCTTCACCGTGCTGCCAAACTCAGAGGACAACATCTACATGCAAGTCACTACATCGGCTCTGGGACAGACCCACAGCTTTGGTAGCGGCGTGGCTTCTAACTCTAACCTGGTAATACCCTTTGGCGCTGGACTCACTGGCACTTATCACCTGATTGGTGTTTACCAAGTGGAAGGCACTACCGAGTGGAAGGCCATGAAAGAAACCGACCGCTACTACATCGAGGTGAGCATGAGCGGCACCTATTGCCAGGCAAGTGCACACCCCACCATCAACCTCCAGGCCACCAACTGGGAGTTCACAGGCGGTGAGCGCGTAGGTTTGAAGGAGCAAGTGAACGTGACTGTTAAGAACAACAGCGTCGACCGCTTCTTTGGCGACCTTTATCTCGACTTTGGCGGACAGCAAATCGACGAGTACTCGCAGTACACCACCGTTGTGCAAGCCGAGATTCTGCCAGGTCAGGAGTCGGTTGTTACCTTCAACGTCACTCCCGCTTCGGCAGGTAACAAGAGCGTAAGGCTCATGCGCATCGACCAGTATGGCGACTACATCACAATTGGCACTGGCTCGGTAACCATCGCTCAGAGCGAGGAAGCCGAGGAAATCGACCTCTCGGTAGTGATCAAGGCCGAGAACTCGGTTCCTGCCGACGACCCCAACAGCAACGACGTGATCTACGACAGCCACGCCCTCTTCAGCGCCACTATCACCAACCACAGCAACGGCACCTACAGCAAATATGTGCTCGCTCCGCTGTTCATCGTTGAGAATGGCAAGGGCTCGATGGTAACCTACAAGCAGAGCCAAATATCGCTCGCCGCTGGCGAGTCGAAGACTCTCTATTTCGACTTCGACAACCTGGCCTATGGCTCGACCTACGCCATGAACATCTATGCCCGCAACAATGTGCCCGACAGCGAGGACGCTTCGCACGTCGACAACATCGTGAAGCCGGGCGAGTCGGTCTACTACGACATCATGCCTGGCATCATCACCTGGAACGATAGAGGCGAGCGCAATGGCTACAAACCCGTCGAGAACTTCCAGATTGCAGCCGACGTGGCCGCAGTGAGCCTCGAGGGGCTCACACTGACCAACATCGTGCCTAACAGCAACCCCAACACCATCTACCTGCTCGATGAGAACCAGACAGCACCTGCTGCCCTGAGCGGCAAGAACCTGGTTATGGGCAACGTGGCTCCAAGCATCGCTCTCAAGGACGGATTCCCCTACTTCACTCCACAGAGCTTCACCGCTCAAGCCATTAGCTACGAGCGCACATTCACAAAGGCTCGCCAGGACGGTGTGGCCGAGAACTGGAGCACCATCGTGCTGCCTTTCACTCCAGCCACCTGCTCAGCAAGCAGTAGCGACATGTGGATTGAGCGCTTTGCTCAAGAGGCCGATGGCGAGGCTACCTTCGCCCAGGTCGAGAACATCGAGGCCAACGTGCCTTACATTATTGCCATCAACAAGGCAGCCAATCTCACTGGCACTCCCATCACATGGGCTGCCACCGACGTGCTGCTCAAGGCCGAGCCCATCGCCAACACCAGCGGCGAGAAATACTTGATGGCTGGCTCGTTCAGCAACGAGATGTTTGAACAAGTATATGCCGTGGATGCTGCTGGCGCTGTGGCCAAGTGGCAAAACAATCCACAGGCAGTGGCACCATTCCGTGCCTACTTCAAGGAGCTCATGACCCTCGACAACCATGCAAACATCCTGCTCCCCGGCGTGGCAGGTCAGAGCGCTGTAGCTGGCGACGTTAACGGCGATGGCGATGTTAACTCGACCGACGTTACCGCACTCTACAGCTTCTTGCTCAGTGGCGACATGAGCAGCATCGTCAACGGTGACCAGAACGATGATGGCGAAATCAACTCAAGCGACGTGACTGCCGTCTACAACATTCTCCTGGGCATCAGCAAGTAATCTACAACAAATAGATAATCGCATTTTTAGAGAAAAGGTGCTTTGCAGCAATTGCAAAACACCTTTTTCCATTTTATATCTCCCGCGACCACAGTACTACTGGTCAACCACGTGTGGCACGCAGCCTTTGATTTCTATGGGTATGGTGGTAGCGGTGAGTGTGGTGGCAGTGATTGACAACTGCACCATGCACGCGCGGGTGTTGATGGCGCGCGTCTGATCAAAGATAAAGTTGCCAATGCTGTAGTAGATGGGCTTGCCAGCGTAGTGCTCCACCGTCTGAAGGGTGTGGGTGTGATGGCAAATAAGGCAGTCGGCACCGGCATCTATCAGGCGGTGGGCCTGGCTAAGCTGCTGCACAGCGGGTTTGAGCATGTGCTCTGCTCCCCAGTGCAGACTCACAACGATGCAGCAGCCGGGGTCTTGAGCCCTGAGCCTCGCCACCCTTGCCACAAGAGCGTCAAAACTCTCCTGGCTCACGCAGGGCTTCGATGGCAGGTAGGCCATGTTCTCGAGAGTCATTCTGAGCGAAGCCAGCAAGTAGACGTTGCGAGGCTGCGACGCCAGCAGCACTGGCTGCACCGCCTCCTGCATGTTCTGGCCGGCTCCCACAGGAGTCATTCCCGCCTTCACAATGTTGTCGCGAGTGTCAATCAGCCCTGCCCTGCCCTGGTCTATGCTGTGATTGTTGGCAAGGTTCAGGTGAGTGATGCCATGTCGTGCCAGCGGTTCAAGCCACTCGGGTTCGCCGCGGAAGATGAATTTCTTGAACACCGGCATCTCGATTTTTGTTGCCGGACATTCCAGATTGGCAACAATCAGCTGCGAGAGGGCGAACACCGAGTCTACCGACCGCGAGAACAAGCAGTCGGCATCGCCGTTGTTGCTCTCGATGTATCGCCTCACACCGCGGTCGAGCAACACGTCGCCTGCAAAAGTGACGGTGAGCGTGTCGCTCGCACGCAGTGTTGTCGCGGTGAGTGCCATCACCGCGACAACAATCAGTTTAGCAGCCAGTGCTGTAGAAGTAGTGCTCATTGTCAATGGGTTTGCCGCTCAATGGCACGAGCAGCTCTTTCATCCACGATGGTATGCCCTTGTTGGGCGACGACTTCAAATCTTGCTGCCATTCCTCATCGGTGATGCGGGGAGCAGCAATGTCCTCTTGAAATTCTCTATAGGAGAACACGGCGCCTCGGGTGAGGTAAAGATAACCCTCTATTTCTACTACCACATAGATTTCTTGAACTGGCCCCACAGCTTCATAGAGCACACTCTTGTTGGAATTGTTGTCGGCATTGGCGGTATAGACGTCGGCAATGAGTGCCACATTCTTGTCGGCACCACTCACAGTGGCATCCCAACCAGCTGAAGGATCTTCGGTTCCCACTATTTGCAGAGTGAGGTACTCAAATGTTGAACCAATCACCTTGATGTGTTCATACTCCTCAATTTCAATTTGCTCACCGTTGAGCTCCTTTTTGCTCATATCAAGCAAGAACTCGGCTTCCTCTCTCAACTCGGTGGTGAGCGATGCCATCTCGCTGGTGAGCATGTTGTTATCTTTGAGCACAGAGGATGTGGCATCGAGCAGCGCAATAGCCTTGGTCCAGTAAGCGACATTAGGCTCTACATAGCCCGACACATAGGGCTTGGGGAGCTCGCCGCCACCACACTCGGCACCCATGGGCTGCTTTGCATAGAGTATGGCATCATGCTTGAGCTCGGTCCACGACGCCAAAGCAGTGTTCAGATTCTTCTTGTCCCACTGGTGGGTGTTCATGAAATAGGGCAGTTCGGTGCCGGTGGGCCTGGTGCTGAGTGCCTGCAACGATTCAATCCACATGCAAGCGATGCTCGACGTCCAGTCCACACCGCCCATGAGCTGCTGCATGCGCTTCATGTTTTCCATGTACTTGTCCCATCGCTGCTGCTCCTTGAGCTCGTCCACGAGAACCTTGAGTGCACTCTCCACTCCCATGGCGGCAAGCACGTCAAGCCCCTTGGGCACATCGCGCTTGGTCACCCTACTGTCATAGTCAACCATCTCTTGCAGCACCTCAGCATCGGGCATGTAGCGCTGTGGCATGAAATTGATGCGGCAATGACTCTCGCGCTCAAACTTGGGCCTGATGCGCGTCTGCTCATCGTCTTTTTTCTCGATGGCCGCTCTGATGCGATTAAAGTCATCATCATTGTCCATGTAGTCTTCTATCTCGTCGCCGTCGTCGCACATGATGTCATAAATCTGCAGCAGGCTCAGGTTGTCGGGGTTGCCCATCAGGAATGCGATGGGCTCATCAATGTTTTTATAAGTCTGCTTGTAACTGCTGTTGCCACCCACCTCGTTGGCAATGAGCAGCGCCGCCTTGAGCTGGCCAGGTTTGTTGCTGGCAAAGGGGGCATTCTGCATCCACATCATGCCCATGAAGTAGCGCTTCAGAGCCTCGTTGCGGGTGTAGTGTCCGCGTGGGCGATAGATGTCATACATGAAAGGGGTGATCGTGTAATCGAAGTATTGTGAGAACTCATTCTGAGCTTTCTTCACATTGTCCACCTCATCTTGAGCCATGCCCTTGTAAGCCTCGGGCAGTGGTGCCAGCTGCTCTCCGGTGAAAAGCGAGTGTGCGATGGCAAAGAATGCAGCATTGCGCATTGCAGCTTCTTTCATCTCTCCACTCGAGGCGGCGGCTTTCTTGGTCATCGTGTCATAAAGTTGCTGGGTGAACGACGACATCAGTGGCAGCATTCTCTCTTCCTCCATGGTGCGAAGCATGTAGTCAAAGTACATGTGGAAGGTGTGAAGGTAGAGATCGGTGGTCACGAAGCTCGGAAACTCATGATAGTCGTTGTTCTCATACACCTGAAAGAGCTGATCCACATTGCCTGGCACGATGCCAAAGCCATTAGTGCTGAGGGCATTCTTCAACTCGGCAGTCATGCTCTCTATTTGCATTGGGTTGGCAAGGTTGGCAAGGTTGGGGCAGCGACGCGGGTTGCTGCGTGTTCCGCCAAGCACAATGTTGTTGGCAAGCAGCCGCTCTTCGGCCTCATCAAGCTTCTTGAGGAAGGCCTTTTCCTGGCTGGTGTAGGTGATGGGTGGTATTTTGTCGATATCCACATCCATAAAGCTAAACACATCTTTCACTCCAGCCCTTTTCAGCACCGCCTTTTCATACCACGTGGTGGCATCAAAAAGCCTTCTGATTTCCGACTCCATGATGATCTCGCCTTTTCTTGCCTCCACGGCAGCCCTTAGCACCCTTATTTCGTAGAGGCTTAGGTTATTGACGTTCATCTTGAAGTCGATGCGACGATTGAGTTTCTCAACATCGATGTGAGCCTTGCCAGGGATGATGATGGATGGAGTTCCCTGGCGTGCGATTGCCTGGCACATCACAAGCATTGAAATCGCAACTAACAGTACATAACGTTTCATGATTCTTTTTTATTGGTTTTTGATATTTAGGAATTGATAACACTCTTCGAGAGTAGTAAAAACAGCCACACACCGGGTCCATCCCATCCCAAAGCCACGCCAGGCATAGTCGTTGATGTGATACTGGGCGGCGCTTGACTCATCGCTGGGAGTCATCACTTCGATGGCTCTGATGCTGCTGCCTTCGATTGTGAAGTCAACAAGGTCGCCCCCCAGCCTGCTCGAGAGCCACAATGGCCTGATGAGCCCGTGATAGTTCTTAAAAATGAATACCCTGCGGCTGGGCTGGGTGAAGTATCGCGACGTCTTGTAGACTCCCACCAGTGCCTCGTCAAGGCCGTCGCCATTAACGTCGGCTGTGGCAAACCGATACACCTGATAAGGCAGCTGCCACGTGTCGTGGTCATCGCCCGTCTTGAGCGATAGCACCCATAGTGCGTCGGCTTGCTTCTCAATACTAAATTGCTGAGCAGCAGCCATCAATGGCATCAAAAAGAAGGCAATCGCCACAAGAGTGCCAGTTATAAAGACACTACTTGACGATTGCCTCAATATTTTACAGGCCCTTACCATGGTGGAGAGAAGAATGAAAAGAATAAGAAAGCCTAAAAAAACTGATATTCAAGCCTTGATTAATCAATGATGAGCATGGCGTCGCCGTAGGCACCAAACTGATATTTCTCGTTGATTGCCACCTTATAGGCTTCCATGACCTTCTCATAACCGCCAAAGGCGCATGCCAGCATGAGCATCACCGAGTAAGGCATGTGAAAGTTTGTCACCAGCGCGTCGGCAGTGGTGAAGTCGTGGGGAGGGAAGATGAACTTGTTGGTCCATCCGTCAAAGGGCTTGATGTGGCCGTTCATGCTCACCGAGCTCTCCATGGCCCTGAGAGTTGAAACCCCTATGGCACACACTTTGTGGCCCTGCTCGCGCCGTGCATTAACTCGCTCGGCCACTGCGTCGGGGATAATCATCTGCTCGCTGTCCATGCGGTGCTTTGTGAGGTCTTCCACGTCGATGCTGCGAAAACTGCCCAATCCCAGATGCACAGTAATATACTCATCGCAAATTCCCTTAATCTCCATGCGCTTGAGCAGCTCGCGGCTGAAGTGCATGCTTGCCGCAGGAGCTACCACGGCTCCCTCGTTGCGCGCAAAGATAGTCTGATATCGCTCCTCGTCCTCGGGTTCCACTTCACGGTTGATGTAATAAGGCAGTGGAGTGTAGCCCAGTGCATAGAGGTTGCGCTTGAACTCGTCGTGATCGCCATCGTAGAGGAAGCGCAGCGTGCGGCCGCGCGAGGTGGTGTTGTCGATCACCTCGGCCACCATGCCCTCGTCGAGTCCAAAATAAAGCTTGTTGCCAATGCGAATCTTGCGCGCTGGCTCCACAAGCACATCCCACAGCTTGTGCTCCTCGTTGAGCTCACGCAGCAGGAACACTTCAATCTTGGCACCAGTCTTTTCCTTGTTGCCGTTTAGCTTGGCGGGAAACACCTTAGTGTCGTTAAAGATAAAAGTGTCGTCGTTGTCGAAATAATGGATAATGTCCTTGAAGATGCGATGTTCTATCTCACCTGTAGTGCGATGCAGCACCATCATTCGAGCTTCGTCTCGATTTTGTGAAGGATGCAACGCGATGAGTTCGCTGGGCATACCATTGTCAAATTCCGATAGTTTCATGTTGTAAATTCCTATAAGTGATTATTAGACTTATCTAAAGCCGAAAAGTTACACATTAAAAAATATTTTTTTCCAATAACATCGGGCCGACTGCATGTGAGTGCCAATGCCGAGGCCTACAGTTGCGACTGGCGAGGCTTGCAAGCTCGCTTGCGAGCCGCCTGTTCGGCCTTGCGGGCACGGGCCATGGCGCGATTTTTCTCGCGCTCGCGCTCAAGGCGCTTCTGCTCGGCACGGTCGGGAGAGACCATGTCCTCGCTCTCAAGCCTTGCGAGCAACCCCTCAATGGTTTCGCAATTATCGACTGTGATGTCGCCCACTCGCGTGCGACGCAGTGCCGTCAGGTGAGCGCCACTGCCCAGAGCCTCCCCTATGTCGCGTGCCAGAGCTCGAATGTAGGTGCCCTTGCTGCACACCACCCTGATTGCCATGGTGGGCTCTTGCGGCAGGCCGCACTCCAGCAGCTCAATCTCGTCGATAACGAGAGTCTTGGCACGGATTTCCACATCACGTCCCTTGCGTGCGAGCTTGTAGGCAGGTTTGCCATCAATCTTGCAAGCCGAGAAAGCTGGTGGCACCTGCTCAATGGTGCCAGTGAACTGCTCGGCGAGCACCTTCACTATCATGTCGGTAGTGATGTGCTGCCAGGGGAAGGTGGCATCGACTTGGGTTTCAAGGTCAAACGAGGGCGTTGTCTGCCCAAGCCTCAGGTGAGCAACATATTCCTTCACACTTGCTTGCAGCTCCTCGATGCGCTTGGTGGCACGGCCTGTGCACACGGTGAGCACCCCGGTGGCAAGAGGGTCGAGAGTGCCTGCATGCCCCACTCTCAAACTCTTGATGTCAAGACGCTTGCGCAGCCTGGCACGCACTTTCTTCACCACCTCAAATGATGTCCACCTGAGCGGCTTGTCGATGTAGAATATTTCGCCTTCTATGGGATTAAGCACAAATCTATGTAAGTGTTAAGTTATAAGTGTTAAGTTAAGCAGCTTGAAGCGGCTTTTTTATTCGCAAGAGACGGCTGTTTTTAATCGACCATTTGGAGTGAATGGCCTGATAATAGCAGAGCAAGGATAATTCCTCCCACTATGATGCGATACCATCCAAATGCCTTGAATCCGTACTTTGACAGGAATGCCACAAACCACTTCATGGCGAGCAATGCCACTACAAATGCCACCACACAGCCCAGAATGAGCATGGTGATATTGTGCGATGTCGCCCATGATGCATCTTCCTTGAGCAAGTCAAGGAGGTCGAGCAGTGTTGCTCCTGCCATTGTGGGCACTGCAAGGAAAAACGAAAACTCGGCTGCTCGCTTACGAGTGAGCCCCTGCGTCATACCTCCTACGATGGTCGCCATTGAACGCGACACACCGGGTATGACCGAGATACACTGATAGAGACCTATGCTGAATGCACGTTTCTCGTTAACCTTGTTAGCTTCGCTTCCCTTGTTGAAGAGACGGTCGCAGAAGAGCATGAACACACCTCCCACCACAAGCATTATAGCTACGACAAGCACACTGTCGAGCAACCAGTCGAGCAGTCCCGACTTCTTCGCCAGGAGCCCAATTACCACTGCCGGGACAACCCCCACAATCAAGAGCCAGTAGAAATTGTATTTATGCTTGAGTCGCTGCCACATGGAACTACCCTGTGGGGCTGGTGACTTGTCAAGAATAAAGAACTTTTTCCAGTAGAGGCACACCACCGAGAGTATGGCGCCAAACTGTATGATAAAGGTGAAAGCATGAACAAAGGCATCCCCTTGAGGAACGCCCAGCAGATTTTGGGTGATTATCATGTGACCAGTTGAAGAAACAGGCAGAAACTCCGTTAGTCCCTCAACAATGGCAATGATGATGGTCTGAATCCAATCCATTTAATCAATGCATAATGCACACAATGCATAACGAAAATTTCCTAGTAATTCATAGAAACACATAGCCATTCCTAACAATTCCTAGTAATTCATAATGCACAATGCACTCTTAATCTTAATAATTGTTATTAATCAACCTCTTTTTTGTTTTTGACGCGCCACAAAATAGATGGCACCATGAGAATGAAGCCCACAAAGGTGATAAACGGAGCCACAACAATGCGAGTTGAGCTAAACACGTCGCTGTTGAAGGTGGAACCCTCGTTGCTGCTGCCTCCCATCAAGAAGAATCCCACAGCAATGAGCAGCAGGCACACTCCCATCATCATGTAATTAACCTTTGTCAGTGGCATCACTTCCTCAATCGACCCACCTGTGGGCTGAGATTGGGTGCGCTTCAGCTCAGCCTGCCTTGCTGCCGCCGAGGGTAAGTTTGGCATCTTCTTGGGAGCTGCCTTGGGGGCCATTACTTGAGGCTTGGCAGGAGTTTTGGGAACTACTGGTGCTTGATTTTTTTTCTTCATTTCGTTTTATTCTGATTTTATTACAGGCGCTAATAGCCTAATTTTACTGCAAAAATACAATATCAAAAAGCGTTTGTCAATACTTTTTCCTTTTTTTTAATATTAAATGCCATTTTTTTCCAATTCCACCTCCTTCACGCCACGGGTTTTGCAGATTTTATGTTAATCTTTGCCATGCACAGATGATTATAGGCCCGCTTTTTTACTTTTTCTTTATTAACACCCCCACCGCATCCTTAAGCCCTGAGCAATTTGGATAACATTAATGAAATAAATATATAAAATGCCTGTTCTCATGTCCGATTTTTGATTTTTGATTTCTGATTTCTGATTACTTTTACACTTCAAAGTTGATTTAGAATAAAAAGCATTATTAACCACTCAATCTTCAACGACTATGATACCAATCATTATTTTAATTCTCGCGGTATTAACTATCATCATCACTTTTGGATATCAATTAATACATGTGCGGAAAGTTCTCGTTATCAACGAAGACGGCACACTGCCCACAAGCGACTTCGTCAGCACCAACGGTTGCGGAAGAATGGTTTTAGGAGGCTATGAAATAGAAAACCTGCCTTTTAAAATTTATTACGTGACATTCACTCTGTTCTACATTCCCATCATTCCATTAAAGTGCATTGTGGCAATCGACAATGGCGGTTACCAGATTTACCACTTGGCACGAATGTCATTCACAGAGATTCTCGCTTGCTTCTTCAACCGCTATGCCTGGATATCAATAGTTGGTGTAATCATCTATTATTTATCAACTTAGGAAATTTTGAATAAAGGCGTTCATGGTAAGGTTCTCAAGTTACTTATCTGAGCATATTGTGCCGTTCACGGCTGCAACCGTGGGCGGCACTGGGTGGTTGCCCCTTCACTAATGCCTAAAAGCGGCACCCAATGGTGATGTTAAGGTCCTCGAGCGAGTTCACAAAATTATGGTTCTTGCTGTGATAGAAGTGGGCGTCGACGAGCAGCTGCACACCGTAGAAGAAGTGCTTGTTGTTGCGCACGAGTCCCACCCTGCCACGCAAGTCAAAAGCCAGCATGTCGCGCTTGCCGTCGACCGAGTCTGAAAACGAGTGGTTCCAGCCAATGGAAGGCGCCATGGTGATGTTAAAGAGCCACTTGGGCCGGAACAC
This sequence comes from uncultured Prevotellaceae bacterium, assembly GCA_946186575.1. GTDB lineage: Bacteria > Bacteroidota > Bacteroidia > Bacteroidales > Muribaculaceae > Sodaliphilus. The sequence continues at coordinate 57,294 of CAMHNO010000002.1, forward strand.
CCAGTTATAGGCATATCCGGCGAGGAAGCTGTAGGATCGGTAATGATATTTATAGACTTGCGGGCCATCGGGCAGGTATTGCCGCATCTCGTCGGGAAGTGTTCTGAAATCAATCGACACATTTTGTGTTGCCACAAGAAAACCAGCGATGAAGCTGCCGGCACTGCGCTTCTGAATCTTGCTGTAGCTGTAGGCTGCCGCCTGAGAATACTTGCGGTGATTGAAAAAATAGTAAATGTCAAAGCCCGACGAGATGCGCGAGAGACGATTAAACTTGACATTAGCAGGACGCTTGTTGTTGTAGTCGCCAAAGCGGCCTATGGTGACCTCGCCCTCGTTGCGAGAGTGGTAGGCCTCAAACGAGAAGCGCGAGGTGGCAAACGTCAGATCCCACTTGGAGTGCCTGGTGGGATCACCGCCAAACACGTTGTCCAGGTCAAACATGTAGGTGTAGCCAATGCCCAGATACGACACGTGAAAGCCCACACTGGAGTAGACATTGGAGTGCATAAACACCTTCATGTCGTTGTCGGCAATAATGCCGCCATAGGTGTCGATCCACTCATTGTTCTTGAGCATGATTTTCCAGGGTGGCTTGATGCCCACCACATAGGCGGTGTCGTAGTTGTTGAATGCCTTGGTGTAGAACTGATAGACCTTTGAGGCAAAGTTGAGCAGGCCAGGCTTATGGGCAGTGGGGTCGGTGAAGAAGCTCCAACGCCCGTTCACAATGCATCGCCGCCAGTAGTCATCGTCGCGGGTGGTATCGAAGGGGATGGCATCGATGCTGTCGCGCACGTGCTTGAGAAATGCACGCCGCTGGTCAATGTCGCCACCAGGATAGACGCCGCTGCCATAGTCCACTCTGGGCGACGACGCTTGAGCCGCTACTGTGTCGGCAAGAGACAGGGCAGCAACATCTCTCCCTGCTCCCCATGCAACATGAGCAGCAATGCACCACATTAATATTATTAAGCCTATGTTTTTCAAAATATCGTCGAGTAAAGTAATAAATTATGATAACCTTATTTCTTCTGACTTCCAAACTTGAGCAATGTGTCGCCCGGGATATAGAACTTTATTGTTGAGGTGTCGATGGTCCCAGGTGTGTTTTTCTTGAACAGATGGTCAAAGTCGTGCTTGAACACCACGCCCACGCCCTGAGTGGTCATCGCGTTGCGCACATAGTAGTTCTGATCGTTAAAGTGGTTATATGCTTTGAGCCTGATAGTTCCCCTGCGGTTTAGCAAGTATTCCAGATCAAAGTCGCCTATGAAATTAGAATTGCGGGGGTTGAATGTGTTGTCGCGGTAGCCAAAGTTGCCATTGAAAATGAGACGGTTGTTCAACAGCTGGCTCGATAGCGCCAAGTCCACCTCCACGTCACTGAAGTCGCCCTTGTTCGACCGGAACTTGGGCGATATTTGCCAGTTGTCGCTAATCTGCCCCAGAATACTGGTGAGCTGCGACGAGATGGTCGACGACGCCATCGAGGTGAATTCATTGTTGTTTGTGTTAGACTTCATGTAGTCGGGGGTGTAGAAGCGGTTCAGGGCAAGCAGGTAGATAATTTGGCGGTTCATCATCTCGTCGGTGCTAATCACGCTCCTGACCTTGCGATAAGCATCGCTTGTGAGCGTTGGGAACTCAAGGTCGAACGTGAGTTCGGGCTGACTGATGCCGCCCTTGACCATAAGCAGGGCATTGACGGGAACGTTGGTGCGGTTCAGGTCGCGATCGGTCGAGAACGAGTCGTCCAGGTCGGTGAGGTTGGCATTGAGCGAATACACCGCCCTGATGTCGAGGATGGCATTATAGGGGTCACCATCAAAACTGATGGTGCTGCCGTCGCGAATGGTGAAGTCCTTGATGATGATGTCTTGCAGGGTGAAATTATATGAACCCTTTTCGAGAACATACTTTCCAAACATGTTGAACGCCTCGTCTATGCTGTTATAGTCGATGCGCAGGTTGCCCGTGCCGTAGGCCCTGATGCGGTCGCCACCCACAGGGTCCATCACAAGCACTATCTCGGCCTCGGGGGTGATGTCGGCCTGAAGGGCAATGCTGTATTGGGTGGGAGCCGATTGCTGCTGGGTGCTGGTCTCAATCTTCTGTGCCAGCTGCCGCACAATCTCGGGCACTGTGTCGGGCTGTGCCGCGAGCGTGTCGGTGCGCTGCTGTGGCGCATCTTTCTTGTCGCGGTCGCGGAAGGTGATGAAATTATACTCTCCCGCCTCCTGAGTGTCGTTGAGCACAAATGTGAATTTGCTGCCGCTGGCACTCTCCATGTTCACATCGATGCGCACCTCGCCTGGCTCGCCGGCAATGATTGCCGAGCCGTTGCCGTAGATGGTGCCATACCAGTCGGGGTTCATGGCCGGTGTGATGTCGTAGCACAGCAGGTCACGGGCCTCGGTGACGGTGAAGTTGAACTCAGGGTTGTGGAAAGCATCGTGCTTGAGCCACCCGTTGAGCTTGGCAGTGTGCTTGTCGCGGTCGCGAATGGTGATGTCGCTGAAGCGTATCATTCCTGGCCTGATGTGCACCGAGTCGGTGCATGAATAGGTGGTGTTGGTATATCCCACCTTGATGCTGAAGTCCTCGGCATAGACATCGCCCATGAGGTCGATGGTCTTGAAGTTGCCAAAGAGAACCGCGTGGCCCGACACTAAGCCGTGCACCTCGCTGGTGAATGCTTCCATGAAGGGTTTCATAAACTCGACGTTGGCCTTGTCGGCGTCAAACTCCAGATAGAGCGAGTCGGCAGCGGCAAATATCTCGCCATTGATGTGGGTGTGGCGGCCATTCTTCTGAGTCAGGTCGCAGCCCAGCACCACACCCGTGTTTGCACTGTCGAAGTGGCTGCTGATGTCGGCATCGCCCATGAGAGCACCATTATACACGAGGTTGTCGACATGCAGCGATGGCGACGTGCTGAGCCTGGGCGACTTGGAGAAGAGGTCGGCAAGCTGCAGCTGGCCCGTTGCAACGCCTCCAAATGTCACATGATTGATGTTCAGAGTCTCAAAAATATAGTCGAGATGTATGTTTTGCAACGACACGCTGAGGGCATCGTCGGGGTTCTTCGACACTTTGCCGTCAATCTTTATGAACTGGTCTTCGCATGAGCCCTCAATGCCGTCAACCTCGACCACTCCAGCCTCATACTTGAGGCGGCCCTGGTTCACATTCCACACAGTGTCATTCACCACCACCTGTGTGGGGTTGACATCGACGGTGGTCATGAACTTGCCGTTAGCGTCGCGCCCCAGCAGCGCCGAGAGACTCACCGTGCCGTCGTATCTGCGCTCACGGTTGAACACCCAGTTCACGCTGGCGTCCACGCCATCGTTCACGGCATTGGCAAGCAAGTTAAGCGCAATGTTGCCTTTTTTGTTGGGGAAGATGGTGTGTGCGCTCAGCACCACGTTGTCGCTGCTCGAATCCTTGGTCACGTGCAGTTTAGTGCCCTCTATAATCTTGTTGCCTTGTTGCAGATAAGGCAGGTTCAGGTCCACAGCGAGTTCCTTGTCTTTCTCGTTGAAGAAACCATCTATGGTGGCCTTGTAAATTACCTTAACGGGCAGTTTGACATAGGACGAGATGTAAGACTCAAACTCCTCGTTGGGCTCAACCACAATGTTGAAGGTGAAATTGTTGTTGCCGGTGCTGGGTGGTGTGTGGCCATGCATGAAGCCTGGGAAGCATCTCGAAGCAATGCTCTTGAATGCTGGCACTATGCTCGCAAAGTCGTAGTTTCCCTTGATGTTGCCATGCATGAAATCGGTGTTGAGGTCTATGCTCTTGTAGCCATCGCCATGCGAAGCGTCCACAGTGAAGTTGTCGATGTGGAATCCCTTGCCTGTGGTGCTGTTGATGAACGACACGTTGTTAATGTTCACCTTGCCAGTCACATTGTCAAGGCTGTTGCCTGTGAGCGATGCTTGCATATTCAGGTTCAGGTTGTTAGCAGGATACTTGCTTGAGAGATTCAGCTTGGCAAAGTTCACGTTTCGGGCATCAACGTCAACGTCGAGGGTGGAATTGGGACCATCGAGCACAGCCTTGCCGTTGAGGTTAACACGGCCATTGGCGTCGTTGATGGCAAGGGTGCCCTGATAGGTGTTGCCATCGATTGTGACATCGGCATCAATGTTGTGATAGCGGTAACCCTTTAGGTCAACATAGTCTACCTTGCCCACCAGAGTGCCGCCCACACTGTTATTGTCTGTGAGAGTGGCATCGAGGTTCACATTCATCGCCACCTTGCCCAGCAAGTCTTGCTTGCCCAGCAAGTTGCCTATGTTCAAGCCTTGAGTCGACACGGCTGCTGCCATGCGCCGGGTGTCGCCCGAGCTGGCATAATGACCATTCACGGCAAGATCGCCAGCCCCAGTGGTGAGCTTTATGTCGCCCTTGACGTCGCTTATAGTGCCTTGAGCCGAGCCGGTGAGGTGAATGTCGCCACACTTGTTCACTATTTCCTGGGCTTGAGCACCGAGGTGGGCATGAGCAGTAGTGAGTCGCGAAAGCTCGCCACCACTTGTGGTAAGGTCGATGCGCCTGACGTCAAAATCCATAGCCGCGGGTGTGCGGTAGTTGTTGAACTCGCCCACCAAGTCGAGCTTTATGTTGCCGTTCTGGGCATTGGCAAGCAGCTTGCGCACTTCTAACTTGTCGCGGCTCACAGTGGCATCCACCGTGAAGTGAATGGGCGCCTCATAGCTCGCCAGTGCCGGCACAAAGCTCTTGAGGTCGCTCAAGGTGATGTAATTGTCGGTCATCACCAGGGTGATGGGCTGCACCTTTATCTCGCCCACGGCATTTTTGAGCGATGAGTAGTGGAAGGTACTGCTGGCTGGGGTGATATGGGTTCCCGGCAGGTCCACCACAAGGTTCTTGAATTTGGCGCGGGTGTCGTCGATGAAGAACTTTCCGGCCAGGTTGCTCAGCACAAAGCCGTTCTTCTCGTTAAATGCAAGACGAGTCACATCAATCACGAAGTCGTTGTTCTTGATGCGAGGAAACACCAGGTCGGCGGTTAAGTCGCGCAGTTGGCAGTGGTTAGCATCGAACTGACCAGCAGGCTTGCGCGGCTCGTTGAGCACGTCGTAGGCAAGGTCGGTGTTGCGAATGATAGCGTTGTTGATTCTTATGTCGTAGGGCGTGGGGGGCTTGCCTGGCTTGGGCTTCAGCTTGTCGATAATGAACTGAAGATTGGTGGGACTGTCCTTGTCGGGACGGGTAATGGTGCCATGCAGCCCGTCGATCTCGGCGGTGGTGAATATTATCTTCTCCCTCACTATCAAGTCGTAGAGGCTCACGCCGGCTCCAAGTTTGTCCACCATAATGAGGTCGCCGCCGGCCTGGTCGGGAATTTTCACGCCAGTGAGCACCACCTGGTTGAAAGGAGAAATGCTGATGCCGTCGATGGTAACTTTGGTCTCAAGAAACTTGCTCAACTCGCGCTCGCCCACTGCCTTGATCTTGTTCTGGAAGTAAGGCATGCTCAGTGCCAAGTAGAGTGCTCCATAGGCCACAACGAGCACTGCCACCACCGTCATGATGGTTGCCCGCAGGGTTTTATAGAGCCATCTAAAAGTTTGATTCATTACCTTGAGTTCTTGCAGGGGCAGAGCGTGCTCTGCCGGTTCGTGAGTTCTCTGTTTCTTGAAAATGGTTTTAACCTACAAAGTTAATTAGTTTTTTTTTATTTCATGGATTTTGCCGCAGAAAATGAGAAAAAAACATTTTATACAAATGCCACAGTATTTTTTTCCCAATTATTTTTAGTATATTTGCACCTGACTTTTGCTTCTAACTAAACTTTTAATAACCAAGTATCTCCTATCAACATGCTAAAGAAAATAAGAAGAATACTCGCGGCACTCTGCTTTATTGCAGTGACTCTGCTTTTCCTCGACTTTACCGGCACCCTGCATCACTGGTTAGGATGGACGGCTAAGGTCCAACTGGTTCCTGCCATCCTGGCAATGAACTTTGTGGTGATAGCGGTCTTGGCTGTCATCACTCTGATATTCGGGCGCATCTACTGCTCGGTGATTTGCCCCTTAGGAGTGATGCAAGACATCATCTCGTGGATCCACTCAAAGCGCAAGAAGAACCGCTTCACCTACTCGAAGGAGTTGAAATGGCTGCGCTATCCTGTGCTTGTGGTCTTCATTATAGCCATTGTCTTAGGAATAGTGGGACTGATGGCGATTCTTGAGCCTTACAGCACATTCGGAATCATCGCCACCAATCTGCTGCAACCTGTCTATCAGTGGGCCAACAATGGCATTGCCGCTATTGCCGAGCATTTCAATAGCTACAGCGTCTACACCACGGAGGTGTGGATCAAGAGCACGGCTTCGATAGCAACAGCAATCACTCTGTTTGCAGTCATAGCCTTCCTTGCTTGGCGAGGAGGCCGCACCTGGTGCAACACCATCTGCCCCGTGGGCACTTTCTTGAGCTTTATAGCAAGGTTCTCTTTACTGAAGGTGCACATCGACGGCGACAAGTGCATCAAGTGCGGCATGTGCACACGCAACTGCAAGGCTTCGTGCATCAACCATGAGGATGGCACCGTCGACCACAGCCGCTGCGTAACTTGCGGCAACTGCATCGAAAAGTGCCACAAGGACGCAATCTACTATGGCAGACCACGCAAGAGCTCTCTTGCAACTGCCACAGCCGAGCAAACTGCCACAGCTGGCGACGACACCACCCAGCAGGTCGACAAGAGCAAGCGTGCATTCCTTATTGGTTCAGGAATAGCAATAGCAACCACCGCCATGGCACAAGGCAAGAAGAAGGTGGATGGAGGACTGGCGGCTATCCAAGAGAAACAGATGCCCAAGCGCAAGAGGGCCATCACGCCCCCAGGCTCTATCAGTGCCCGCAACATGGCGCATCACTGTGTGGCATGCCAACTGTGCGTGGCTGAGTGCCCCAACAACGTGCTGCAGCCCTCGAGCGACCTCGAAACATTCATGCAGCCCATCATGAGCTACGAGCGCGGATACTGCCGACCCGAGTGCACACGATGCTCGCAGGTGTGCCCGGCTGGAGCCATCAAGCCCATCACGGTCGAGGACAAGTCGTCGACCAAGATTGGCAAAGCCGTGTGGACTCACTTCCTGTGCATACCCACTAAGGACAAGACCGAGGACGGCAACCCTGTTGCCTGCGGCAACTGCGCCCGCCACTGCCCCACTCAAGCCATCACCATGATGCCGCTCAACGAGAACGATGAAAAATCGCCCATAGTGCCACTGGTAATCGACGACAACAAGTGCATTGGGTGCGGTGCCTGCGAACACGTGTGCCCTGCAAGGCCTGTAGCAGCCATTCACGTCGAAGGTCTCGAAGACCACCGAACCATTTAACACCCACCACCTCACTCAATCTTTCAACGCAATGAACGACAATTACAACAATAACAGCAACAAGATGAACCGCCGACACTTCTTCAAGCTCGCCGGCGGCACAGCTCTGGCATCGAGCGCTCTGCTCTACGCTTGCGACAACAACGGCAACAGCCCCAACGAGGCAATCAACGAGGCCGACGTGCCAAAGGACAAGATGACCTACCGCACCAACCCCAACACCGGCGACCGGGTGTCGCTGCTGGGCTACGGAATGATGCGACTGCCAGTGGTGGGAGGGCAGTCGGCACGCGAGAACTCCGACGCTCCCATCGACCAGGAACTGGTGAACAAGGAGGTGGACTTTGCCATAGCTCATGGTGTGAACTATTTCGACACATCGCCTGCCTACTGCCAGGGCAAGAGCGAGAAGGCCACAGGCATTGCACTGCACCGCCACCCACGCAACAAATATCTCATTGCCTCTAAACTGTCGAACTTCGACCCATCGACATGGACGCTCGAGGCAAGCCAGGCTATGTTTGAAAACTCGCTAAAGGAACTGCAGGTCGACTATATCGACTACATGCTCATGCACGGCGTGGGCATGGGCGACGACGGCGTGGAGGAGTTCAACCAGCGCTACATGGACAACGGGCTGCTCGACTGGCTCGTGGAGCAAAAGGAGGCAGGCAGAATTCGCAATCTGGGGTTCAGCTACCACGGCGACATCGCAGTCTTCGACAACCTGCTCAAGTGGCACGACGCGGGGGCCTATCACTGGGACTTCGTACAAATCGAGCTCAACTATCTCGACTGGAAACATGCCAAGGAGATTAACGAGCGTAACACCAATGCCGAGTACCTCTATGCCGAACTAACGAAGCGAAACATACCCGCTGTCATCATGGAGCCGCTGCTGGGCGGAAGGCTCGCAAGCGTCCCCGACGCTATTGTTGCCAGCATGAAACGCCGCGACCCAAAGGGCAGTGTTGCCAAGTGGGCGTTCCGTTATGCAGGAACTCCACAGGGAGTGCTCACCGTGCTCAGCGGAATGACCTACATGGACCACCTCATGGAGAACATCATCACCTATTCGCCTCTCAAGCCCATCAGCAAGGACGAAGACGCTTTCCTCGAGGATGTTGCCAACAAACTCGTGGCACTGCAAACCATACCATGCAACGACTGCAAGTACTGCATGCCATGCCCCTATGGAATCAACATCCCAGCAATATTCGTGCACTACAACAAGTGCATCAAGGAGGGCAACCTCGTCAAGAACGAGAAGGACAACTCCTACAAGCGAGCACGCAAGGCTTTTCTCGTGGGATATGACTACAGTGTGCCACGATTGCGACAGGCCAACCACTGCATTGGCTGCGGACAATGCGAGGGGCACTGCCCACAACGCATCAAGATTCCACAGGAGCTGGAAAAAATCGACAAGTTTGTCGAATCTCTAAAACGCAGCGAACCAAAAGACTAACCCAGCACTCACACCGTGCCCCTCTCACCAAGGGGGGAACATAAAGAATACCGTCCTCCCTTACTGAATTTTCATGGGGAGGACGGTTCTCTATTGTTGCAGGGTCGGAGTATGCTCTGACCACCATCTTGGGCCGCGTTGTTTCAATAGATGATCTTCTGGCCAGTGAGCACCTGCTTCTGGCCGTTCATGTAGGTGATAATCACCTTGGTGAACTTCATCCACGATGCATCGCCAGCCACAAAGTACATCGAGCTGTCCCATTCCCACGAGCCCGTCTGGTACTGCTCCACCGGGCCTGTGCCTTTGAAATGCCCTGAGCCTCTGAGGTCGTCAACATCGTTATACAGGTTCCAGTACACGTCAAGATACTTGATTGTGCGCTTGTCCAAGTTCAAGAATTCCATCTCAAAGGTCACCATCGAGTAGTCGGCATCCCAGCCCCAATCGACAAAGAGGCCACTTGGCGCAGCCTTTTTCACCTGCTCAACATAGCGCGACAGATAATAGCTATTCATCTCGCGAGCTGTTTCACTCGTGAGTGGCTTCTGAGCCGAGATGCTGTCGCTGAATGCCTCAACATGATACTTGAAGCGTTGGCTCTCTTTCAGCGCACTGGGCACTGGATAGGCATGTATCTCCCATATCACATTTTCTTGCATTATGCCATTGTCATGCACAAGATCATCATCGAGCAAGCCGGCCTTTCGCTCTATCGAGTAGATGGTGTCGGCCACCATCGAGATCACAAAGATGGAGTCGTTAGAGTAACCGCTCACATGCTTGTCGCACAGCGAGCAGTTCAGGCTCTGGTCTATGGGAAACATATACCATTCATGCTGAGCACGATAAGCGGCACGTGCAGCTGCCTGAGCCTGGACAATCGAGTCTTGACGGGCCTTTTCGCGAGCCTGCCTCTCGCGCTCCAGGGCAGCACGCTTCTCCCTCTCGCGCACTTGCGCTATCGAGTCGTTGATTTGGTTCTCGCGATACTCGTTGAGATGCGCATAGGTCCTGTCGAGCTCACTGCTGTGCTGGGCAATCAGCTCTTGTATCTGCTCTTGCTTGAGCTGTGGAATGCTCTTATTCTTCTTGACGGCCTTCTCCATCTCGCCACTGAGGGTTATCACATAGTTTCCACACTTTGTGGTCACATAGAGCTTCTTGTTCTTCTTGTCGTAGGCATAGTGGTTTACAACATTGTCCACATTATCGACTGCGACATTGCTTGAACGCTGATAAAACCCTTGAGCATCAAGTTTATAGAGAACGATTGCTGTTCGTGCGGTTGAATTATAAGTGTTGTATTGAGCACTACTGAGCAAGGCACTCAATGCAACAAGAATGATTAATGACATTCGTTTCATAACTCTCTGTTTTTAGTTGTTTCTTATATGGATGCTTATTCAGTCAAACAGCGACAACTGTCCCACGAGGTTGAAACTCTTGCGATGGTAAGGCGTGATGCCGTGCGCCACAATGGCGGCTCGGTGGTCGCGAGTGGGATAGCCCTTGTTTTTGGCCCAATTATAATGAGGGAACTCCTGGGCTATGCTTCGCATGTACTCGTCACGATGTGTCTTGGCGAGCACGCTTGCCGCAGCTATGCTCATCATCTTGCCATCGCCTTTCACTACAGTAGTGAACGGAATGTCGCCGTAGGGGTAGAAGCGGTTGCCATCGACGAGGATGTGCTCAGGCCTGACGGTGAGCTGGTCGAGGGCGCGATGCATAGCCGTGATTGATGCCCGCAGAATGTTGATGCGGTCAATCTCCTGGGGCGACACCATAGCCACCGCCCACGCCAGCGCCTCGCGCTCGATGATGGGCCGCAGCACGTCGCGCTGGTGCTCGGTGAGCTGCTTGCTGTCGTTGAGCAACTCATTGCTAAAGTCGGGTGGCAATATCACCGCAGCTGCCGTCACCGGCCCCGCCAGGCATCCACGCCCCGCCTCATCACATCCAGCCTCAACACGCCCCTCCTGCAAATATCGCTGTAACATATTATATATCATTTATTAGTCTATTTTCTAACGTCTTCCTGACAATTTCATGTGGGAATAATTGTATTTTTCGACAATTTCATGTGGAAAAAATTGTATTTTTTGACAATTTCATGAGGGAAAGAACTCCTTTTGCCACTCAACATGCAAAGATACAGTTTTTTTCTTTTTTTGAAAAAAGATTAAGAAAGTGCAGCTAATTATGTACTGTGCATTATGAATTATGCATTAAATTTAGCATTTGGTCGATGACAGTGCGGTTGTTGCTCAGGCGGGGAATCTTGCGCTGGCCGCCGAGTTTGCCTGTTGAGGCAAGCCACTGGTCGAAAAGGCCAGGGCGGGCAACCACCACCTGGGGAGCATCGAGGAAGATGCCCTGGTAGCGCTTGGCCTGATAGTCACCGTTGTCTTCCTGCAGGTACTTGTCGAGCAGGGTGGCAAACTCGTCAATGCTGGCAGGTTCCGTCTCAAACTCGATGAGCCACTGGTGGCGGCCCTTGCTCTTGTCGCCAGCATAGACGGGTGCGGCAGTGTAGTTGAGCACCTGCGCTCCAGTCTCTTGCGAGGCGCGGGTGATGGCCTTGTCGGCATTGTGCACCATCAGCTCCTCTCCAAAGGCGTTGATGAAACTCTTGGTGCGGCCAGCAATATTGATTTTCACGGGGTTGAGCTGCTCAATGTGCACTGTGTCGCCAATGCGGTAGCGCCACAGGCCATTGCAGGCGGTGATAATGAGTTCGTAGGTCTTGCCTGCCTCTATCTCCCAGATGGGTAGCACGTCGGGGTGGTCGCTGTCGATCTCACTCAGCGGGATGAACTCATAGAACACACCCACGTCAAGCAGCAACAGCATGGCGGTGGTGCTCCAGTCGCTCTGCGTTGCAAAGAAGCCCTCGCTGGCGTTGTAAGTGTTGAGGAAGTGCATCTTGCTCATGTCGCACAAGCGCTCATATTGCTCACGGTAAGGCTCAAATGCGATGCCGCCGTGGAAGAACACCTCAAGATTGGGCCACACGTCATGAATGCAGTCCTTGCCGGTAGCTTGCAGCACTTCCTTTATCACGGTTAAGAACCACGATGGCACACCGCTCAGGTTGGTGATGTTCTCGCCCTTGCTCGCCTCGACCAGTGCTGGCAGTTTCACGGCCCAGTCCTCGAGCAGCGCGGTGCGCTTGTCGGGCACACGAAACCAGTTGGCAATGGGGTTTATATTGTTAATGAGCGTTGCCGAGAGGTCGCCCACACGGGTATCAGAGGGCAAGTTCAGCTCGTTGGCAAACGACCCTCCCAGGATGAATGCCTTGCCTGAGAACAAGCGGCTCTCGGGGTTGAGGTTGAGATAATGCGACACCACGTCGCTGGCTCCCTTGTAGTGATTCCAGCGCAACGACTCGGCCGTGATGGGTATGTACTTGTGGTTACCGTCGCTGGTGCCGGAGGACTGCGCGAAGTTGAAGCACCGTCCAGGCCACAGCACGTCTTTCTCGCCACGCACCATGCGCATGACTTGAGGTTGAATGTCCTCATAGCGATACAGCGGCACGCGGGTGGCAAATTCCTTGTAGGTGCGACAAGTGGAAAAGTCATACTTGCGTCCAAACCAGGTCAATGCGGCCTTCTCGACAAGCTTTACCAGCTGCTCCTGCTGCACAGCGTCGGCATGCTCAATGTAGCGCGCATGCTCTCGCAAGCGAGAGAGCAACCTGGGGCGAGCTATAGGTGTGAAATTAATCAAGACAAAAATAGAGTTTTATGTTGTTATTACTTCTTTAAATGGCTGCCAGCGCATAGGTGGCGGCATAGCTCAGCCACAGCACAACCAGCAGCACCCACATCACCTCGGGGCGCTCGTCACGGCAATACCACGCCAGGCCCACGGTGATGAGAGCGTAGAACGGAAATATCATCATCAACAGACGCTCGGTCTCGTCAAGGGCGCCGCCGCGGGCATGCATCAGCGACACGGGCCACCACAGCAGTGGCAGCAACGACAAGCCTATGAGCAGCTTCTTCCAGCGGGGTGAATGGTCGTCTTTCATTGACATGTGCGGGTAATGGTTATTTTTTTAGTGGTTTGAGGTTTCCATTGAGCCACTGCTGCTTGTAGCGGTTGATGGTCGCCATGAATTCTGGATTTTGACGAATGTTGTTAAAGTCATCGTCCAGGATGGCATAGTCAAAGTCGGGGTTCGTCGATCCAGAGCCTTCCTCGTAGTGCTTGCGCAGGAAGCTCAGCGCCTTCACGGCATCGCCCATTATCGAGTAGCCACAGGCCAGATTGTAGTACGACATTATCTCGGGCACACTGTCAAGCTCATTAATCTGCTCCTCGGTCAAGTCATTGACATAGATGGTGTTGGCAGCAAGCTCATCAAGAATTTTCTGAGCCTCATCGGTCTCTCCAAGCCGGCACAGGACGTTGAATTTTAACTCGTTGTTTTGTGCAAAGTTATCTTCGTTTGAAAGTATGCCTCTGAGTATTGAGGTAGCCTCGTCGCGATGGTCCAGATCCCAGAGCGTGCTTGCTTGGCGATATCTCACATTCACATTGTTGGGATCTATTTCGCTCCACTTGTCGTTGTAGGCCAGAGCTTCTTTGAGTTTACCTTGTGCCTTGTAAGCCCATTCCAGGGCTAAGCATGCACTGGATTTATTATCTTTATCATCGGCTTCGGTGAGAATCAACATCACACGCGAGTCGTTTATCACTTTATCAACCAGACCTAACCTCATCTCCATGTCGATCTTGTCGCTCAAAATGCCATACTTGTCGATAGTGGAAGATTCATCGTTTTCCTCTTCATCTTTGTTATACTCCTTTACACGCATCACCACAGCATCGTCCATTACTTGGAGCGCCTGGTCAACCTCACCCAGCCGGTAGTAGCAATCAGCAATGCGAGCGTAGATAAATGAGTTTTCCGACAGTTTCACTCCAGTCTTGAAGCACTCAAGAGCTTGACGGTAATCGTGGCTCTGATAAAAGTTGACATAGCCTTCTACTATATGCCAGTTCATCAGATCTTCGTCGCTATGATTGCGCTGAGCTTGCCTCAATTTGTTTATAACCAGGTTGTAGTTCTCCTCGCTCTCGCTTGCCAGCTCTATGAGCTCCGACGATGTTTCTTGAAATTGGCCACTATTGGCGAGCTTTATCACGTTGTCGAGATATGCGTCATATTTTTTTTGTGCCTTAAACACACTGGCTTGCACATTTAGAGCACTGTAGTTGTCGGGATTGGATTGCAGCAACTTGTCGACAATATCCAACGACTTGTCGGCCTGCCCCTCATTATAGTAGTGTTGGGCCAAAGCAACCAAGATGTCACTGCCGCACTTGTCGCCAAAGATGTTATAGGCCTCAATGCGGTAATCGTTGGCAGTGATTTCATCTTCCATTATGTCTTTATAAAACGAAATCAACGCCTCATAACCCTTAATGGTGGGCAATATCTCTATCGATTTCTTATAGGTCTCTAAAGTCAGTTCCAAATCTTTGTCATTACATTCTTCCAGTATCTTGCCTTTTCTCAGATAAGCCTTGCTCAGCGACTCCTTGTCGGCGGCAGGCATCAAGGAGATGCCCTTGTCGACATCAGCAACCGCCAAAAGATAGTTAACGTCGCGCTCATGCAAGATTTTTTCATATACTGTTTCGAGGCTATCGATTGACATAATTTCACTGGAATAAATGTCATAAAACAACAAGCGTGTCTTGTTAAAAGCAATTATCTTCTTGACAATACCCAAGTTGCACAGGGCATATCCATTGCCGGGATGGAGCTTCACCTCTTTCTCAAATTGCTTTAACGCGTCGTCATAGGCATCGCTATCAAAAGCCTTGAACCCCGCAACAAATTGCTTGCTCGTGTTCCACTTGTTATATTTTTTACTGGCAATTAAGTAATGATCATCTTCGCCTGTTTGCTGCTGAGCGGCCACCTGAGTCCACGTCATTGTCATGGCAGCAATGAACATGAGCAGCACACTGTATTTATTTATCTGTTTCATCGTCATAATTTTATTGTTTGTCTCACAGTTACTTGGCTTTAGCGTTGCTTCTCCACTCGTTTTGGTATTTTGCCACAAGCTGTTGGAACTCGGGCAGCGACCGCAGGCCGTCGAGATGCCAGTCAAGCGCTATCAGACCAAAATTGTAGCGCATCTCATCGTTCTCGAAATGATACTTGAGCAGCTCAAGGGCTCGCGCGCTATCGCCAGCCAGGGCATAGAGGCCAGCTAAATCATAGGTGTCGATATTAGAGTTGCCAGGTATTCCAGGGGCTTGCTCTGCATTTAGGCGAGCCCAGTGCTGGCGCAATTTTTCAAGCTCGACAAGAGCTTGACTGGTATTGCCAAGCTCTATGAGGGCACGCACTTGCACCATGGGATTGAAGTCGTCGTTTTCAATGTCGCCTGCCGCAAAAGCTTTCTCCAACCAGGGGCGGGCTTCGTCGCCACGATTCAGCCTGTTGAGTGCAAGGCCGTAGTAACAATCGGTCTCTAACGACTCACAGCCACGGCCCATACCTGTATCAAGGATGTCAAGGGCTTGCTGCCAGTCGCGATTCAACATGTGCAGCGAGGCCTGGGAGTTGTAGTAGGTAGCATCATAGTTGTAGAAGTCGGCAGTACTGTTACATGTCTTGTAATAGTCGAGAAGCGAGGCCACTTCACCATTCTGATACTGGAAGTTGCGGTAATCGTTGGAGCCGTCGATTATGCTCAATGCCTGGTAATAGAGCCTGGCATTGTCCATGTCGCCAGTCATGTAATAGCACTTAGCAAGACTTCTCACATATAAATTCGCCCCGGGATTCTCTGCCTCACGCTCCTTAAAGTAGCTGAGCGCAGTGTGATAGTCCTTGACATAATCTCTAAGCAGCAGCCCCTCTATTACAAGCAAGACTACACCATCGTCTTCGGCCGCAAACTGCATCTGCCTTGTCTTCATGAGCGTGAGCATTATAGCATCGTCGTCATTTTTAATGAAGTTGAGCAGTTCGCTCAGAGATTTGACATTTTCAAATTTCACTATTGTCATCAAATACTTGTCTATGGCGGCCTCTGTATTGCCACTATCGGCAAGATGGCGAGCTGCCATCATCTCTATGTCGTAGTTTGGAGACTCTTCTTGCGATTTCACTATTGCCTGATACTCGGCATAGTATTTCATGAAACTGTCGCTGTCGCCATCATGATTGGCTATCATAGCCATCACTTTCACCACTCCAAAATCGGTGGGAGCGATGGCATAGGCGGCCATGGCGTCGGCCTTGATATGGGGCATAAAGTCATCGTCCTCATAAAGGTCCATAACATACCCCATTCGTGAGAAGTAGCTCTCCACACAAGGATGAACCGCTATGGCATTACCATAGGCCTCAAGCGCCTGTGCCGAGTCGCTGGGAAACCATGCCACAAGCAAGTCGCCTAAGGCTTGATAGGCACTGCACCGCGACTGCTTGTCATCCACAGGAAGCGCCGCTATTGCTTCACGCAACCTTGCAGCATAGGTCTTCACCAGAGGGATGTCTTTGTCATAAATGCTCTCATCCCTTGCCTGACCTCTGTTGCTCATCATGCACTGGGCAATGACAAGATTGCACTTGGCATAGGCATTGCCAGGATGCAATTTCAATTCCTTGTTAAATGCCTTTATGGCTTCCGGCAAATTACTGTTTTCAATCGATTCTATTCCAGCCACAAATGGCTTGCTCGTGTTCCACCTGTTGTACTGCTCGCTGCTGATGGGCGGGGCATAAAAATCTTGAGCCTGGCAGGGGGTCACCGCTGCTATCACCATCAACACAAGTAGCACAACTGGGGCAATGAGGTGTAATCGCATTTTCATAGTCTAATATTTTTTAAAATCCTTCAAAGTTAAGGATAATTTCACAATTACGCACCATTGTATCTCAAAAATAATAGCACCTGTCAACAAAAAACGACACCAGGCCATGGCCCAATGTCGTTTTCAACCTTACAAGTCGGGGTGAGAGGACTCGAACTTCCGACCTCCACGTCCCGAACGTGGCGCGCTAACCAACTGTGCTACACCCCGAACTTTTTGTTTGCGTTTTGCGCTGCAAAGGTAATAAAAATGTTTTAATTACACTGTTTTTTAACAATAAAAATATTTCAGGCGCCTAATAAAAAGAAATAAAAGATGCTTGAACTATAAATTAAATAGTGTAACTTTGCACACAAATAAAAAAATAATGCATAACTATGGCAGTAGAAATCAGAAAAATAGAACCTACCAAGAGCGAACTTAGCAAGTATGTGAAATATCCCATCGACGTGCTTTATCACAACCATCCATGCTATGTGCCGGCACTTATAAGCGATGAGATAGGAACACTCATGCCTGAGAAAAATCCTGCCTTCGAGTTTTGCGAGAGCGTCTATTACATGGCCTATCGCGACGGCAAGCCCGTGGGGCGCATAGCAGGCATCATCAACCACCGCTTCAACGAGTCTCACAACAAAAAGGAGGGCCGATTTGGCTGGGTCGATTTCATCGACGACGACGAGGTGGTCGACGCTCTCTTCGATGCAGTCAAACAATGGAACAAGGCTAAAGGCATGACCGAGCTCACAGGGCCATTGGGCTTCACCGACATGGACCCAGAGGGCTGCCTGGTGATGGGATTTGACGAGATAGGTACTAATGCCACTATCTATAACTACGATTACTACCCACGTCAGCTCGAGCGCCTGGGCATGGTCAAGGACGTTGACTGGGTGGAATTCCACATCAAGGTCCCCGATAAAATACCCGAGAAGATGCAGCGCATCAGCGACATTGTTAAGAAGCGCTTCAACGTCGATAACATCAAGTACACCAATCGCAAGCAGCTCGTAGCCGACTATGGTCAAGCGATATTCCAACTCATCAACGAGGCCTTTGAAAACCTCTTCGGCTATTCGCAGTTGAGCGAAAAACAGATTGAGCACTACATCAAGATGTACTTGCCCTACTTGCCACTCGAGGACCTCTCGCTCATCATCAAGAACGACACTCGTGAGCTGGTGGGCGTGGGCATTGCCATTCCATCGCTCTCAAAGGCACTGATTAAGAACCGCGGCCGCCTGTTCCCATTTGGGTGGTATCACATGCTCAAGGCTTTCAAGAAGAACGATGTGGTCGACTTGCTGCTCGTGGCCATAAAGCCAGAGTATCAGAGCAAGGGAGTGAACTCGCTGCTCTTCACCGACCTGTTGCCATGCTTCTTCAAGCTGGGTTACAAATGGGCCGAGAGCAGTCATGAGCTCGAGCACAACGAGATGGTGCAGAAGCAATGGCAATATTTTGAAACCATCCTCAACAAGCGCCGCCGCGCCTACACAATGCCCCTCTAACTGCTCAGCACGAACAATCAACAAACTAACATGCAACGGTCGTGTTCAGTAGTGCAAGCGTCAGCTTGTTCAAAATAACAAGCGTCAGTTTGTTCAAAATAGCAAGCGTCAGCTTGTTCAAAATAACTAAAAAACTAAATAAATACAATAATGATAAGCATTTGCAACAAGTCGGTTCTTGAAACCGTTAGCGAGAAAGATATTGAAGCGTTGAAACCACAGGCACAGGCTGCCGCCCAGACCCTTGAAAAAGGCGACGGCGCAGGCAACGATTTCCTGGGATGGCTTCATCTGCCCAGTGAAATAACCGCAGCCGAGCTCAACGACATCAACGCCACGGCCAAGCACCTGCGAGAGCAGTGTGACTATGTGGTAGTAATTGGCATTGGAGGCAGTTACCTGGGCGCTAAAGCCGTGATTGAGGCACTGAGCGACAACTTCGCAGCCTATAAGCACAACGAGGGGGCCAAGGTGGTGTTTGCCGGCAACAACATCGGCGAGGACTACCTCAGCGACCTGATGCGTCTGCTCGACGGCAAGCGCTTTGGCATTGTGGTAATATCCAAGTCGGGAACAACCACCGAGCCTGCCATCGCTTTCCGCCTATTGAAGAACATGCTCGAGAAGCAAGTGGGCAAAGCCGAGGCTTCTAAGCTCATCGTTGCAATCACCGATGCTAAGCGTGGCGCATTGCGCAGCCTTGCCACCCAAGAGGGCTACAAAACTTATGTCATTGCCGACAACGTGGGTGGTCGCTTCTCGGTGCTCACTCCGGTGGGCCTGCTGCCAGTGGCAATCGCAGGCTTCGACATCAATGCCCTGGTGGCCGGTGCCGTTGAGATGGAGAAGGCTCCTGCCGACATGATGACCACCTATGCCGCCACTCGCAACGCCCTGTACCAGGCTGGCAAGAAGATAGAGATACTGGTGAACTACAACCCCAACCTGCACTTCCTCGCCGAGTGGTGGAAGCAGCTCTACGGCGAGAGCGAGGGCAAGGACGGCAAGGGCATCTTTCCTGCCAGTGTCGACTTCACCACCGACCTGCACTCGATGGGACAGTGGATTCAGGATGGCGAGCGCACCATCTTCGAGACGGTTATCACCGTTGAGAAGCAGCGCCACGAGGTGGTAATCCCCACCGACGATGCCGACCTTGATGGCCTCAACTACATCGCAGGCAAGCGTGTTGACGAGGTGAACAAGATGGCCGAGCTCGGCACACGCCTGGCTCACGTCGACGGTGGCGTGCCCTGCATGCTCATCACCCTGCCAGCGCTCACCGAGAAGTACCTGGGCCAGCTCATCTACTTCTTCGAGAAAGCCTGCGGCATGAGCGGCTACATGCTGGGCGTCAACCCCTTCAACCAGCCCGGCGTCGAGGCCTACAAGCGCAACATGTTCGCCCTCCTCAACAAGCCCGGCTACGAAGCCCAAAGCGCCGAGTTAGCAAAGCGCCTGTAATAAACTTATACTATCTAGAATTTCTAGAGAATATAGTCTATCTAGACAATCTAGAAATTCTAGTTTTTAATAGCCTATCATGCTGAAGAAATCAATGCTCGACTTGCATCGTGTTGATGTGGAGCAATATAAGGCGGTGGAGAAAATACCCGTGGCTGTGGTGCTTGATGACGTGCGCAGCGAGATGAATGTGGGCAGCGTGCTTCGCACTGCCGACGCCTTTGTCATCAATCAGGTGGTGATGTGCGGCATCACGGGCAAGCCGCCCAGCCACGAGATTCACAAGACGGCGCTCGGCGCCGAGGACTCGGTTGTCTGGAGCTATCACGCCTCAGCCCTCGAAGCTGTGGAGCAACTGCGAGAGCAGGGCTACACCATCTGCTCCATCGAGCAGGTGCACGGCAGTGTGAGCCTTGAGCAGTTCACAATCGAGCCAGGCAAGAAATATGCCCTCGTCTTCGGCAACGAGGTCAAGGGCGTGAGTCAGGCGGTGGTCGATGCCAGCGACTGCTGCATCGAGATTCCGCAGCACGGCACCAAGCATTCGCTCAACATCGCCTGCTCGGCCGCCATCGTTATGTGGCACTTCTTCAATGCCCTGAAGCGGTAATCACAATTCACTCTCTGCCGACAGCACAAATTTACACCTAAAACACACACTGTTTTGAAAACAACAACCTTGCAGTTGATTAGCCAACTGCAAGGTTGTGTAAAGAATCTTATAAAAAAACAAGTCAAGTTAAGGCTTGTCTTTACCTTTTTCAATTCTTGTGGATTAGTTGCCCAAGAGAATTGAGTAAACGGCAGTTACATCGCCCGATGTGATCTCGCCGTCGTTGTTCTGGTCGCCATTAACAATGTCGATCATGTCGCCAGTGAGCAAGAAGCTGTAGAGGGCGGTGATGTCGGTAGAGTTCACGGCTCCGTCGCCATTAACGTCGCCGGCCATTACAGGGCTCTCGTCCTTGGTGTAGATGATTGTCATCTTGGGCAAGAACTGAATCATCTGGTTGTAGCCGCCAGTTTCTGCCCATTGTGCATAGGCCGAGCCGGTAGCGGCATCCTGGCCTTCCTGGTTCACGCCGTAGAAGAATACCTTCTTATATGTTCCCTTCTCGGCAACGAGGGTCTGCAATGCGAGATTGCCGCCGTTGTATTCATAGGGCTCAGTGAAGTTAAACACGAGCTCAGTCTCGGTGCCTGCCAGAGTGGTGCTGGCCACGGTGGTCATGTCGGTAACCAAGTTCTCGGGAACGGCGATAGAACTCTCTGCCTCAAACATAGCGCTCTCGGTGCCCTTGAGAGCCAGCTCAATGGTGGGAGTGCCCACTGCTATTGGTTCTGAGCAGTAGAACTTAATACCAGTAATCTTGCCGCCAACAGCCTCGGCAAGCATGTCGGCAGTATAAATCATCTGCACGAAGGTGCCCTGAGTGTCGCAGTAGTAGCCATAGATGGGCGCAAACTGGCTCAAGTTGTCACCATCGCACACGGTGAGCTCAAACTCGTTGGGGCAATTGCCGCTCAGAGCAACAGTGTAGGTGCCAGCCTCGCCACAGTTGATGGTCATTGTGCCAGTGTACTCGCCAAAGGCGGTGGGAGCAAACTTCACAGGAATCTCTACCGACTGCTTCGAAGCGAGCTCGGCAGGCACATAGGTAGTGCTGAAGGGAGCCTCGAGAGTGATGGCGGGAGTGAAGGCGTTGGCACCCTTGTTCTTCAGGGTCACGTTCATCACCTTCTCGCCATTGAGAGTGGTCTTGCCATAGTTCAGAGACTCGGGCATGACACTTGCTGCATAGTCGGCAAGAGGAGCGGGCTGATAGTTGAATGTGGTCTTGGGCAGGAAGTCGTAAGAGGTGGTGCGGCTCATCGACACACGCTCACCCGGCTTCATGCCATAGAAATAATTACCCTTCCAGCCACCAGTGGTCTCGGTAACCTTGCACTCAAACACCAGGTTGCCGCCATTGTAGACGTAAGGAGTGTCGAACACAAACTCCACCTCGGTGAGGAGGCTCTCGGGCGACTCAACATTGCTGGCAACTACAGTAAGGCCCTCGGTGATGAATGCGGGATTGCTTGTGGCATAGGTGCTCACATCGGTTGTACCCATCGAGAGCTGAACCTTGGTGCCATCAACCTTCTGGAACGAACCTTTCACATAAAACTTTACCGACGTGATGGTGCCACCCACCATGTCCTCGAGCATCGATGCGTTGTAGATAACTTGGGAGTTGGTGCTTTCGGCGTCCCAGTAAAGGGTGTTCAAGGGAAGAAGACTGTTTTCGGTTCCATCGCCCACAGTCAGAGCAGCAGTCTCCTGCGCTCCAGCAGCAAATGCGCTGGCAGCAATCACTGCCAGTGAAAGTAGAAATTTTTTCATTCTAAGAATTAAGTTTAAAAAGTTAATAATAGTATAAGATAGTTTGGTTCTCATTTGGTTATTTCCTGCAAAATTATATAAAAAAACCTGATTTAAAAACCAGTCGAGATAAAGAAAATATATTTTTAGAGAAAATTATACAAAAAGTATTCTTTCACAATCTATTTTTCTGCCCATTTGTGGGCTATGAATATGAATTGCGACTGGAGTAATAAGGCTCCGCAAAAATAGTGACGGAGTGCACATGTCCTCAATGCACTCCATCACCTATAATCTATTTTACTCTCGCTTAGTTGATACTTGTCTCAACAAACATGTCATAGAAGTAGGGCTCGCCGCTAATGTTTATAGTCCTATAGGTGCCGTTGAAGAACTGCGATGGGTTACCATACAGGATCTGGCGGTTGCTTGTGTCCGTTAAAGCATAAATCACGCCGTTAACGTAACGCATGAGCCTCAAGCGAGGTATCGATGAGTTGACATCGCTCACTTCATTGGTCTTGAGGTTGTGATATTTCAGAGTTCCACCAAGAGTTCCATCAATAAAGAACACGCGCTCGTTGGTCTGGTCCTCGAAGAAGAAGTCGCCGTAGTATTTCACGTTGTTCTGGCGCAGGAAGCCGTTGTAGGAATCGTAGGTGTAGGTCTTGTCCACAGTGTAATAGCTCTCGTGGACTTGTCCATAGTAGTCGCGATAGCCATGCTCCTCGATGTCGACACCATCAATTAGCACAAAGTTATACTGGATGGTCATCTTGCCAAAGTGGGGGCTACGATAGCCTGTGTAGGTTTGTGTGCCTGGCTGATAGCCGCCCAATGGGGTGGTGATGCGGTCGGTGGGCATATTGTAGACCAAAGCATTGCCATCCAGGTTGGTAGCCAGCCAACCGATGTCGGTGCTTGCCGAGTTGTTGGGGTTGGCGCAAGTGTAGCCGCTAATCCACACCGCGCCATTACTACTCGACTCGTCCTGCTTGAGGTCGGTGATGGTGGCGTTGCCGGTGCGGGTGTGCACCAGCGTGTTGCCCTTGTACACGTTCTTGCCGTTGGTGTACCACATGTCGCCATTCTTTGTTACTAAGAAGTGCTCCATGGGGGTGTTAAGTCGCTGAATGAACGAGCCCCCGTAAACGGGATTGGTGCTGCGCATGATGTAGGGGGCAGCATTGGGGTTGTTGCTGTCGGAGGTGCGGATGTAGGCCGTGCCATTGCGCACAAACACCTGGTCGATGCGGTTGGCACTCACGCTCAGACTGCTGCACTTAACCGTGTTATTGCGATAGAGCACCGGCTTGCCGTTGACACTACCGGCGAGCCACACAGCGGGCTGAACGTAGACGCGCACATAAAAGTCGAAACTCTCGCCCTGCGAGGTCTTATAGGTAAACGTCACATAGGCTTCGCCCACTCCCACAGCCTTAATCATGGTGGAATTATTGTTGGTGATTGCGGTGGCTGTCACCACATTGCTGTTGGCCGTGTAGCGACTGGTGGTAGTACCGCCGGTAGCGGACATTCCACCCTCTTGAGGCGCAAAGGTGATTTCGGTGCCCACAAGCATGTGGATGGTCTTGGTAAGGTCGGGGACCACTCGCTGGCGCGACTGCGTGTCGTCATAGTCCCAGAAGGTCATCACAAAGTCGCGACTCCAACTGTTGGAGCCGTCGTAGGGATAGGGATTGGCGAGCCCTATCATGCGGCCGGCATTAAGCTTGCTCGTGCCCTGCTTGCTCCAGCTGCGTCCATTCGGGTCGGTGACATGATAAATTGTCTTGCCGTCGGCAGTGACATCGGTTTGCTCACCAAACACGCAGTACTCATTACCAATTTTCACAACCGAGCCATAGCTCAATGAGCCATAGACGTACTCGCCGGTTTGTCCGTTGCACATGCCGTTGATGTCATACATCTTGTTCACACGGTAGCAATAGGTCATGTTGGCCATCTGCGAGGCATTTGTCCCGGTGAGCACCACCTTGCTCTCGGCCAGCGTGAGGTTGAGGTTAATCGACACCGTGTTGCCTGTGAGCGAGTAGGTGCCCGAGCCCAGAGCGTAATCGTAGGGGATGGTGATATCCCACACCTGGTCGGTGGTCCACTTGCCGCCGCGCACCCACATTGCCTTAATCGAGCCGCTGCTCTTAAAGCCCGCCTTGTTGCTGCCTGAGATGTCGCGCAATGCCCACTTGCCGCCGGTGCGCACCAGCACATACATGTTCTCCTCCGCCCCGTCGAGGGTGATGTAGATCACGTCGCCATAGTTCACATTGTCCACATTAATCCAATTATGGTCGGGAGCGGTGGTCGAGGTCACATTTTGATAGTCCTTCATCGTGATTTTTGTCACAGGACCACTCGCGGCACCATTGAGCAGGGCATTATAAGCCACCGTCACGTCCACACTCGTCACCGAGCCGTCGCCGTTGAGGTCGCTGCGGCTGTAGTAGGTGAGGTCGCCACTGAGCAGGTAGTTGTAGAGCGCCGTCACGTCCACGCTCGTCACTGCACCATCGCCGTTAACGTCGCCCACGAGTGTAGCGGTCTCGGGCGCTACAGTATAGTAACTTGCAGGGTAGGTAGCTGCCATTGCCGCAACCGACATCGCGGCAATTATTGATAAAAGTAATGACTTGTACATAATATTATGGAGTTTTGTGATTATTTTTTGCAAATATAACAAATATATTTTAAATATTCGAGAAAAACAACCCAAAATATTCAATAAATGCACAATCTCTAATGTCTAAAACTTCTATAAAACTAAAAACTAAAAAAATGCAATTTCATTTCATTCTTTGCCAAATTTGTCATAATTTTGCAACATCAATAAATTTTCAGGCCGTTTTGTGGCACTTTTTTAGTGATTGGCAACTTCGTGATCTACACTCAAACAGCCATCATAACCGACAGCAACACCAGCAACATCTGGTGCAACCTTGCAAGTCACAAGCTCAATGGCAAGCCAAGCGCTACTGGCATCTACATAAATTATCGTAAAGTGATACCGGCACAATCAATCCTTTGATTAACATTCTATTATGCTTCCCCTGGCACCAGTGCCAGGGGTTGTTTTTTCCATAGCCCATCGCCGCTCTCAGAATTATCGCTCCCGAAATATTTCTTGGCTGATTTAATTTAAAAAATAAGGTGATTGGTTGAAAAAAATTGATTTACCAGTTGACAATCAGTAAATTTGCGTGTTTTAACAAAAAAATCAAAACTATAATAACACCATTTGCTTATGAAAAAAGCTATCCTTACAATCTTAATCTCGATGGGCGTGCTGGCTGCCACAGCAACCATCTACCCCTATCTGAACGTGAACCTTAACAATAGTGGGCAAGCGTCGTACCCAACCACAGGGCTGGTGTTGACATTTAGCAACGGTAGCCTCGTGGCCACCAACGATGGCAACACCACAGGTTCTAACCCGCTGGCTAATGTGCTGTCGATGATATTTGGCACCGGCAGCGAGTCAGGCGAGAGCTATATACTTGAAGACGTGAACCGCAATGGCTCGGTCGAGAGTTCCGACATCACTGCTCTCTACAACTATCTGCTCAGTGGCGACACAGAGTTCTATGCCAATAGCGACCTCGATGGCGACGGCTCGGTGACAAGCGCCGACGTGGCTAAAATCTATTCTGTGATGCTGGGGGCTTCGGAGCAAACTATAGTCAACGGCGGCGCAGGCACCACAGGCGAGGTGACCGAGGGCGACCAGACAATGTGGGTTGTCACTGGCAACGTAAAGTGGGCTTTCACCACATCGCAGCTCGAGAGCATGCCATTCACCGGCGGCACATCGTTCACCGCACTGGGCAAAACCTTCAGCACTGCCGACGTTGACCAAATCTACGTCGACAACACTCCTGTGGCCGACAACACCGTGAACGTGACCTACAGCGGCAACACCGCACAGGTGATTGTGGCGGGCAACATTGCCAAGAACATGACTGCCACTGTCAATGGCGCTCATGTGGTGGCACTGCAAGACGCCAACGTGGCTAACGAAATCATCTACACCCTGCAAGGCAACTCAACCAACGGCTCGTTCTATCAGGATGGTAGCTTCAAGGCCACCGTGCAACTCAACGGCCTCACCCTTAACAACCCCGACAGCGCTGCCATCAACATTCGCGACGGCAAGCGCATCGCCGTGGAGCTCATCGAGGGAACTACCAACAACCTCACCGACGGCACCGGAGGCTCGCAGAAGGGCTGCTTCGCCGTGAAGGGACACACCGAGTTCAAGGGAGCCGGCATCCTTAACATCACCGGCAACTCTACCCACGCTTTCTGGGGCAAAGAATATGTCGAGATAAAGAAGACCGTGGGCGAGATCAACATCCTGGGCTCGAAGGGCGATGGCTTCAACATCAACCAATATTACCTGCAAAATGGAGGCAAAGTGACCGTGAAGAACGTCGCCGACGATGGCATACAAGTGTCGTTTGAGACTAACGACGACGGCACTATCACCGAGGATGCCGAGAACACCGGCGAGATTTCACTCAAGGGCGGCACTCTCGACATGAACATCACCAGCAATGGTGGCAAGGGCCTTAAGACCGAGGGCGACTTCATCATGACGGGCGGCACTCTCAAGGTGGTTCAAAGCGGCAACTTGGTGGCCGGCGATGGCGACATCAACTACGGCACCAGCGTCAAGGCCGATGGCAACATCAGCATTCGCGGTGGTAACGTAGATATAACTAACACCGCTCAAGGTGGCAAGGGTCTTAACGCCGATGGCACTATCGACATCGATGAGTCGAGCGCCACAACCACTATTAATATCAAGGCCAACGGACAGGGCGGCACTGCCGAGGCTGGCAGCTCAAGTGGCGGTGAGACTCAAAATTCTTACAGGATTTATGTCGCCAAGCCCACATCGAGTGGCTACGGTGGCGGCAATGCTTGGTCAAATGTTTACCTCTACAACAGCAACGGCACTATGGTGGCTAACATCACCAGCAACACAGTGCAGAAGAGCTCGGGCTACAGCACGCTCACTTTCTACTACTACGACTTTGGCGCTGCTGCCAGTGGCACCTACTACTTCAAGAGCGACAACTACACCAGCGGTGGCAGCTGGGGTGGAGGCACTACCTACACTATCCAGTCGGCAACCTTTACTGGTCCCACTACTGGCGAGGACATCTACTACCAGCTGGGCACCGGCTACTCAACCAGTGGCACCACCCGCACCTACCCCCTGACCAACGTCACTGCCACCTACGGCGGCACGAGCGACATCAGCGAGGACACTGGTACAAGCTACAATGCTGCAGGCATCAAGGCCGACGGCAATATCACTATTGGAGCTGGCACAATTACAGTTGCCAACAGTGGTGAGATGAGCAAGAGCATTAAGAGCAAGGCCACCGTCACCATCAACGGCGGCGACATCACCCTCACCCCCAGTGGCGCCATGAAGGTGATCAACAGCGACGCCAGCTACAGCAGCGGCATCAAGGCCGTTGACTTTGTGATGAACGACGGCGTGCTCAAGATAAACTCGAGCGGCGTGGCTGGAAAGGGCATTTCTACTACCAACCTCACCACCAACGGCGGCTCTATCACCATTACCAACACTGGCACCCCACAGGCTGCCGGCACATCAGGTGACTACTACACAGCCAAGGGCTTTAAGACCGATGGCAATATCAACCTGCTGGGTGGCACCATCAACATCAGCATGACCGGCAATGGTGGCAAGGGCATTAAAGTAAACGGGAGCTATGTGCAGGGCGCAAGCGACGGCACTGGTCCAACACTCACAGTTTCTACTACTGGCACTGCTGCTGCATCGTCGGGTGGCGGTTGGGGTCCCGGTGGCGGCAGCAGCGTCAGCGGCTCATCCAAGGCTATCAAGGTGCTGGGCACTATCACCATCAACGGCGGTTCTGTTAAAGTGAGCGCCACAGGCGGTGAAGGCAGTGAGGGCATTGAGAGCAAGCAAACCATCACTATCAACGGCGGTTACGTTGAGAGCAACACCTATGACGATGCTCTGAACTGTGCATCGCACATGTATATCAAGGGTGGCTACGTCTATGCAGTGGCTACCAACAACGATGCCATAGATAGCAACGGCAACATGTACTTGAGCGGTGGCATGGTGTTCTGCTGTGGCAGTGAAGAGGGCCTTGATGCCAATAGCGAGGGTGGATACAAGGTGTATATTCAAAGTGGTGCCAATATTGCCGCTATAGGTCGTAGCATGGGCGCCATTGAGAGTGGTGCATCAATCAGCCAAACATGCTACTCAGCAACGGCTAGCTCACAGACCTGGTATGCATTATATAACGGCAATACCGTAGTTGCCGCATTCCGCACACCTACTCTGGGTAGTAGTGGTGGCGGTTATGGACCTGGTGGAGGCAGCGGTGGCAATACCATGGTGGTAACCTCGCCATCGTGCAAACTCTATAGTGGTGTAACCGGTAGCGGCACCTCGTTCTGGAGTGGTAACGGCTATAGCAATGCCAGCGGTGGTTCGTCAGTATCGCTTTCGAACTATTCTGGTGGCAGCGGCTGGTGATGACACCCCGTTAAAAGAAGAAACGACTATAATAAACCCAAACTTAATTACATGTGTGCCTCGGGAGCTGAAGCGCAGCCCCGAGGCACTTTTTTTCGTCTATAGTCGCTATCTCTCCACTAAAGAAATGCGCGGCGGCCACAATCGAGGTCGTCGCGCATTGAGATGTGTGACAGCTGTGTCACTCTGCTTCCATCAGTAGTATGAGGCGGTTGCCAGTGTTGATGTAGCGTGCCACGAAGTCTTGCACATCGGCCACTGTAATGCTGTCGAGCAGCTCCAGGTAGTTGCTGTCGAGGTTGATGCCATGCTTGGTCCAGATGCGCATCATAGCCATCCAGTAGGTATTGTCCTCTATGTCCTCGTTGTAGACTTCGCGGCTGGCATCGAGAGCGATGCTCCATTCAACGGCATCAACATCATGGTCAAGACCTACAGCGACGGCTCCACCCAGGCCGTGAAGATTGTCAAGTAAAGCTATAACGGCTGTTTAGCCGCAACACATCAAGCAGTCACCAAACAACTGCCCCGTCACATTAGTATCACTTGTGATAGTGTGCGAGAGTCAACAGGGCTCACGCACACTATCGTTTTTTTATCAAACTAATGAAAAAATGTGGTGTTTTTTGCATTATTAAAATAAAGCATTAACTTTGCTGCGCTTTTTAAGATCACAACAAAATGAGTTATTTAGTAAGCGACAACAAGAAAATCACAACCAAGCGCATTCGCGACATGAAGCGCTCGGGCGAGAAAATAGCAGTTTTAACCTCCTACGACTACACAATAGCATCGCTGGTGGAGCAGGGAGGCATCGACATGATTCACGTGGGCGACAGCGCAAGCAACGTCATGCAGGGCAACGACACCACAGTGCCCATCACGCTCGACGACATGATAGTCTACGGACGCACTGTGGCACGAGCCTGCAAGCGCGCCCTCACGTGCATCGACATGCCTTTTGGCACATATCAGGGCGACCCCTACAGGGCACAGGAAAATGCCATACGCCTGATTCAAAGCACAGGCATCGACTCGATAAAGTGCGAAGGCGGAAGCGAGATTCGACAGGCACTGGAGCTTATCATACGCGCAGGCATTCCCATCTGCGGCCACCTGGGGCTCACTCCGCAATCAATCTATCAGTTCGGCACCTATGCCTTGCGCGCACAGGAAGAGGCCGAGGCGCAAAAGCTCATCGACGACGCCCACATGCTTGAGGAAATAGGCTGCTATGCCGTGGTGCTCGAGAAAATTCCCGCAGCCCTTGCCAAGCGCGTGACCGAGAGCCTGAACATCCCCACCATTGGCATCGGTGCCGGTGTGCACTGCGACGGCCAGGTGCTCGTGGTTCAGGACATGCTGGGCATGAACATGGGCTTCAAGCCCCGATTCCTGCGGCACTACAACAATCTGGGCGAGCAAATCATCGACTCGGTGAACCACTACGTTGAAGACGTCAAAAACTGCGCCTTCCCCGACCAGACCGAGAGCTACTAACTCACAATTCGCGGTTAACACCCTGAACAAGTATTTTATCGCCCCGCCTTCGCAATCAAGAAGGTGGGGCGTAGTCCAATGCCCAGGGCGCAGTGCATATTGCACCAAGTGGGCTTTGGGTTCTCCCCCCCAAAAAAACTCCAAAAACTTGTTTTTGAAGAAAAAAATGCCGTTTTTTTGGGTAATTCAATTTTTTGATATACCTTTGCACCGCAAAAGTCGCCACCGCGACTGGAGCATCTCATAAAACATGGTGCGTTAGTTCAGTTGGTTAGAATGCCTGCCTGTCACGCAGGAGGTCGCTGGTTCGAGTCCTGTACGCACCGCACACATTAAATCCCTCACGAGCGCAATCTCATGAGGGATGTTTTTTTGTGCCCACAATTAACGACAATTGATGTTACGCTTCAATGGCTGGGGCTTTGTCTAAAAGTCCAGTAAGGCGCGCTAAACCAGAATTTCACCCCACTCTCCACGCAAAGTGGTCTTGAAAGAATGATTTGTTTTAAAAGGGTGAGTTGTTGCTGTCGATGGGGCCTATGGTGCCTTGCAGGTCCTCGAGGGTCATGGTGCCGTAGATGATGATGACAGAGGTTTCCTTGTCTTGAGCCAGGAGCAGGAACACGTTTTGTGGGTCGCCAGTCTTGGCGTAGATTGAAGCCTGCTGTCCTTTTTCGTCAACATCGATGATGCTCTCGAAACCGTCTTTTTCAATCCAGTCGTTGCATGCCTTGGAAAGTTTATTGGAAGCCTCGGATGTGCTTGCCGAGATGATTTCGAGGCGGTCGATCTTGTCGGCAAAATTGCCGATATTGACCTTGCCACTGAAGCCTTCGCGTCCCAGCTTGCCTTTAGAACTCATCATCTTCATGGCGGCCTTGCCTATGGTGACACATGTGAATCCATCCTTACCCTTGAATTGCTTCACGAGTGGCTGCTGTGCGCTTGCAACCAGGCCCACCAAGAGCATAAGCATTAGTGTAGAAATTATCTTTTTCATGATTACTGTTATAGATATTGTTTAATAGTGTTGTTGATATTTTCGATTTTCTTGTCGACACCATTGAGCTGGTCCATGCCTTTGTTAAGCGTGGTCGAGAATTTCTCGAGTGCCGCCAGAGCTATTTCTTCCTCGCTAACACTTGGCTCAAGGTCGGCCTTAAGCTTAGCTTGTGCCTGGGCCATGTGTTTTGGCTCATGGCTAAAGCGACGAGAGGGCATGGGTTCAAGTTGAGTCTTGGACTTGAGGTCTGCTTGCAAGCGAGGCTGAGCCACATGCTGCTGTTCGGGTTGAGTTACGGCTTGTGGCGAGGCAGTGATGGCCACAGGGGGTGGACTGGGCTTCTTGATGCGAGCTATTACCGGTTGTTGCGGGCCGATTTGGCTATGCCGCTGATTGCGCATGAACCATATTCCCACGGTGGCAATAATCGCCACACTGGCGGCGGCTGCCCACCACGATGAGCGTCGCCACATCGACGGAGCAATCTTAGCCTCTTGCTGCTCATTGGCCTCCCACTGGTCGATTAAGTCGCTGAGCGATTGCTCCAAGTCGCCTGGCACCTCAATGTCTTTGTCCACTTCGTGCAGTTCCTTCATGAGCAAGGCATCGACACTGTCGTCGCCAAGGGCGTTGCGCAGCTGTTGCTCCTCGTCGAGAGTGGTCTCGCCGCGGTAGTACATTTCAAGCAATGTGTTTAATTCTTTCTCGTTCATGACTTTAAGACTGATTGAAATTGGTTTCTTAGTGACTTGCGGGCTCGGCTCAGAAGTGCTCGGGCATTGGTGCTGGTGATGCCCATAGCGCTCTCTATCTCCTGCATCGAGCATCCGGCCAGGTCGCGCATCCGCACCACTTGCTGCTGCTGTGCCGGCAGCCGTGCTATGCACTGGTTGAGCAGTTGATGAGTCTGCTGCCGCTCGATGTGCTGTGATGCGCTGTCGCTGCCAGCGATGGGCATTTCCTCGGGGGGCTTGTCGATGAACTTGAGCGATGCAGCCCGGTGACGGTCGAGGCACATGTGCTTGACTACAGTGAGGCAGTAGGCCTGTGGGTTGTCAACGTTGGCTATCTTGTCACGCGTTTTCCAGAGCTTGAGGTAGGCATCCTGCACCACGTCCTTGGCGTCGTCCTCGTTGCCCATGAGCTTGAAAGCCATGCGGTAGAGACTGGCGTTGAGCGGCAGCAGTTGCTGTTTAAACTCGGTTGCGTTCATTGATAGCCTTGCTTTTAGATGTGATTCAGTTTTTTTGTGAGAGTGACATAATTTTCTCTATAGCGTCGGCCTTCAATTTCCCCTTCACGAGCACTACGGCCACCTCGGGGTTGCTGTCGCGCTCGTCGGCCACGATGACGAGCAGCTTGCTTATCGACTCACCCTCTTGGCTGGTGAATATTGCCACATTCTGGCTATGCTCGCTGGCATCAAGAATTAGCTCCATGTCGTCGATGATAGCGTTTTGCAGTTGCTTGGCTGTGTTGAGCTGCTGGGTGGTGGGCTGCTTGATGTTGATAACCTGCATGGTTTCGATGTCCTTGAGCTCGCTGGGCATCTTGTCGCCCGCCATTTTGAGCATATCCTTGTCAATAACCACTTTCTCGACATTGTCGCCATCGGGGAAAGCGTTAAACACATCGTCGACCGTCATGGCCTGTGCAGTGCCCAGAGTGAGGGCGAGGATTGCGATTGCTAAAAACTTTTTCATGATTGTAAAACTGTTTTTTTGTGTGTTGTAAAAATTGAGTGATTAAAAAGTCGTTTCACCAATCAAGACGTAAAGGTAGCCCAAAATGTGACAGCAAGAATCAAGTTTTTTCAAAAAAAATGTAGAAGGGATGAAATTTTGGAGTAAAAATATTATCTTTGTAGACTAAAAGAAAAATAATCACACTTGATCATGAGCGAGAATTATATAGTATCGGCGCGCAAGTACAGGCCGTCGAGTTTTGCCACTGTGGTGGGACAGAAGGCGCTAACCCACACCCTCAAGACAGCCATCAAGAACGAGCAACTGGCGCATGCCTACCTCTTTTGCGGCCCTCGCGGCGTGGGCAAGACCACATGTGCGCGCATCTTTGCCAAGGCTATCAACTGCGAGCATTTGAGTGCCGATGGTGAGCCGTGCAATGAGTGCGAGTCGTGCCAGGCGTTTAACGAGCAGCGCTCCTACAACATACTCGAGCTTGATGCTGCGAGCAACAACTCGGTCGACGACATCCGCAACCTCACCGACCAGGTGCGTGTGCCACCACAAGTGGGCCGCTACCGGGTGTTCATCATCGACGAGGTGCACATGCTCTCGCAGGCGGCGTTCAACGCCTTCCTCAAGACTCTTGAGGAACCGCCAGAGTATGCCATATTCATTCTCGCCACCACCGAGAAGCAGAAGATCATTCCCACCATCCTGTCGCGATGCCAGATTTATGACTTCTCGCGCATCACCGTGCCCGACATCGTGGAGCAGCTGCAGCGCATCAGCCAGGACAAGGGCGTGACTGCCGAGCCGGCCGCTCTCAACGTGATAGCCCAAAAGGCCGACGGAGCCATGCGCGACGCGCTGTCGATCTATGACCAAGTGCTTGCTTCGAGCGAGGGCAACATCACCTACCAGAGCGCCATCGACAACCTTAATGTGCTCGACTATGACTACTACTTCCGCCTCGACGAGTCGTTCCTGAACGGAGATGTGCCACAAGCATTGCTCATCTACAAGGAAATCAGGGACAAGGGCTTTGACTCGCTCTACTTTGTGAACGGACTGGCGCAGCACCTGCGCGATCTCATGGTGGCCAGCACACCGCAGACGGTGGGCTTGCTCGAGATGAACACCGACATTGCCCAGCACCACGTGCAGCAGGCGGCACGCTTCAACCCACGCTTCTTCTACTTGGCTATGGACCTGTGCAACACCTGTGACCTGCAATACAGAGAAACGAGCAACAAGCAGTTTGTAGTTGAGCTCACGCTCATCAAGCTGTGCCAGCTCATGGGGGGCACTCCAGTGCAGCAGGCGCCTCAGTCACAGGTTCAGAAACTTGCCACACCATCGCAGCCACAGCAGCCTGCGCCTCAGCCACAAGCAGCACCGGCTCCACGCCCTGCGCCTCAGCCGCAAGCCGCACCAGCCCCAAGGCCTGCACCCCAGCCACAAGCAGCACCGGCTCCACGGCCTGCGCCCCGACCACAAGCAGCACCGGCTCCACGGCCTGCGCCTGCTCCACAGCCTGCACAGCCCCCTCATGCCGGCAATCGCACCACCATGCCCCGCATCCTCATCAATAAGCCTGCGGCAACCGGTGCCAGCAGCGAGCAAGCGCACCCCGCCACGAGCAGCGTGCGCAACCAGACTTTCACACCCCAGGAGTTTGTAGCTGCCTGGAACAAGTATATTGAGCAGAATCCGGGCGAGATAATCTTGCTCAGCGCCATGCGCAACAGCCACCCCACCAAGCTCAACGACACCACCTATCAGATCGAGGTCGACAACAATGCCCAAGTCGAGGCCATCAACAGCAACATGAACAAGCTCATGCAGTTCATGCGCAATGCGTTAAACAACGACATGGTGGCCCTTGATGTGAAGCTCTCGGAGCGCGGTGTGAGTGCCATGGCAAAGACCGACCGCGAGATTATCGAGGAAATGCGCGACCGCAATCCCCAGTTTGCTCAGATGATTAAGGATTTTAATCTGTCGCTCTATTAGTTCTTAATGTAGCGCAATCCAGCAAAATACTGACCTCTCAAGCACCCCTCATCGACACTCGTTAAGCGTGCCGATGTAGGGCCATAGCATGCCGTGGCCAAGATGGGCTCAGGCGAACATAATGGATAATTTCAACTATAAAATAAGCGGAAAATAAGCGGCTGCACCGTGCGTTGACGATGCAGCCGCTATCAATTATTCACGCTTGACAGACACTCATAATGTGTCTATCGCACGCCTATTCCATTACCAGCCTGGGTTCTGGCTCATGGCCTTGTTAAGGTTGATCTGTCCGCTTGGAATTGGGAACAAGTTGTACTTAGGATCCCAAATGCGCGGAGCACCATTGTTAGTGCAGTTGATGTAACCATCGGGATCGACAGTAACCCTTGAGATGTCGATGCCCTGAGCGTCAAAGCCCTGAACATTTGCGCCACGGCTCAGGTTAGGATACTTCTGAGTGTCGAGCTTATCGAGCTGGTTCCAGCGCTGGAGCGAGTAGTAACGGTCGTTCATGCAGAACATCAACTCAACGCGGCGCTCACGGCGAATCTCCCAGATGAGGGGACTCACGCCCATGTTGTTGGCTGGGTCGGCAGCAACGCCAGTGGCCAGGTGAGGCATGTTAACGCGGTCGCGCAGCAGGTTGATCGACTTGTCAAGGTCGCTCTGAGTGCAGCTGCCAAGCTCGGCGCAAGCCTCGGCATAGTTGAGAAGAATCTCAGCGTACCAGAAGATAGGAGCGTCGGTGTAGTTGCCATTGGTCGACTGACGCTGAGCGTTGTTGGCACCGGCATACTTCACGTTGTCAAAGAGCATCACGCCATAGCCAGTAGACGAAGTGGACTGAGCCGAGATGCTGGCCTGGCCTGGGAAGCGGGCATAGCCGCAGCCCAAGAATTGCAGGATGGTGTCGACTTGAGCGGTGAGGCGGGGGTCACGCTTTGCAAACACGTCAACCATGTTGATGTAAGGTTGTGGTGTGGTGTAGAGACCCGAGTTGTCGATAATCATGCTAATCTTGCCCTTGTCGCTCTTGTCCATCGAGGTAGTGGCCAGTGGCTTGCCATCGCGGAAGAGGTAGCTGTCGAAGGCATCCTTGTTGATACCGTTAACCTGGGTAGAACCGCATGTATAGTCGATAGTACCGTGAGCCATAGTACCTTGAACATAGTGCTTGTAGAGAATCATCTCCTCGTTGCCCGAGAGGTCATCGTCGTCGAAATTCCCCTTGTAGCTTGAATTGAGCTTGAATTTGCCCGAGTTCATGATCTCCTGGCAGGCGTTCTTAGCCTCGGTCAGATAAGTTGTAGCGCGGCTGAGGTTGTTGGCAACATACTTGCTGTAAGTACCCTCATAGAGGCAAATCTCGGCCTTCATGGCCAGAGCCACCCACTTGTTGAAGGCCACACGCGAGCCATCGTTCATGGTGATGTTGCTGCAGGCAAAGTTCAGGTCCTCGAGCACCTTGTCCATCACGTCGTTGCGTGGCTGGCGGGGGCCGTAGAGGATGTCCTCGTCGTTAGAGTCAAGTTCCTTGTCAACCCAGTAGCAGTCTCCAAAGTTGCGTACCACCTTGTAATGCTGCCAAGCACGATACAGGCGGCCCACACCCAGCCAGTTGTTCTTGCTGGCATCGTTCATTGAGCTGATGCCTGGCACAGCGGAGATGAGGGTGTTGGCACGACGAATCTCGGTGTAAGGAGTGTTCCATGATGCTGCCGATGCTGGCACGCTGGTGTAGGTCCAGCGTGCGATACCAGTAGTGCCCTGGTCATCGTTCAGATTGTTGAAGTAGTAGTCGCCACTGCCCGATCCATAACCTGTGAAGGTGTTATAGAAGTAGTTGGCAAACAGTTGCACGTTAGTTTCGCTCGTGAAGTAGTTTTGCTTCGTGAATTGATCGTATGGTTCGGTATCGAGCAGATCGGAGCACGAAGTGAGCAGTAGTCCTGCAGCGAAAAATAAAAATATCTTTTTCATATTATCTGTCTTTTTATAGTGTATAATATCTTCAGTCCTTATTAATTAAATAATGTGGACACCGAATTAAAGATCAATTTGGATACCAAATGAGTAAGAACGCATGATTGGGTCGATACGTCCCCAAACACCATTGCCGTAGGCTCCCTCACCGTTGTTCATCTCAGGATCGATACCTGTGCCCTTGTTGTGGTTGATGATATCGAAGGCATTGTTGATAGCGGCATAGACGCGGATGCGGTCGATGCGAATCTTGCGAGTGAGGTTCTGAGGAATAGTGTAACCCAGGGTGATGTTCTTCATGCGCAGATAAGCCATGTTGACAAGGTACTTGGTCTGGGGATAGAAGTTGTATCTACCACCATTGAGGATGTCGCTCGATGCATTACCCTGGCCAGCACCGCCACCCCACATGCGGGGGAAGTCGGCTTCCTGACGGATAGTGCCGGCAGCAAACTCGGCCTCGGTGATGTAGTCGGTCTGGTTAGCATAGAGGGCATCGGCACCACGCATCATGGGCATTACGAATGCACTCTGAGTCCACACCTTGCGCTTGCCCACGCCCTGCAGGTAGAGGTCGAGGTCGAAGCCCTTCCAGTCGCCGCCCAAGCGCAGTGAGTACTGGAAGCGT
This sequence comes from uncultured Prevotellaceae bacterium, assembly GCA_946186575.1. Lineage (GTDB taxonomy): Bacteria > Bacteroidota > Bacteroidia > Bacteroidales > Muribaculaceae > Sodaliphilus. The sequence continues at coordinate 94,739 of CAMHNO010000002.1, forward strand.
GGAGTGGTGTTGCCAATCTTGATAAGGTCGCCGTGGTCCTTGTCGGTACCAGCTCCCCAGTCAATCACGCCGTCGCCGTTCTGGTCAACAAACTTGATGTCGCCAGGGCCAAACACGAAGCCACCACTCTGCAGCTTAGTCTGGTCGGCAACGCCGTCCTTATAGTTCCATGAGCCGTCGGCATTCTGGCCATTGAAGTCGTTGAAGTCGAAATAGCGGTCAGTCTCAAAGCCCCAAATTGCGCCATATTCCTTGCCAGTGTAGTTAGTGTTGAGCAGGTTGTTGCTGTCCCACTCAGTAACTGTGGTCTTATAGTCACTCAGGTTAAAGGTAGCATACACGTTGGCATCGCCAAAGCGGTGACGCCAGTCGATGGTAACCTCCCAACCGCGAGTGCGCAGCGAACCGGCATTCTCCCATGCTGCTGTAGTACCCAGCACTGCTGGCAAGGTCTTACCAGGAGCAAGCATGTCCTTAGTGTCGCGCTGATACCAGTCGAAGCTGAAGTTAATCTCACCACGCAGGAAGCTCAAGTCGATACCCACGTTAGTGGTCTTGATCTTCTCCCAAGTAAGTGACGAAGAAACCAGCTTAGGAGCGCCAAAGTAGTCGTAACGCGATGAGCCGGTACCCATCCAGTAAACGCCATTGCTAACCTTCGACATGGTCTCAAGGAACATGTTCTGGCCAATCTCTTGGTTACCAATCACACCATAAGATGCACGGAGCTTAGCATTGTTCACTACTTCCTTGATTGGCTCCCAGAAGGCTTCCTCGCTGATGCGATAACCTACCGAGAACGATGGGAAGAATGCCCACTGATCCTTGCTTGGGAACTTGCTCGAACCGTCGTAGCGGCCGTTTACCTCCAGCAGGTAGATGCCCTTGTAGTCATAGTTGATGCGACCAAAGAAGCCTGCCGAACCCTGGTGGGTGTGCTGGTGAGTGTAGGTGTAGTCCTCGTTGGTGAGCGCGAGCTCAGGCATGTTCACATCCTGCAGGTCGTGACGCTCGTAGTAGAGGTACTCGTAGTCGGCCTTGTCAAGGTTGGCACCAACCATCACGTTCAGGTGGTGAGCATCGTTGAAGGTCTGGTTGTAGTTGAAGTAGCCGTTGAACACCTGGTTCTGGTAAACGCTGTGGTCGGTCTCGAGCCAAGTAGAGGTAACGAGGGTGCTGGTTGGGCCCTTAGGAGCCAAGCCCCAAGTGTTGTAGAGGTTAACGGGCAGACCCACGTCTTTATACTTGGTGTTCTTGCGGATGAAGGTGTAGTCGCCATTGAAGGTGAGGCCATGTGTGAGGTCAATCTTCACAAAGCCTGTCATGCGCAGGTTGTTCATGTGACGGTCACGGTCACCACCTTGCTTGCGATAACCAATCATGGTGCGGGCATCGTAGGCCTGGCCGTCGTTGGGGTTCACGAAGTAGCCATAAGGGCCAAAGAACGAACCCCAGCGCCACAGGTACTGATAACCGGCGTTGCCATAGTTCTGACGGTTCGACACGCCTTCATAGGTGCGGTCGGTGTAAGCGATGCGGGTACCGATGGTCAACCAGTCGGTGGCCTGAACCGAGATGTTGGCAGCAGCGTTGTAGCGCTTAACCTTGTCGGGGTTGAATGTGTGAAGGCCCTGACGCTGGTCGTAGCCGAACGACACATAGTAGTTGGCACGGCCCGAGTTGCCAGTAACCGAAATGTTGTGGCTCTGGGCGGGAGCGTGCTTGCTGAACATGATGCCGGGCACGTCCCAGTTGGCATAGTAGCCATACTCGTCGTAGTCGTCGCCGTAAATCATCTCGCGGTAACCGGCCTTAGTGTCGCCATGCTTCTCTATCCAGTTGTGGATACCAGCCTGGAACTCAGGGCTGTCCATGTACATACCGAAGAGCTCAGCCTCAAGACCCATGCGCTTGTTCACATCGATAAGGCCTTGCACCTGAGTGGGCACGTTAGGATAGTCGGGCAGGGTGGTTGCCTGGCTCCACGAGAAGTTGTTCTTGTAGCTGACCTTTACGTTGTCCTTCACATGACCAGTCTTGGTGGTGATGAGCACAACGCCAAATGCTGCACGAGTACCGTAGATCGAGGTCGATGCAGCATCCTTGAGCACCGAGATGGTCTCGATATCGTTAGTGTTAAGGTAGCTCAGGTTGTCGGTGGGAACACCATCCACAACATAGAGAGGTGTTGAAGTTCCACTGTTAGAGAGCGTACCGATACCACGAATCACGAGCGATGCCTCACTGTCGATGCGGCCATCGTTGTTAAGGATGGTAAGACCAGGAACGGTACCCTGCAGGGCCTTGCTCACGTCGGTCTCGCTCTTCGACTCAAGGGCCTTGCTCACGTCAACGTTGCTCACCGCACCGGTGAGGTTGGCCTTCTTTTGAGTACCATAGCCCACAACCACAACCTCGTCGAGGGTCGCACGGTCCTCTTCGAGACGAATGTTGAGACTACTACCAGGATTAACAATCACTGTCTTGTAACCGATGTACTCGATTTGAATTTTGCCCTTTCCCGTTGTACGGAAGCTGAAGCGTCCGTTGATGTCGGTTGCAGTGACGCGAGTAGTACCCACTTCGGTAATCGTCGCGCCAATGACGGGCTCACCATTCTCATCGACCACGGTTCCCGACACATTAGCCGTTTGTGTCGTAGCCGATTGAGGCGCCTGCTCGGCATGGGTCACGTTAACGCTACCCACGGCCAAGAACAATGCGCCCAACAATGCAATTTGCTTTTTCATACGCACATGTTTTTTGATAATTAATTTATTAATAGTGTATTAAGATATATATAGTGGTAATCAAAGTATAAAAATTAGTATCAACATTTATCATTTCAATACTATAAAGCAAACTTAATTTGCAAAATTGAGTATTTTTTTCGATTTATGCAAGATTTTTTAAAAAAAAATTTAACAAAACTTATTATTCCCTTTTTGATATGACCACAATCAATAGCTTATCGTTTTGTCAAATTTTACTTCTAAATAAATGTAAATAAAAATTAATGGTTTGTCCAATATTTTAATAATATAAATTCGACAACACTATATTTATATACAAATTTGCGCTCATTTCTTATCAAAAAACGTGATTTAAGATATATTTTTTAACTAAACGATACATTTTCTGCTAAAAATACTTGCACAAAACAAAAATTCTCTTCAATTTTGTACTCACTTTGCAAAAGTATGAGCAAAATTAATGACACAGTCTATTGCCAAATAAATACAAAGTAACATATTACAATTATATTCACATTTAACACTAACATTAACAAAACAAGTGCGTATGAAAAAGCAAATTGTATTGCTGGCTGCGTTAGCTTTAGCATGCGGAGTTCCAGCGGGCATGACTTCGAGCCATGGCCTGGGATTCACTGCGATGGCGCAGACAAGCAAGGTCACTGGCGTCGTGCGTGACGGCAGTGGCGAGCCCGTTATCGGTGCCACTGTGCAAGTGAAAGGCACTAACCGTGTCACTGCCACCGACATCGACGGTAAGTATTCTATCCAGGCAGCTCCTGGAAGCACTCTGGTAATCAACTACATTGGCTCTCAGCCACAGGAAGTGAAGGTTACCGGATCAACAATGGACGTGAGCTTGGCCGATGCCAACAACACCCTCGACGAGGTGGTAGTAACCGCCCTCGGTATCAAGAAGGACCGCAAGTCGCTGGGTTATGCTGTTGAAGACCTTAAGGCCGAGGAGCTCATGCGCAACAAGAACACTAACGCCATCAACTCACTCGCTGGTAAGATTGCCGGTGTGAGCGTCACTCAGTCGAGCGGTGCCGCTGGCTCGGGTGCCCAAATCATCCTGCGTGGTGGTACCTCGCTCGAGCGCGACAACCAGCCTCTGTTCGTTGTCGATGGTGTGATCTACGACAACTCGGCTTCGGTAATCGGTAACTCGGCATTCGACGGTATGCTCTCAACCGCTACCACCAATGCTAACCGTGTGATGGATATCAACCCCGAGGATATCGAGAGCATGAGCGTCTTGAAGGGTCCTGCCGCTTCGGCACTCTATGGCTCACGTGCTGCCAATGGTGTTGTTATCATCACCACCAAGAAAGGTCAAGAAGGCAAGGTTGAAATCAACCTCAATGCCAAGTACATCACCACTTGGGCCAAGTATCTGCCTGAGACTCAGAATCGCTACAAACGCGGTTACATCGAGCAGCACTACAATGCCGATGGCTCGTTCAGGGACTTCAGTTACGACAACCGCTCCTACAGCTCGTGGGGCGCTCCCTCGACCGACCCAACCTACGACAACATTGGCAACTTCTTCAAGCATGGTGGTGCTTGGGACACCAACCTGAGCATCAGCGGTGGTAACAAGACCGGTAGCTTCTTCCTGAGTGGCTCGTTCTACGATCAGGATGGTATCATCCCAACCACTGGCTACAAGAAGGCTACCTTCCGCTTCAATGGCGAGCAAAAGTATAAGATCTTCACCTTTGGTGCCAACGTGGCCTACAGCCAGGCTCGCACCGTGAAGACCCTTACCAGTGCTCAGCTCTATGGCGACGCTGGTGGCGGTACTATGTACTCGGTTTACAACTGGAACCCATTCGACGACATGCGCGTCTACCTCAACGAGGACGGCAGCCGTGCAAGTCTGCGTCCCGACCTCATGCCATGGGAAGAGCGCAACAATCCTTACTGGATTCTCAACAAGGACCGCCTCACCGACAACACCGAGCGCTTTACCGGTAACTTCAACGTGAAGGCCGACCTCTTCGACTGGTGGTGGATCAGCTACCGCATGGGTATCGACTCTTACACTACCGAGAATGCCAACAAGCTCGCTGCTGGTGGTACTCACAAGGAGCTCTGGAAGAATGGTATGTACAGTGAGAACTCACTGCGCTATCAGTACCTCTCTACCAACTTGATGACCAACTTCAACAAGCAGTTTGGCGACTTCAACTTCAACCTCATGCTCGGTACCGCTACTGAGTACACCAAGAACACTCGCAACTCGCGCATGGCCTGGAACTTCCAGGTGCCCGACTTCTTCTCGTTCGACAACGCTCTGAAAGAGGACCGCGACTTCAGCAACTACAAGAGCCGCAAGCGCCTGGTGGGCGTCTTTGGCGAATTCCGTGTTGACTGGCGCAACGCCATCTTCTTGACAGTGACTGGACGTAACGACTGGTCGTCAACTCTGCCCAAGGAGAACCGCAGCTACTTCTATCCATCGGTGAGCGGTGCTATCGTCTTCACCGAGCTCATGGGCGACTCGCGCCCCGACTGGCTCACCTTCGGTAAGGTGCGCGCAAGCTGGGCACGCGTGGGTAAGGACACCAGCCCCTACGTTACCAACACCTATCTGTGGCCCGTTGGTACCTACCTCAATGGCATGACCGGTGTGGGTAACACCTGGACAACCGGTAACCCATTCCTCAAACCCGAGATCACCGAGTCGACCGAGATTGGTCTTGAGATGCGCTTCTTCAACAACCGTCTGCACTTCGACTACGCGTTCTACACCAACAACTCTTACAACCAAATCATGGAGCCACGCCTCTCGAACTACATTGGCTACATCCTGCGCAAGGTTAACGCCGGTGACGTTTACAACAAGGGTATGGAGCTCACCATTGGTGGTATCCCCGTTCAAACTCGCGACTTCACTTGGGAGACCAGCTTGAACCTCTATGGCAACCGCGGTACTGTTAAGAACCTGCTCGACGGCATGAACATCCTGTATGTTACCGACGTTCAAGTGGGTAGCGCACGCGCTGCTTCGTTCAACGATGGTAACTTCATGGCCATCAGCGGTAGCGAGCTCGACCGTGACCCCAATGGCAACCTCATCCTCGACGGTAACAACATGCCTACCGGTGGCAAGGACGACAAGCTCGAGATTGGTAACCGCGAGCCTCGCGTGGCTGGTGGTTGGAACAACACCTTGACTTGGAAGGGATTCTCGTTCAACATGCTGTGGGAGTTCCGCTTTGGCGGCCACGTCTACAACGGCACTCAATACTCAATGGTGGCTAATGGTACTGCCAAGCTCACCGAGGGCCGCGACCAGCTCACCATCAGCGGTGTGCACAAGATTGGTGAGAACGAAGTCACCAATCCCGACGGCACAACCACTAAGGTTCCCGTCTACAGCGATGTTGAGAACTATACCTTCAAGGCCGGTGAGCTCTATGACTACAACGGCAAGAAGACTCCTGGTGAGTGGATCATCAACAACTACTATCAGGACTACTACCTGCGTGAGAGCACCAACTTCATGAAGAAGGTTAACGCTCTGCGCCTGCGCACCATCTCGCTCAGCTACAGCCTGCCACAGTCACTGCTGGCTAAGAGCAAGTTCATCAAGGGCTGCACATTCAGCGCTGTTGCTAACAACCTGTTGCTCTTCACCAACTACGACGGCGATCCCGAGGTTGCCGCAGCTGGTGCTGGTTCTATTGGTTCTTCTTCGGTGGGTATCGACTACTGCGGTGTTCCATCTACTGCAAGTTTCGCATTTGGTGTAAATCTCACATTCTAATGCACCCGTTACACATTTCTATTAGTTAAGAACTTACTAAAATATTTAGAATATGAAATTTTTCAAAGTTTTATTTATAGCGGGTGTGGCTGCCTTGTCGCTCTCTTCGTGCAACGACTGGCTCGACGTGAACAACGACCCTAACACCCCAACTTCGGCCGATGCAAGCCTGAACGCTCGCTGCGTCTACATGCAGCACTACAGCATTGCATCCTACATGATTCCTTCGTCTAACACCGCTTACTATTGCGGACAATTGGCTACTTACACTGGCGGTCAGCAAACTGCAGCCATGAACTGGAACCTGGGTGGCTCTAATCGTGCCAACAATGCCCAGCAGTGGTTCCTCGTGCCCGTGGGCGGCAACTTGCCCGACCTCTACAACCAAGCTATGGAGCAAGGCGCTTATCACTACGCAGCCATGGCTTGCTACATGAAGGCTTTTGGCTTCATGAACATGACCGACCTCTTTGGCGAGGCTCCTTTCGACGAGGCTTTTGGCGCAGCCACCAATCCCAAGTACAACACCGGTAAAGAGGTGTTCATGGGCTGTATCGACCTCATCGACGAGGCTATCGAGCTCTTTGGCCGCACTCAAGACCCCTCGGTCACTCCACTTAGCGCAGGCGACATGTGGAACGGCGGCAACACCGACAAGTGGATTAAGCTCTGCTACATGCTAAAGGCTCGCTGGCTCAACCACCTGAGCAAGAAGGCTACCGGTAGCTACAAGGATGGCAAGTATGACCAAGCCGAGATTCTCGCTTGCCTCGACAAGGCCATGAAGAGCAATGCCGACAACACCATTGTTTATCACGAGGATAACAACAGCAGCACTTGGGACCACGAGGGTTGGAACGAGCCTGTTGACTACTCAACTCTCTACTCGTGCATCGGCATGAACAACAACCGCCTCTTCGTTTCGAAGTACTTCTACGACAACCTCACCAACTTCGACGGCAAGGGCATCGAAGACCCACGTGCCGACAAGTTCATCCCCTGGTGCCGCTCGGTTAAGAGCGAAAACACTCCCGCCGAGGTTAAGTGGAGCCCCGATGGTCTGTGGCGCCGCTCACTGGGTGTTGACCTCTCAACCAACATCATCAGCAACGGTGGACCTTATCCATCAACTTATGCTATCAAGATGTATGACAAGAATGGCAATGCCACTGATAAGGAAGCCGATGCTGTTAGTTTCGACAAGATTGGCTGGATGTGCGACACCAAGAACGCTGAGCGCAAGGGCGACACCCTCTACGTGCAAGGTCAGTCAGGTTCTACCGGCTACGGCGGTGGCAAGGACATGCTCATGCGCAGGCGTAGCTACAAGGGTGCTGCTCTCGACGAGAGCGCTCTCTCGGGTGTGTTCTGGACACGTCCTACAAGCCCAACAGTTGTTGGCTCTTATGCCGAGTGCTGCTTCATCAAGGCCGAGGTTCTCTTCCGCCAGGGCAACAAGGGCGAGGCTTTCAACGCCTACAAAGAAGGTATCCGCGCTCACATCAACTACGTTAACGACGTGTGCAAGACGTGGGTAGCTGGCGATGCTTCGCTTGCTAGCATTCCTTCGTTCACTCCCATGAATCAGGCCGATATCGACAACTTCCTCAACAACGCTATTGGCACTGCAGGCGACCTCACTCTGGCTAAGATTATGACCCAGAAGCAGTTCGTAGTGTTCCTCACCACCGAGCAGTGGAACGACATGCGACGCATGGACTACGACCCCAGCCTCTACATGGGATGGAGCAAGCCTTTCATGTATGAGAACACTGCCAGCTACTGGACCTACTGCCCACAAGGCAAGTATCCACGCCGCTGGAACCAGGCAAGCTATGAGAAGGACTACAACGCTGCCAACCTCGATGCCATCGCCGACCTCGTGCCGGGCGCACATGACCTGCCCGTTGGCGCTAGCGGCAAGTGGTACCTCAGCGACCAAATCTGCACTCTCCCAGTTTGGTGGGACAGCACACAGGAGTAATCTCTAAGGTCATATAACCTTAGCAACAAGGTAAAACCTAAATCAATAAAAGGTGTGGCACGTTGTGTGTCACACCTTTTTCTTCTTTTCCACATCTTGCTTTTTGCCAAATCAAGAAAAAAGCACCTCAAGGTTTTCGCCATGAGGTGCTAACTCGTTGGGATTGTACCAAGATTTATCTTGACAGTGATTTCACTGCCTGCTCAAGCTGATGCATGGCCTGCTCTAAGCGCTTGCGCGGGGTGCCCACGTTCAGGCGCATGTGGCAGTAGCCTGGCACACCATAAATCTCACCATCGTTGAGGGCAAGGCGGGCATCGTTGGCAAAGAAGCTCACCAGCTCCCTATGGTCAAGGCCCAGACGGCGGCAATCGAGCCACATCAGGAACGATGCCTGCGGCTTGATGGCATAGATGCCAGGAATGTGCTCCTTGCAGTAGTCGGCCACGTAGAGGACATTCTGCTCTATGTACTGCTTGCAGGCCTCGAGCCAGGGCTCACAATTGCGATAGGCCACCTCGGTGGCCAGCAGTGCCGGAATGTTGGCATTGCACAGCTCGTTCACCTCAATCCAGCGGTAGAACTCGCCGCGCAACTCGGGGTTCTTGATTGCCAGCCAGGTGCTCTTTAGGCCTGGAATGTTGAACGTCTTGCCTGGCGAGCCGCAGGTGATGGTCACTGCGGCAGCATCGTCGCTCACTGTGGCCAGCGGAATGTGCTTGTGGCCAAAGAGTGTGATGTCGCCAAACACCTCGTCGCTGAACAGTATCACATTGTGCTTGCGTGCCAGCGACGCAACTTGCTGCAGTTCCTCCTTCTTCCACACAATGCCAATGGGATTTTGAGGATTGCACACAATCATTAGCTTGGGCTTCTGCTCAATGAACACGCGCTCCAGGTCGTCGATGTCCATGCGATAGAAATGGTCGCCAGTGGGCACCAGATTATTGCGCACAGCAAGGCGGCGATTTCCCTCAATCACATCCTTAAAGTCATAGTACACAGGCTCCTGCAGCACCACGCGGTCGCCAGGCTGAGTGTAGAAGTTGAGAATCATTCCCAGGGCTGGCATGCCACCAGGCATGAAGGTCATCTCCTCGCGGCTTATCTCAAAGCCGTTGCGACGACGCTGCCAGTCGATTATCGATTGCCAATAGCCATCGCTGGGCTGTGTGTAGCCATAGATGGGATGGTCGCCAAAGCGCGACACCAGTGCCTCACTAATCACGGGGCTCACAGCGAAGTCCATGTCGGCTATCCACAGTGGCAGCAAGTCGCTGCGGCCAAACAACGATGTCAACTGGTCGATTTTCTTGCAGTTTGTCCCTTGTCTGTCGATTATTGTGTCAAAATCGTAACTCTTCATTTCACTCTTGTTTTTAGGGTTTATATTTTAAGATTCGGTCACAAATGTAATACTTTTTTCATCGCTCAGCCTCATTTTTTTATTAAAAGAACAAAATTGAGCCTAAAAATGCAGTGCAAAACCCTAAATCAACATGGGAGTGCTCTGCGTCCACTCCGGAATGGTGCTCAGCAGCGAGGCATGAAACTGGTAACTGCCATCGGCGGGCCTAACCACGCAGCGAGCACACTCGAGCTGGGGATTGCCACTGGTGCTCAGCAGCAGCAACTGGAAGCCATAGTCGATGATGGCGGGGGCATAAGCACCGCCCCGGTTCCACTCGTTGAGCTGCAGCATAGCCTCATGGCTGCAAGGGTCGAGAAACTCAGTGACACTGCGCCTCCACTCGGCGAGTTTCCACTCCACGGGCCTTACACTCTGGTCGGGGATAGTGGCAGCCACCATGCCGTGACTCACGCTCAGCGTCACCTCGGCAGCCAGGTCCTCGATGGGCAGCAAGTGAGCCGGAACAGTGTTCAGCAACTGAGCATACCACAGCTTGATGTGGCTGAGCAACAGAGCGTCAAGGTCGATGCCGTCGTCCCACTCCACGGTGCAGTCGCGCCGTGGTGTGTCGAGGCGCATCACCTGCTTCCACAGGCCGAGCATCTCACTCTCGCTAAGGTTGTAGAATTGATTTCGGTTTTCCATGTCGATAAGATTTATTGTTTATAAATGTCTGAGCGCAAAATTACAAGCACCGCCCGCAGCAAAGCAACATTAAAAAACTGCCCCTAACCCTGCATTCACAACCCTTGCAGCTAATTCATCTATAAAAAACCGCTAAATGTAGATTTAATTTTGAGGGATTTGGACAAATGACCTAACTTTGCAGCGAGAAATTGAAAATCAATATAATAAATCGGACTTACAAACAGTAATATAGAAAACCTAATGAGAAATTTAATAACATTCTTAACTATTACGATGGTTCTTGCAGCAGTAAGCTCAAGCACTGCAGGCGCGGCTGTGATCAACGGCATCCTCGTTGACGCAAGCGATACCACCGAGCTAATCGGTGGCAACGTGACTCTTCTCAAGGCCGACAAAGACAGCACCTACGTCACAGGCACTGCTACCGACGAGAACGGAGTATTCAACCTCGAGAACGTGAAGCAAGGCCATTACTACCTCAAGTGCAGCTACACGGGATATGCCGACGTGGTCAAGCGCGTGAACATTGGCAGCGACGGCCGCGACGTGAACATGGGCGTGATAGCACTCGAAATGAGCGGCATCATGCTTAACGATGTGACTGTGATGGGAGTGAAGACGGCTGTCTTGGTCAAGGAAGACACCATCGAATATAACGCCGACACCTATAAGACTCAAGCCAATGCCGTGGTCGAGGATCTACTGAAGCGAATGCCAGGCGTGGAAGTGGGAAGCGATGGCAAAATCACTGCCAACGGCAAGGAAGTGAAGAAAATCCTCATCGACGGCAAGGAGTTCTTCAGCGACGACCCTACGGTGGCTTCCAAGAACATTCCGGCCGACATGGTCAACAAGTTACAAGTAATTGACCGCCGCAGCGACCTGGCACGACTCACAGGTGTGGACGACGGGGAGGACGAAACGGTCATCAACCTAACCATCAAGAAAGGCATGAACAACGGCTGGTTTGGGACTGTAACTGCCGGTTATGGCACCGACAAGCGCTACGTGGGCAATGTCATAGCCAACTATTTCAACAACGGCAACCAGTTCACCTTCACCGGCAATGCCAACAACACTAACAACGTGGGATTTACCGACGGTGGCGCTTCACGATTCCGCCGATTCGGTGGCGACCGCGGCGTGACCACATCACAACTGCTGGGCGTGAACTTCAACGTGGGCTCGAAAGACGACGAGCACTTTCGCGTGGGTGGTAATGTGATGTACTCCCACACAAGCCGCGACACACGCACGAGCACCAACCGGCAGAACATCTTCAACGACTCAACAAGCTACCGCGACGCACTCTCGATGGCTCTCGACAAGACCCACAACCTGCGAGGCGACTTCCGACTCAAGTGGGAGATTGACTCGTGCAACACCCTCGAGTTCCGACCCAACTTCTCGTTCAACTTCTCACACAGCGAGAGCAGCGACACCTCGATGACTCGAGCAGGCGATGCGTTGCGCACTCCTGTCAACCGAAGCCTCAGCTACTACGACAATCACGGCAAAAGCTACGAGTTTGGCGGACGACTAATCTACAACCACAAGTTCAAGTCGCATCCCGGACGCAGCTACAGCTTGTTCCTGAACTACAACTACAGCAACATCGATGAGGACGGTAACACCTACACGCGCAACTCCTATTACCTAAAAGACGAGGAAGAAACCATCGACCAGATCTACGACAACTTGCGCAAGACCAACCGCGTCAATGGCCGACTGAGCTGGACCGAACCACTGGGCGACGTAAAGAACGCACGATTCCTAACCTTCGCCTACAGTGCCAACTACTCGGTCACAAAGGCCAACAAGAGCGTCTACGACATCATGCGACAGAGCGACTTGAGCTACCTGCCTCAGCCACAGCTCTCACACAACAACATCATGATGGACTTTGTGCTAAACCCCACCCTCCGCTCCATGATTAGGGAGAAATATGGCGACTACGCTCTGCTCGATGGCCAACTCTTGAGCGAAATCATCGACGTTGAACTGGGCGACGAGGCAGAACGCATCTTCAACGAGCGACTGAGCAACGACTTCAAGAATCAGTTCTTTAACCAGGATTTCCAACTCGGATTCCAAAAAGTGACTAAGGCCTATAACTTGAACGTGGGATTCTCGGTAAACTCGGCAATGTCCAAGAGCACCGACCTCATCAACAGCGAGCGCAACATCCCTGCACGATGGGCATGGAGCGTGGCACCTTTTGCTCGATTCCGATACAAGTTCAGCAAGACGCGCAACTTGGCAATCGACTACCGCCTGCGCAGCAACCAGCCAAGCATTGCACAGCTGCAGCCAGTGGCCGATGAGAGCAACCCGCTCAACATCGTGATTGGTAACCCCGACCTCAAGCCCACATTCACTCACCGCATGAACGTGCGATTCAGCGACTTCAACCAGGACGCACAGCGAAGCATCATGGCAATGGCCAACTTCAACCTGCAGCAAAACAGCATCATCTCAACCATCACCAACGACCCCACAACAGGCGGGCAGACGACCACCTACACTAACATTGGCGGCGTGTGGGACGCCATGGCGATGAACATGGTTAGCTTCCCATTCAGCGCCAGCAAGGCATGGTACTTCAATAGCAACATCTTTGCTCGTCTGTCGCAGACTAAGGGATACACCGACGGCGATTTCAACCGCAGCATTGGACTCAACCTGAACATCGCTCCAGGCATTGCCTATCGCACTGCACTCTTCGACCTGGAGCTGCGCCCACGCTACGGCTACCAGCTCACCCACAACACCATGCAGAACAGCCGCGACCGAAGCGTGCACACATGGGGCGCAATGTTCAACGGCACCTACTCGGCTCCTTTTGGACTGGTCATCAGCACCGACCTCAACTTCAGCAGCACTTCGGGCTACAGCACTGGCTACAACACCAACCAGTGGATATGGAACGGCTCCATCGCCTACCAGTTCCTCAAGAACAAAGAGGCGTCAATCCAAATCTCGGTATACGACATTCTGGGACAGCAGAAGAACGTCATGCGCACACAGACGGCAAGCTACATTCAGGATGCCATCTACAACTCGCTCGGGCGCTACGGCATGCTCACCTTCACCTATCGCTTCACAACCTTTGCCAAGGGGCAAGAACCTGAGAGCCGCAACGACTTCCGCGGCGGACCTGGCGGGCCTGGCGGGCCACCTCCAGGAGGACGTCCTGGCGGTGGAGGCGGATTTGGAGGCGGACGACGCCCATTCTAAGCACTATTACCGCAACTATCCCACCCCCCAACCGGGAAAACTCTGATAAATGGCGAGTTGTCACCAAATCGTGGCAACTCGCTAAAATATTAACGACTTTCTCACGTTTTAAACAAGAGAACACGACATAACACAACATCCATCATGAGAAAATACATTCTACTACTCACCATCATGACATTGGCGATAAGCGGCAAGGCGGCAACCACCGACGATATAAAGCTCTGGAGCGACGGACCTCTTACCTGGAGCGACTTCCACATGATACTGCCACCCACCTCGGCCGAGCCTTCTAAGCTCGAAGTGGAGCTAAGCGCCACACCGCAGGAGAGCGGCACCACAGCACGACTCGAGGCAAGAGCCATCATGCACCGCAACGCCTCAGCCACAAGCTCAGCACAGAGCACACCCGAGAGGCTGCGATATCACCAACTGCAGTTCGACCTGCTCGAGCTCATGCGACGTCACTTGCAAGAAGAAATCAACAGCGGCATCAGCGGCTCACAAGTCGAAAAGCGACTACAGTACTATCAGGACCTCTACCGCCAGCGAGCACGCCAGGTGGCTCAGGAAACCAAGAACGGCACACTAATGGCTGCCGTCAGCAGCTGGGAAGACAACATCGAGAACCAGCTCAACGCCATGGGCACTCCTCGTGTGCCACAACTCACTTCAATGCTGGGATGCTACGGCATCTATGGCGGAGTGGGCTACGAGAGTCCTCTGGGCAAGCTACACGACAATTTTGCCGGAAGCGTCACCTTCCATGTGGGACTCACGGGCGGATACCGCAACCTGCGTCTCAAGGCCGATGTTGCCTTTGGCCAGCCATCCTATCGCAATGCCAACATCTTCAACATCCCTACCGATGCCGAGAATCGACCCTTGCAGGGCAACAACTCGAGTAACGCATCACACATCATGCTAAGCGCTCAGCTCGGTTACACCGTGCTCAACCATGGTCGCTTGAGCATCACGCCCAATGTGGGCGTCTTCTACAACCGCTACAAGTGGAGCGTCGACAACTACTCGTGGACTAAGGACGAAGATGGCAACGACGTGTGCAACATCACCAGCGTCGAAGACCGCAAACTGCACAACACAAGCGTGATAGCATCGGTCGACTTCGACATCAGGCTGGGCAGCCGCGTGACCAACACCTCAATCACGGGAGTTGCTCACCGCGAGCGATGGACCTCGTCGCTGCGCATCACCCCATGGGTTGCCCACAGCAAGTTCAACAAGTGCGACCCCGCGGTGAGCGGCGTGCACCTGGGGCTCAATGTGAGCTACCTGGGTCTGGCACGGTTGTTCAGGATGTAGCTTTGAGTCGTGAATCGTTCAGTTCTTGCTGGCAACTTCTGGCCAAAAACACTCTGGGCACAGCCATGCGGTGGCTATGCCCAGAGTCATTTTTTTGCGTGCCTTCAATAGCACGAGTTACGATGCGTGAGTGCTGCTTTACTTCACAATCTTTTCAACCGCCTTAGAGCCGTCGCTGTAGCGTGTCACCACAATGTTCATGCCGCTGAATGGCTTGCTGCTGCGCATGCCGGCAAGATTGTAGTACTCAACACTGGTCACCTGCGAAGCATTAGCAATGCTCTCGATAGCAGTGCTCTGAGTGAAGTCGGCTGTTACGAGAACGTCGCTTGCTGGCATAACAAAGCTCAACTCTCCGTCGCGAGTGGCGCTAATCACCGTCACCTCGCCAGTGCTCAAATTAGTGAGTGTCACGTTGTCGATTGCATAACCACTGGCTGCGTTAACGGTAAATTTCACAGTCTCGCCCTCTTGCGAGGTGCCGTTAACCACACCATCGCCCAGCGTGATGGTGCCAGCGTCTTCGGGGGTGCAAGCGGTAGTCACCTGATAGCTCTCGGCGAGCTTGTAGAGCCACACGCGGCCGTTGGGGTCGTTGTTGATGCTCTTGAACATGAACTGCTCGTTGTCGTAGTCGTAGCGGATGGTCTTGGTTGAGCTGCCCACGTTCTTGAACCAGCACAGGTAGTTATACTCCACATTGCTGATGTACATGATAGCGCGCCCATAGTCGCTGGCATTAGAGTTAACAGTGAGGTTGTCGCCCTGGCCACGCAGGTAGCCATTGCCAAGCTTGAACCAAGCCACACGGCGGGTGTTGCTGCCAATGGTACTGTCCTGAACACCCATCATGCGGATGATCATAGCGTCGCCGTCAACCTTCACGCGGGTCTTCTCCTCATTCATCCATTCAACGATGGGCACGGCCTGAGGAGTTGCGTCGGTAGCCTCCTTAAAGCGCATCACTTTGTCGTTATACTGGCTCACTACCACATAGCTCTTGCCTTCCACAATCTGGCTGCGCTGAGTCACCAGCTCATAGATGTCGCCCTCGGGCTTATCATAGGTAATCTCGATTGACGCAAAGCGCACACCCTTGCCTTTAACGGCAAAATTCAGGCTCGACGACATGCCCTCCCATGTGCCAATGAAGCCACTGTTGGTGTAGGTGCCAGGATTGTTGGGGTTAGTGTGGTTGGCAAAGAGTGTGATTGTCGATGGTCCCCAATAGCCTGCATCAAGGTCGCCCTCCACTGCATCGTCTAAGCAGTGAAACACTATCTTAGTGATGGTGTAGTTGTAGGACAACACTGTGAAGTTGGTGTTAGGATTAGCAAGCAGGTAGTTAATGTTGTTCATGCCGCCAGTCATGGTAAGGATGATACCATCCTTAACTGCGTAGTAAACTGTGCTGGCCTCGGAGTACTCACCTTCGTTACGTGAGATGGTAACGGTTTTCTCGCTTGCAAAGGTGGGAACAGCCATTGCAAGCAACATGATAAGAGTAAAAAATTTCTTCATGAATTTTCAGGTTTTGGTTTTTAAGTATTAATAAATTATATATTACCGCAAAGGTACAAAAAAATCAATATCTATGCAAAAACCATCAATTAAAATTCACCAAAAAAAACACAGCCACCCTCATCCTCACGAGGTCCCCCGTACCACGGCTCAGCCGTGGCATTACTCAGGAATGCGAGGCATGCTTTTCAATTCCAGCCTAACTCTAACTGACCTTTGAAACATGTCGATGGTGGGCTTTAACAGCATCTCAAAGATGGTGTGATGCACAATGCGGTAGTGGGGATGATAGGCCTCGTTGTAGGCCTTGCTGTGGTGCACAGCCTGCTTCTTGATGCTGGCCTCGCGCAGTGCCTCACGCTCAGCTGCGCTACCAAGCCCTGGCTTCACCTCGTCGACGGCTTGCACCACGGCATCCCACATGCAGCTCCACTCCACAGCTGGCACCTGCCGTGCGGCAGCACTGTCGAGAAATGCCTGCAGCAGTTCGTCGGCACTAATGAGCCCATGCTTCACGCACTTGAGACTCACTCTCACATAATCGCCGCGGGCACCTATCGCCTCGTAGTAGAATCCGCCACACTCATCGCCCATTGTCGAGAGTTCGTAGTCAAGATATTGACGCACTGCGGCAGTGTCGTCAATCATGTGTTCAGGCCCAAAATGCTCCTGATAGAAGGCCTTGTAGATGTCTTGCAGTGTCGACTCAGGGTAGCTTGCCAGCTGCCGCTCAATGGCCATTCTCAGTGCTCCCTTGTCAATTTCCTGTGCACTTGACATAAAAATGCCCGTAACCATTATTAGTATTGTGAAAATAAAATTTTTCATATTTTTGCCATAAGTTCAAAGGGCAGGGCACTGGTGATGCGCGCGTTGTAGAAGTTGCCAGGGGTGAGGGGGCGATCCTTGGCGATGAGCACCTCGGGGTCAACCTCGGGTGAGTCATATTGGGTGCGACCCACGTAGTATTCCTCCTCTTCGCAGTCGATGATCACGCGCTGAGTGCTGCCCACCTTGCTCTCCTGAATTTCCATCGATATCGATTCCTGAAGGTCCATTAATGCCTCAAGACGAGCCTGCTTAACGTCGACAGGAATGTTGTCGTCAAGATGTTGTGCCGCCCAGGTGCCGGCTTCCTCGCTGTAGGCAAAGGCTCCCATGCGCTCAAAGCGCGCCTCGCGGGCAAAGGCCATCAGTTCGTCAAACTCGCGGTCGCCCTCACCAGGGAATCCCACCATCAGGGTGGTGCGCAGGTGCAGCCCAGGCACCTCGCGGCGCATGCGCTCTATCAGGCGCAGGGTCTCGTCGCGGGTGATGTGGCGACGCATGGCAGCCAGCACCTTGTCGCTGATGTGCTGCAGTGCTATGTCGAGGTAGTTGCACACGTTGTCGTGCTCGGCCATCACCCGCATCACGTCCCACGGAAACTGTGTGGGATAGCCATAGTGCAGCCTTATCCACTCCACGCCTGAAATGGCTGCCATCTTCTCAACAAGCTCAGGGAGCATCATCCTGCCCGTGAGGTCGAGGCCGTAGCTCGACAGGTCTTGGGCAATGACGTTAAACTCCTTCACGCCACGGTCCACAAGGTGACGGGTCTCGTCGAGCAACTGCTGCATGGGCACACTCTTGTGGCGGCCAGTGATGAGCGGAATGGCACAGAAGGCGCAAAAGCGGTTACAGCCCTCCGATATCTTCATGTAGGCATAGTGTGGCGGCGTAGTGAGGTAGCGCTCACTTGCCAGGTCGTCGCGATAGCTCTTTCCCAGGTCGCTGAGCATCTGTTTCCAGTTGAACTTGCCGTAGAAGTGGTCCACTTCGGGGAGCTCAGCGATTAGGTCGGCCATGAATCGCTCGCTCAAGCAACCCATCACTATGAGCTTGCGCAGGCGACCTTGATGCTTGGCCTCGCCCAGTTCAAGGATGGTGCTGATCGACTCTTGCTGGGCGTCGGCAATAAAGCCGCAAGTGTTCACCACCACAATCTCACCATCCACATGGCTGGGATTGTGCTCAACAGTGTAGCCGGCCGCCTGCAGCTGACGAATGAGGTGCTCCGAATCAACCAGATTCTTAGAGCACCCCAGCGATATAATGTCAATCTTGTTCTTTCGCATTTATTATCAAAACTATAGCCACTATAATTACTATAGCCACTATAAAATCTACATCATTTCCCAAACAACGATTTCACAAATTCCTCTTTGCGGAAGATTTGCAGGTCTTCCATCTTCTCACCCAGGCCAATGTACTTGACCGGAATGTGGAACTGGTCGCTGATGCCTATCACCACACCGCCCTTGGCTGTGCCGTCGAGCTTAGTGATAGCCAGAGCGTTAACCTCGGTGGCAGCCACAAACTGCTTGGCTTGCTCAAAGGCGTTTTGCCCTGTCGAGCCATCAAGCACCAGCAGCACCTCGTTGGGGGCCTCGGGCAGCACCTTCTTCATCGTGTTCTTAATCTTGGTGAGCTCCTTCATTAGGCCCACATTGTTGTGAAGGCGGCCAGCGGTGTCGATGATCACCACGTCGGCATTCTGAGCACGAGCGCTCGCCACGGTGTCGTAGGCCACCGACGCTGGGTCGGTTCCCATCTTGTGCTTGATAACCTGCACGCCCACGCGCTCACCCCATATCTCGAGCTGCTCGTCGGCAGCAGCACGATAGGTGTCGGCAGCACCCAGCACCACCTTGTTGCCAGCCTGAGTGAACTGGTAGGCCAGCTTTCCAATAGTGGTGGTCTTGCCCACACCGTTCACACCCACCACCATGATGACATAAGGTTTCTTGTCGTCGTCGATGGTGAAGTCCTCACGGTTGGCATTGTCGTTGTCGGCAAGCAGTTGGGTTATTTCATCACACAGCAAGTTGTTGAGCTCGTCGGTAGAGGTGTACTTATCGCGAGCCACACGAGCTTGAATCCGGTCAAGTATCTTGAGCGTGGTGTCGACACCCACATCGCTTGTGATGAACACCTCCTCAAGGTTGTCGAGCACCTCGTCGTCGATTTTTGATTTGCCGGCGACTGCTTTTTTGAGTTTTGAGAACAGACCTTCTTTGGTCTTGTTGAGACCGCTGTCGAGGGTCTCTTTCTTTTCTTTAGAGAAAAATTTAAAAAATCCCATGTATGATTTTATGCTTTAAATTGTAAACTTTTTGGTAGTGCGAGGGCAAGCTCTTTTTTAGGCTTTTTTGTCGACACCTCTCAACAACCACTTCACACATCGCCATCGGCCATGCCTGTCATTGAGGGTAGTTCAAGTTCTCAGGCTTCAGGTCGTTGAGCACCTCCACCAGAAATTTGCGGGCCTCCCATTTGGCCATGGGCAGGTTGTTGAGCATGTAGTTGCCACACTCAGTGGCATTGACGCCGGGAATGTCGCCGTCATAGTTTGCAATGAACGTGAACAACTCCTGCATCAGCGGCACGATGTCACAAGCACTGTGGTCGCCCTGGAGCAGCAAGTAGTTGCCCGTGCAGCAGCCCATGGGGCCCCAGTACACTATCTTGCCACCCCACTGCGGGTGATTGCGCAAGAAAGTGGTGGCAAGGTGCTCAATGGTGTGAAGCGCGCTCTGGCTCACGGCAGGCTCACGGTTGGGCAACTTCATGCAAATCTCGAAGGTGGTGATAGTGCCTCCTCCTTCTATCTCTTCCTTGCGGGCAACGTATATTCCGCGCAACTGCCTGGTGTGATCAATACTGATACTTGCTATATTTTCCATTTTCCGATAAAAAGATTAGTGTTTTCTCTTTGCGTTAGTCAAGCTTCGACAGCAACTGCCGCACTGCTGCCAGGGTGTGGGCTGGCGCCTCGGTCCAGAAGTCGTAGTACTGACGTGTGTTGTTGTGACCAGCACCTGGCGAGTCACTTATCACACGCATGCTCACGAAGGGAGTCTTCATCACGTGGCACACCTGGGCAATAGCGCCGCTCTCCATGTCAACGGCCAGTGCCTGAGGAAAAGCTTCGCTAATTTTTGCCACCTGCTCGCCAGAATCGATAAACTGGTCGCCGCTCACTATAAGACCGCAATGCACAGAACTGTCGTTATCGTCAATCTTGCTAATGACGGTGCTGTCGCCATCGAAGTACAGCGGCAACCCCTGCACCTGGCCTTGCTGGGTGGTGTTGTCAAAGCCACACCACACGTCGTGGTAGCACACCTGGCTTCCCACCACCAGGTCCATGACGTTCACGCCGTTCATGCCACCTGCAACACCAGTGTTGATGATGAGGCTCGGGTGGAAGTTGTTGATCATCTCCACTGTGCCAATGGCGGCATTCACCTTGCCTATGCCACACTGCATGACCGTGACCTTGTGCTTGTCCATTGTACCGCTCAAGAACGACTTTCCATTAATTACAGTCTGTGTAGTGCCTTCGAGCATGGGCTTGAGCAGTTCCAACTCCTTGCTCATTGCAACAATAATACCAATGTTCATATTTTAAATAAAATTTGGAGCATATTTTTTTAAAGCTACAAATTTACGCAAAAAAAAGCAGTACCACAAATTATTTTCCACATTTCACTCTCAGGCTCTGAGTTTTGGAGCTACAGCATAGCCAATTCTGAATCTGCGACCACTGTTTCCTCTTTTTCTTAACAGAGCCCAAGCCAAATTGTTTTAGCCCCATATCGACCTATGAACGATTGGGGCTAAATTGCGAAAAACAACGACAAGAGAGAGTGTGGAGCCATCGCTGCGGCTCACCACCCTCTCTCAAAAAAAAGCATAATAACCAATTTATTTTTGTTTTACAACTCTGTAGAGTTTATCACGTCGATTGCCGAGTAGCCACGGTCGAGGGCTGCGAGCACATCAAAGATGCGGTCGCTCCACCCAGCTATCAGGTACACATCGCCATTCTCGAGCTTTAGAGGTGCCTGGCCATAGCCGGCGAGGTCAAAGATGTAGAGCTTTGCCTCGGGTGCAATCTTCTTGTAGGCTTTCCAGCGGTCGGCAATGTGACGGTCGCCATAGTAACTGTCGCTATTCCACAGTTGCATATCGGTAAACATCATAACCTTGTCTACAACCATCTTGTTTGAGATGAGCCAGTCAATCACCTTATAGCCGTTGGTGCTATAGCCCACTCGTCCTTCCAGCTCGTGCAGCTGCATGGTGGTGGCAAGGATGTCGCGGCCGGGCAAGTTCACTGGCATCCAAGTGTCGCCAAAGATACCGCTAATCACCTGCTTGCAAGAGTACCGCATGAGCATCGACAGCAACAGACCCACATCGTAGAGCCGCACCGAGCTCTTGGCGCTGATGGCACTGTACATCGAGCCGCTAACGTCGCTGGCAATGAGCACGCGAGTGCTTGGCCCAAAGCCCTCGATGTTGCGAGCAGCCACCTTGACGGCGTTCTCCAGCGCTTGCATCACAAGCGAGGTGCTCATGCTGGTGACTTGCTGAATCTCACGATAGGCCGAGAGGTAACGGAATGGAAGCTGCTTCGACTTGAGCACTTGCGCGGGATTGCTCAGGCGGTTGCTCACACGGGCAATGCTGCCATGGTCAACGTTAAGCTCAAGCATGTTGCGCAGGTTGCGCATCAGAGCCATGTAGCCCACCTTGTTGCTCGCAATGAGCTCTTCCCACTTGGCGGCAAAGGCGGCGTCCTTGTCGGCTTTGCTGCCATAAGCCTCCTGACCCAGCGCCGAGAGTTCCACCTCCCAGGTGTAAGGCACTTGCAGCGAGTCGCTTGCTATCTTGTCGAAGATTACCTGCTGAGCGGCATCTTTTGCTTTTGGGTGAATCAGGAACAGAGCGTCGCGGAGCTTCACCTCCATGTTGTTGCGGTTATACTTGGCAAACTGATATTCGTCAAAGTTGTTGAAAACTCGTTGCAGGCCCTTCTTGATCTGGCTCGACAGGCGGGCCAGCTTCTTGACCTGACCCGAAGGGTTGCGCCACTGGTAGCACATCAATAGCTCCATGATCTCGTCGGCACGGCGCACCACTTTCTCCACTGTGCGCGACACCAGGTCGTCGCCGCTGTGCACTCGCGCCAGTTCCACTACAAGCAGCAATGGAATGCTGCGCAGGTTCATCACGTTGCGAGTGTAAACGGCCAGTTTGGCCACAAACTCGTGGTCGACCTTCTCAACAAGTGCTGCGATGCGGTCTACTCGCTCGTCCTGCTTCTCATAGAAAGTATTGCTAAGGGAAGCAGTCACCACAGCAGTGTAAAGCTCCAGCTCGGGCGACATGGTCCAAGCCTTTGCGCCCTCGTGGTTCTTGACAACTTTACTTTCTTTTAAAATTGAATTGTAGCTCATTGTGTTGAAATATTAAATTGTTGATAAATTAAGATGTTTCTTGACAAAAGTGACGGTGAAACACTCGTGAGGAGACTGTAACAAAAAAACCGAAGTAACTCCTCGCTACGTCAACCGTCACACTTCTATATCATCACGCCTTGACCAAGGTAATCAAGAAATCTCATTTTTTTTCTCGCTTGCAAAGTTAGCCTCATGGCTGCGCAGCCTTTTTGCGCAACATAAAAAAAATCACAGGCCTGCTATCTTGCTGTCGCGATTGTGCCTGAAGTTGGAGAACGTGCCAAAGATGTCGCTCAGGGCAATGACGGCGTTGGCAGTCTCATTCTGATACAGAGTGGCGCTGTTGCCCTTTACCGTCGACTTCCCCTGCAGTGCACCTGTCACGCCCGATATTTCCTCGAGCAGCTGCAACTGCAGTTTCACCATTTCATAGGCTCCAATGTTGGTGTTGTTCACCGAGATTTGCTCGGGCTTGCTGGTGCCAATGGTCGGGTTGTAGGGCAAAATGCCGTTGCACTCGCTCCACACACGGCGCACGTCGTTCCAGGTGAAACCGTCGGGCAGCGCCGTCTCGGGGAAGATGAGCACACCCTTGGCACTTGCCATCATGATGTTGTTGATCAGCGTGATGATGTGGTTCACGGCCTTCTGCTGGTCGATGATGTCCTCCACAAAGGAGTGCACCTCTCCGTCGGTCAGCGGATATAGCTTGATGGCAAAGGGATGGGAGCCATGGGCCCAGGGAGTGTCGTACTGCGCCAGCAGGTCGCCCATGGGTGAGAACCAGCGGCAGTGCCACGTGTTCACGATGCGGTGGTGCATGGTTGTGGTGGCTGTGACTCGTGGCTTGGCGCTTGCCGGCACAATAGTCACCTGGGCTGTTGCATGGTCGTGGCAGAGCAGCACCTCGCGGCTCTCTCGTGTCCACACCTCTATGGCTCTGCACTTGTGGGCCTCTTCTGGCCTCCAAAAGCTCACAGCCATGTGGTCGTCGCCGCCAATGGCGTGGGCAAAATCGAGAGCGCGCTCCTGGCAGTTGTTGGTGTAGATGTGCCTTAGCCATTTGGCCTTAGCCTTCGACCCTGGAGCCACCGTGCCTATGAGCTGCGGCAGGCTCATGTCGTGCAGCTGCCCCACGAGCTCGCAATCTCGGGCCAGAGGGTCGACAATAGCGTTGATAAAGAAGTGATTGAGGTTCACATTGGTGACCTCAACCCTGCGATGCCACAAGTCGCGAACGGTGTCGATGCGCTGCACAGCAGTCCCCGAGATGAGGAACTCCTCGAGAGCGCGGCAGTCGAGCTCGTCGAGCTGATTGTCGCGGTGCACCCCAGCCACGTTCTTGCTGGCTGGAGTGTTGTTGTCGATGTGCTCGCTGCGGTATCGGCCCACGATGGTCTTCACCATCTGACGGATGAGATTGTTGGTAAGCGGCGGGGTGCCACCCTTGAAATACATTTCATATTCGCTCATGGTCTCACCAGTGGCTGTGGTGATGTGGTCGCTCCACTGGTCGCCATAGGTGAAACGCTTGTAGCGCAGCCTGCGCTGGCGCAACTGGCTTGCCTGGCACCATGCCTTAAAGGCATCGTGCAGGACTATCTGATGTGAATTAATGTCGTTGTTCATTAGTCAAAAAAAAGCACCTAAAATCATAAAAAACATAGCCACTAACTATAATTACTATAGTTACTATAGCCACTATAATTACTATAGCCACTATAAAAACTATAACTCCCCCTCACCTGATAGCAAAGTACTGGCGGCGGTGGCGAGGACCAAACGACACATGTATCCACCCAAAGTCTTTCTCGTTGATTGCTTGGTCCACAGGCAGGTCGAGCTGCTTGATCAGAGAGTAGAGCTTGCGATTAGAGGCTCGCGAACCGGCTGTGATGTCGGCTGCCTCACCCAGCATGTGCTGGCTGGCCGGCACACCACCCACCGCCTTGTTAAGCTCGGGGCAGCGGTAGCCGCTGTTAACCCTAATAGGCTTCCCCCACGCCTGGCGCAGCGGGTCGAGTACATTGAGCACAAGAGCTTTGAGGTTGGCTATCACTTGCTGCGACGGGGTGTTGTCAATCTCGCGCAGCTTTGCTGTGGTGGAGCGGGTGAGCTCCTCGATGGTAAAATACTTCATTGCTGTCATTTTTTTACATTAAGGTTAGCGTAACACGTTATCTAAAACTGATGCAAAGTAAAAACACCGAGCACACCTACAGCAACATTAAAAAAACTCACCTTCTACATCGGCATGCCACATCCATCTCAAAACACTAAAATGGGCTGTTTTTTAAAATTTTTAAGGAAAATTGTAAAAAAACGCTTGTTAATTTGTGAATTTAGAAATAATTAGTTACTTTTGTGAAAAAGATAACAAATTATTAATTCAATATAAAAAACTAACTATTATGGCACAGTACTATTTAGCAAAAAATGGACAACAAACTGGTCCTTTCTCCGTAAATCAATTGTTGCAGAACGGATTGACACCCGATTCGCTCGTTTTTACCCAAGGTATGACTGCATGGACCAAAGCTTGTGACGTGCCCGAGCTGGCATCGGTGCTTGCACCACAACCACAGTATCAAGCACCACAAC
The DNA here is from genome assembly GCA_946186575.1 of uncultured Prevotellaceae bacterium. Lineage (GTDB taxonomy): Bacteria > Bacteroidota > Bacteroidia > Bacteroidales > Muribaculaceae > Sodaliphilus. Next base: position 120,282 of record CAMHNO010000002.1, read on the forward strand.
CTGCACCTCAACCTCAGCAGCAGTACCAGCAGCCACAACAGCAGTACCAGCAGCCACAGCAGCAGTACCAGCAACCTTATCAGCAGCCCTATCAGCAGCCTGCAATGGGCAACTATGTGGCAACACCACAAATGGATTTCATGACAGCCGTCAAAACCTGCTTCAAGAAGTACTTCGACTTCAAGGGCCGCGCTCGTCGCAGTGAGTTCTGGTGGTTCATGCTGGCCATCTGGCTTATTAACTCGGTGGTTAACGGAATTCTTTATTCAATAATGGGGGGACTCATAGCAAAGAAACAAGCACTTCAAGCCGAACTCACTAATCAAGGACTGGATGCCATTCTCAATGGTGGCGACGTGTCGGCTGTAAAGGCCGCTGCCGAAGCGCAAGACCCCACTACCATGATTATAATTTTGGGAATATTGATGGCTATTATATGGGTGGCTCTCTTCATTCCACAACTCTCGGCCACAGCACGCCGCTTGCACGATGTGGGCAAGAGCGGTCACCTGCAGTGGCTCTATCTGTTGTGCGGTATTGGAGGTCCCATCTGCCTTATTCTGTGCATCCCCGAGGGAAGCCCCGAGCCCAACAAGTATGGCGAGTCGCCCAAGTTTAAACGTCAATAACCCTAAGGTTTTTTACAATCTCATAAGTTTTCACATCTGCCAAGCAAGCAATGCTTGCTTGGCAGATTCTAAAACAAATTTCTTTTATGGCACAGTATTATATTGGAAGAGACAACCAGCGATTAGGCCCATTTGAAGTACATCAACTGCTTTCAAATGGTTTGACCCCCGACACGCTCGTGTGGTGCAATGGAATGGCAGGCTGGCAAATGGCAAAAGATGTTCCCGAACTTTCAGGGCTCTTTGTTGCACAGCAGCCCCAGTACCAACAACTCCAGTATGAACAGACCCAGTATGGTGGTGGCTATCAACAACCTCAGTATGGTGGCTATCAGCAACCACAATATCAGCAGCAGTATCAACAGCCTCAATATCAGCAACCCGCTTATATGGCAGGTGCTTATCAGCAACCCAGGGGTGGTACCAACAGGCAGAAAGTTGACATGTTTATCATGGCAAATAAAGACAACTTCCCTGCCGAGAAAATTCCTTACATTCAGGAGAGATTGTCGTTGGTTGATGACAATACACTAAACTCTTTGTCGATGCTCTCATTCAAGAGCCCAATGACAGCTTTGTTGCTATCATTGTTCTTGGGTTGCTATGGCATAGACCGTTTCTATATTGGTGATACTGGAATGGGAATTGGAAAGTTGTTAACTTTAGGTGGATGTGGTATTTGGGCAATTATTGACTGGTTCCTAATCATGGGTGCTACTCGTGAAAAGAACTATGAGATGATAGCTCCTTATCTCCCATAAATATGATTTAAATAATTAAGAACAATTATTAAACGGTGAGAGTGTAAAATATATTTTTAAAGCTTTTTGCACCCTCATTTCATGTTTTCATTTATGGCACAGTATTATATTGGCATAAATAATCAGCAGTTGGGACCTTTCGAGGTGCATCAGCTGCTCGCTAACGGGCTCACACCCGACACCCTCGTGTGGTGCTCCGGAATGAATGGTTGGCAAGTGGCAAAGAATGTTCCTGAGCTTTCAATTCTTTTTGCCGCACAGCAACCTCAGTACCAGCATCCCCAGTATCAACAACCGCAATATGGTGGTGGCTATCACCAGCCACAATATCAGCAACCTCAGTACCAGCAGCATGCCTTTCAACAATTTCCCAATTATATAGGGTGGAATGTGGCCATTTTGGTCATTTGTGTGTTTTGCTGTTGCAATCCCATTGCATTGATATTTGGAATTATCGGTTTGGTGAATGGAACTGGTGTGAATAAAGCTACGAACGAAGGCCGATATGAAGAGGCCCAGAGAAAATCGCGTTCAGCAAAATCTATGGCAACGATAGGAACAATCATATTTGTTGTTGGAATACTTCTTATTTTAATTGCTTATGCTTTAAGTCCTGAGTTCCGTGAAGCGCTTAACGAAGGATTACGTAATAAAATTAATAAGAACTAAGTAATAATATCACGAATAAATCTTATATATGGCAAAATACTATATTGGAATAAACAATCAACAGTTAGGGACTTTTTGAAGTAAATCAATTGCTTGCAAATGGTTTTAGGCTAAATTTTCAACGCTAACAATTACCAAAACAACCTTTTAGACTAAAGAAACTTAAATAGATATCTTATGGCAACAAACAGCAATGACGTTAACCAGATGCTTCAGAAGGGCACAGTGCTTCGTGGCATTTATCGCATTGACGATTACCTTGCAAGTGGCGGCTTTGGCAATACCTACCTGGCTACCAATCTGGAATTTGACGAGCAGGTGGCAATCAAGGAGTTCTATATGAGGGGTGTGTTACATCGCAACGACGACTCCTCGGTAAGCGTGAGCAATTCAGAGAATGTGGAAATGTTTGACAAACTGCTTACCACCTTTAAGCGTGAAGCCAAGCGCTTGCGAATGCTTGCCAAGAAAAAGTGTGAACACATCATCAAGGTTTACGACATCTTTGATGAAAATAGCACTTCATATTATGTGATGCAATACATTAAGGGGAAATCACTTGGCGATATTATGAAAGGCGAGAAAAAACCTTTTGAGCAGGGGTGGCTAATGGATTCTCTTTTGCCTCAAATGCTTGAAGCTCTTGAGGTAATCCACGAAGACAATATGTGGCACCTCGATATAAAGCCAAGCAACATCATGATTGACAATGACGGCAATGCCTATCTCATCGATTTTGGTTCAAGCAAGCAACTGGACCCGGCCTCGGGCAACGCCACCTTGTCGAGCACATTGTCATTCACTAGAAATTATGCCCCTCTCGAGTTGCAGGAATATAACCTCAAGAAAATAGGCCCATGGACTGACCTTTATTCGCTGGGCGCCACTCTTTATAACCTGGCAACAAATCAGACACCGCCCTCGGCTTACAACATACTTAGCGAGGGAGCCGATGCATTCAAATTTGGGCCCGAGTCAAGAGAAGATCTAAAGAAACTTGTGCTCTGGATGATGAACCATAGGGCCGAAGATCGACCTCAAATCGTGGCTCAAGTCAAGGATTTTGTGAATGGAGAATTAACATCTGAACCAGGTGCTGCTAGAAACGGACTTTCGGTGCCTGTTGGAGTTTTAAGTACTGCTAATGAAGTGGTTCCTCCAGTCCCTAATAGTGAAGAAACATTATTAAGTACACCTGCGTCAAGTAATCAAAGTGGCACTCTGGCACAGTATTATATCGGAATAAACAATCAACAATTAGGACCGTTTGAAGTTGACCAGTTATTAGTCAATGGATTGACCCCCGACACGCTAGTGTGGTGTAATGGAATGGCAGGCTGGGAGATGGCAAAAAATGTTCCTGAGCTTTCAAGGCTCTTTGTTACTCAGCAGCCTAAATACCAGCAGCAACAATATGCTCAACCCCAGTATCAACAACCACAGTACCAACAAGCATATCAACAGAATTCTCAACCAATGCCGGACAGTAATATGGTTTGGGCAATACTAAGTACACTTTTCTGCTGCTTGCCTACTGGCATAGTTGCCATTGTAAAAGCTTCAAACGTTAGCGGTCTTTATTCACGAGGCGACTATGAAGGAGCCGTTCAGGCAGCAAATGATGCCAAGAAATGGGCGATGTGGGGGGCAATTATCGGCGTAGTTGGTACTGTTCTTTACATTATTGTTGTAATAGCTGGTGTTTCTGCGGGAGGGTTTAACTAATCAAATGTTAACCTATAATAGTAATTGTGTAAATAATACATTTTTATCTCTTTATAGAGTTCAATGTTTTAAACTTTAGTGTATAAGTTGCATCGCATATCAAGAAAGGGCATATTCTGGATATTGTTGAATATTTTAATTCTTTCAATTGCAATAGTATTCTATTACCAGTTTGACCCATCATTAACAAAGATAACACCAAAATGTCCTGTCAAACTGGTAACAGGCTATAGTTGCCCGTCTTGCGGTGCACAACGAGCTCTACATGCACTTTTACATGGTAATACAGGTGAAGCCATAAAATACAATTACTTCTTTATACTAAGCATTCCATATCTAATAGTGGCTTGCATTGCTATTGTTTTAAGAAAAACAAATAAGTGCATTAAAGTTGCAAACATTTTTGAAGGCAAAATTCTAGCTTGGGTTTATGTGATATTTTTCTTTGTTTGGTTTGTTTTACGTAACATTTTAGGCATTTAAAATATATCATTTAGTTTTTTATCATAATTAAATAACAAATCACTATGGCACAGTATTATATCGGAAAAAACAATCAGCAGTTGGGACCTTTCGAGGTGCATCAGCTGCTCGCTAACGGGCTCACACCCGACACCCTCGTGTGGTGCTCCGGCATGAGTGAATGGCAAATGGCGCGCAACGTGCCCGAGTTGGCAGGCCTTTTTGGAGCGCAACAACAACCACAGCAATTCGGCGGCTACCAGCAGCAGCCATATCAGCAGCCTTATCAGCAGCCATATCAGCAACCTTATCAGCAGCCCTATCAGCAGCCATATCAGCAGCCATACCAGCAACCCTATCAGCAGCCATATCAGCAGCAGTACGGCTACGCCAACTATATGAACTCCAACTATGAAGACCAGTATCTTGCCGCCAACGGCGAGAGGCCACAGGTGGGATTTGGCGATGCCATAAAAATCTGCTTCAACAAGTTTGCCGACTTCACAGGCCGTGCCCGCCGCAGCGAGTACTGGTGGTTCTATCTTTTCAACTTCCTCGTCAGTTCTTTTACCGCTGGATTTGGTAGCCTTGTGTGCTTCATACCCATGATGGCGGTGAGCGTGCGTCGCCTCCACGACACTGGCCACAGTGCCTGGTGGTACTTCTGGCCCGTGATTATAGCCACTATCTATTCTTTCACATTCTTGCCATTATTATTCTATGGATTAGTCCATGGAAAGGAAGTGCCAATCAATGTGGGCATGATAGCATCTTTTATTATCGCATTAGTGCTAATAATCTGGAGTATCGTGCTACTGGTGTTCTGCCTCAAGGACAGCGACCCCGAGGAGAACGAGTACGGGCCATCGCCCAAGTATCAGTAACGGCAAGCGCTTAGCCCGAAGCAGCGTGTCAATTCACCGCTGTGAGATGATAGGTCACCACACTCTCGCCGCCGGGCGAGGTGGTGGTGAGCACCATGGTTGTGGCACTGAGAGTGACCACCTTGAAGTGGGTGACCGCCGACAGATGAGTGGGCGGGAACTTGTCGCCAAACTCTGGGGAGAAGCGGCTGTCGGCAAAGCTCAGTGTCATGCTTGCGTCGCCATCGCCACGCTGCCATTGAGCATAGCTGTCGTAGTAGTCGTGATGCTCATCGTCGATCCAGCGGATGCAGAACACTTGGCTTTGAAACAGGAAATAGTATCGCCCGTCGTAGGCATCGTCGGGAACTCCGTCAACTTCGATAGAGTCGAGATGCCACAGCCCGAACCACGGCCCAATGTCGCCGTTGTTCTTGGAGCAGCTGCTCATGCACATGAGCAGCATTGCACTCACCAGTGTGTAGAATAGTCGCTTTATCATAGCATCCTTATCGTTTTAGGGTGAAATTGCCGTGATAAACCACCGAGAGCAGCGCGCCAGTGTTGTCACCACCATAGAGCCGCCCATGGTCGTGAGCCAGCTGTGCGGTAATCTCCAGACCAGAGAGCCACGATGGGCGGTAGTTGACCTCAAGCATCATCGAGGTGCACTTGAGCGGCGACAGGTGAGGAACAAACGGGGTGCCAAACGACTTGCGCCACGAGAGCATGGCACGGTAGCCGAGCTGGTGCCCTATCTCACCCATCACTGCCATGTGGAAGCCGCGCAGGCGGTTGTCGGTGAAGCGCATGTAGCCGTCGGTGTTGTACAGCGGCGACCGAGCCATGGGCGAGCCCACACTCATGCCGCGGTTCTGGTAGCCGTTGTAGCAGTAGTTGTTGTAGTAATCGTCGCTGCCTGTGGCCTTGTGACCAATGTCGCTGCCTGTCGGGTGCTCGTCGTCGGTCATGTCTTTATAGGAGAAATGGATAGGACCGCTATGGTTCATCAGGTCGAGAAACTCAAGCACCACACCGGTGACCAGACCGTGAGTGTTGCTGCGGTACTCCAGTCCCCACAGCCCGTCAAAGCCGTTCATCATCCCTATTCCCGAACCATCTTCCCAGGGCGACTGATAATAGGCCCTGACCACGTCGCCACGCTTAAAGGTGTAGTCGATGGCGATGTCCCACGAACCCACGTGGTTGCCCTGAACATAGGCCTGATCGCCCTGGTTCTCACCGCCGCTGCCTGCAAAAAGCGCACGCCAGAATGCCTTGAGGTTGGGCTTCATCTCAACAACTTTAGCTACCTCGCCACCATTGTAATAAGTTACTGTGCCTGCAAACTGGCACGCTGCCTGCGCGCCTATGGTCACCACTATAGGCTTGGTGGGATTGGAGCGGAAGAAGATGTTCTTGTAGTTGAACCAGTGATGAACGGTGATGAAGCTGTTGTAGTAGTTGTAATGGTTCTTGAGCCACGGCGTGTTGTTAAAGCGGTAGTAGCCATACTCGCCACGTATCTGAAGCCAGCCGCGAGTGAAAGGCACATTCTGGTAATTGACAAAACCTGCGCGAGCCCCAAATGGGGCACGGGCATTGCCGCTCATCACCAGGTCGCCACTACTCAAGGCGCGATTCACAAAGCCCGGATCAATGTCTTTCTGGCCAACCATCAGAAACACTCCGCGATGCTTACCCTCAAGCCACAGCTGCTGCAGCCACACGCGCGACGGGTGCTGAGCGTTGTCGTGCCACCCACCACTTGCGGCGTCGTAGCGCTGATAGCACACACTCGACGTGTAGCCAGCCCAAGCCTCAATGCCCGCACCCCACGATAGCCGTCGGGTGGTATCAAGCTCGTGACTTAACGCCGCGCTAAGCAGCGCCGAGTGCTGCTGGCTCACGGTGCCGCCACGATTGCTGGCTATGTAGTAGGGAGCAAAGTCGCTGCCGCCAGTGTTGAGCGTGAGGCCAACCCTGTAGGCAACAGCAATACTGTCCGACGCGCAAGCTATCACGCACCCAACTGTCATAGCCATGGCCAAACACAATATTTTTCGCATTCCCGTCATCAATGACCATTGAGCTTTATTCAATAATTATAACGTGTGATTCCTCAGTTTTGTTGTTCAGGGTCTCTAAATATTTATTGACACCAAGTTGCTATCAAATGAGCTAAACCACAAGCCGCTCCATTGCAAAAATGCAACATATTTTTGTATAGTTGCTTTTTTTTGCCGAAATTTGCACTGCACAAGATGACAACCAGTTTTAATTCAATAAAATCTCACGCTGGCAAGGCTATTGACTGGTGGAGGCGCATGAGCGAGCTCAAAAAGCAGCCCGTGGCGGCTCCCACACCCGTGCACGACTACCACACTTGCACACACTGCAACTATAACTACCACGGCCGCTGCTGTCCACAGTGCGGCATGCCAGCGGGGCAAGTGAGGTTCACACTCAAGCGCCTGTTAAGCAACTTCCTCGACATCTGGGGCATGGGCAACAGGCCCATGTTCCGAACCATCAGCCACCTGCTGTGGCGACCAGGCTACATGATTCGTGACTACCTCAACGGCCATCACCTGAGCTACTTCCCGCCTTTCAAGATGCTGGCGGTGCTTAGCATCTTCATCGTGATTCTGAGCATGGCTTTCGACGCTCACTTCTCCGACACTATTACCGAAAAGGTGCTGGAGATGATCGACGACTTCAAGGAAGAAAAGCACAAGCACATGTCGATGCTCGCTCTCGAATACGTCAAGATTGCCATCACCTATCTCAAAGACCATGACCTCTACTGGGACCTTTTCCAGACCATCTTCCTGGTGCTCTCGGCATGGATAGTGTTTTACCGAAAAGGCTACAACCTCGTCGAAACGTTTTTTTCGCAAATCTACATCTTCTGCCAGTTCAACATTCTCACCATCGTGTGGATGCTATGCACCACATCTATCCCCCCATCACAGATTCTGCCCTACACCATGCATCTTGCCATTTCGTTCCCAATTCTCATCTACGACTTCAAGCAGCTCTATGGCATAGGGGTGTTAACTTCGGTGTGGAAAACATTCCTCTTTATCCTACTCACAATTATCCTCTATTGTGTGGTTCTGGGGCTCATACTCGTCGCTGTGTTAGCACTCGACAACATATAACACCCCTCCCTACCCACTACAGAGCCATGCTCTATGAGCCGTGATCAGTCGAGTAGGTGTCGATGTGGCGGCTCTTCTTGGTGTCGGCAATCTCGTCTATTTTGATGAGGATGCCGCTCTCTTCCACGTCGCCAAACTCATGATTGATAGCCGTCCCAAGCATGCGCATCGTGGGCGAGAGGCTCATGTAGGCATTTACAAGAGGCGGAATGTTGATGCCCTTGCCGCGAATGTAGCTGTTCAGGCGACGGTAGTCTTCCTTGAAGTCGTCGCCCTTGAAGAAGCTTGCCAGCTCGCGCAGGTCGTGACTCGTGCTTAACGGATGGATGGGAGTGACTAAGTGGTCGCGGTCGGGGAAGTAAAGGTGCAGAAACGACAGCAGCAGGTCGCGGCAGTCCACTGGATAACTGGTGTACATCGTCATCTTGCCAAAGAGATACTCTATCTCGGGATGAATCACCGTGAGCGCTCCCAGGCCGTCCCACAGATTGTCGAGCGCGAAGATGCCTTTGGCTCCAACGCGGCTCGACTGATATTCAGGCCTGACAAACGACCGCCCCAGCTCAAGGGTGTTGGGCAGATAGTGGGCTATGAAGTCGGGAGAGAATCGGAACATGTGCGACATGGCAATGCGCGGAGCACCGCTCGAGTCGAGCTGCATGTTGCTGCCAGTGATGTAGCGATAGGCGCCTATTATCTCACGGCCCTCGGGATTCCACACCAGCAACTGCTGGCACGCAGGCTCCATGAGGTCAAACTCGTCTATGTCGCATGCCTTGCCAGTGCCGCCGCCGGCATGCCTGAAGGCTATCTCGCGCAAGCGTCCTATCTCGCGCATGACATTGGGCGAGTTGTGAGCGTCAACCACATAAATCTCATTGCCAGCCTTGTTGGTGGCTCGCAAGAAACGTTCCTGAGTGAGTTCTTGCTCTATTAGCTCGGTGTCGATTTTCTCAATTACCTTTTCCTGTTTCATAGCTCTACTATCTATTTAGGGAAGACTGGGGTTTCAACTCATAAACTTGCTCACGCAGCCGGGCGGCCTCGGCTCGGGCATCCTTCACATCGAGCGACTGCCAGCTCACTGGGCGCCCAAAGTATACCTTGAACGTGCTGCCACTCGACTTGAACATCTCGCCAGGAAGGAAAATCATCTCAACGTTGAACTTGATGCCGAGCCACTCGCGCAACCGCGCCACACGGTAGAAGAACTTGCTGTTGCAGGCATCAAAATAGATGGGCACTATGTCGCGGCGAGAGTTCACTGCATGGGTCACTACCATCTTCTGCCAGGTCAGGTCGGCTATCTGGCCACCCTTCAACTTGCGAGAGCACAACCCCGCGGGGAAGGTTATCATCTGACGGTCGCCCTGGTACTCGGCCTCAATCTCCTGAACCACACGACGCGACTGCCTGCCATATTTGTTAACCGGCATGAACACGTTGTCAAAGGGTTTCACGGCCATCAAGAGGTCATTGACAAGGAACTTTATCTCGCCACCATAGCGGTGACCAATGAGCGAAATCAGAGCCATACCATCGAGACCTCCCAGCGGATGGTTGCTGGCAAAGATGAAACGGCCATGGCTGGGTATGTTCTCCTCGCCACAAGCCTCGAGCTTGATATCAAGGTCGCGCAAAGCCACATCGGCAGCTTCCACGCCCTTGAGCTCGCCTATGTCGCTTAATATCTTGTTCAAACCGTCCTGGTGAATGATGCGTTCAAGCCACCTTATCACCCAACGCGGAATGAACTTGTAATGACGAGGCAGGCGCTGCCTCATCACACTATCAACGTCGATTCGTAAGGGCTCGGTTTCCATGATGCGTAAATAAGTTTTTAAATCACAAAGGTAGCAAATAATACTAAATTTATCCACTTTATTGCCACAAATCTTTCTTAAAAAGCTAAAATGAACTTCTTGCGCCCACAGTTATGTCTTAACTCATCATCATGTGCCAGCGCCGGTTGCCAGCAAAATTAATTGCATTTTATTGCCCATAATTGCGGTTATTAGGGAATAAAACGTTAATTTTGCACTATCATCAATCATTTGAGTCATTGCATAAGCCTGTGAGCAACTTAACCATCAAATCATCAACTCGGCGACTGCCGCATCTGGTCAGCACAAGTGGCTGGCTACTCATGCTGGGCGAGGTCATTGCACTGGGAATAATAGTGGCTTTTACCTCAAGCACATTTGCCCGGCACGATGCCATCGCCATCGTGCTCTCGATCATGGTTGCCTACGCAATGCCCAGGCTGGTCTACTCACAGGGACGCACTGCTTGCCGATGGGGGCAGTGGTGGTTATTGCTGGTGGCGCTGGCATTGGCCATCTACACAATCTTGAGCATCAAACTGTGGACCATCGATGCCGGATGCACCACACAGATGCCGCACCTGCACAGCGACGACGGAAGCTATTACCGGTGGGCACTCAACCACTACGACGGTCGCTGCCCCGAGCCCAAAATCTCGTTCAAGGGACTGCCGCTCTTCGCCCTATGGCTATGGAAGGTGCTGGGAGTGAGCATCGTGTGGCCACTGGCTCTGAACTACATGTTCACCTTGCTGGCAATAGTGATGACGGGCAAGGTGGCAGTGCGCCTGCTCGAGCACCGCGTCGAGCCCACAAGCCCAGCCACTATAGCAGCCGTGGCCATGCTAATGATCTCGCTCATGGGATTCTTTGTCTCGCAAGGTGTGAGACTGCAGAAGGAGGCCGCATGTGCTCTGGGAGTCACCCTGGTGGGATATGCGCTCGCAGGCATGTCGCGCGCCGGCAACAAGCCCAGCGTTGGACAGATGCGACGCGACTGGGCCATCTTCTTGGCAGGATGCCTCATTTTGGCTCTGGTGCGCACCAATTTCACCTATTTTGCCATCATAGGCGCAGCCATGATGGCGCTCTCCAACCACTGCGCCCGATGGAAGCAAGGCGCGGCAATGGCAGCGGCGGCAGCGGCGATAACGGTGAGCTTCAGCATCCTCTTCTCCTACACCTTTGGGCAGCAGTATCGCACCGTCGACGGCGGCGATGCCATGGCGCTGGCTTTCAAGGTGGGTATCGTGCAGCAGCCCTATCTGGCCATGATAGGCGACTACTTCCACTATCCAGAGTGGAAGCGACTGCTGCTCATGCCAGTGACCGCCGGCGTGCAATATATCATTCCATTCCCCTGGATTTATGAGGGAGCCGACTCGTCCATCTTCAGCGTGCTGCCACGAGTGAGGGTGATGTGGTACTTTGTGGGCGGAGTGTGCCTGCACTATTTTCTCTACATCACCATCATCCACTACAAGCAGTCCAACCTGGGCATGTGGGCTTGGTGGCCACTCGTCACCTTCTTTATCATTGCCTACATCACAGGAGGCTCGGTGAGCCGCTACATCTTGCCTATACAACCGCTTTTTGTGGTAATAGCACTCTACGTACTGCTGCAGGCCAAGCACGGCAACTACCGCCGCTCGCTCACCATCTGGCTCATTATCTACACCTTTATTCTGGCTGCTGTGCTCGTCATGTGCTATCAAACTCAGGTCGACTACCTCAACAGCCTGGAACAATACTACCGCATGAAACTACAGCACAAACTATAAACGACAACATCATAATTTCACACACACAATAAAAAAAGATTTGCATGAAAACATTAAAGATTCTCTCTCTTGCATTGTGCATAGCCGCCACTGGCAGCGCTATGGCACAAAGCAAGGCACAAGGCGGCATCGACGCCGCAATGATGCGACAAATCACACAACAGGCAGCAACAACAAGCAATGCCGCACTGAGCAATGCCATGGCATCTAACTCAATCGACGACCTGGCACGCAACTACCGCAACAATAAAGTGACCGACACACACTTCAGCGTTGAGACACCAAAGCAGAGCATTCACAACCAGCGCTCGAGTGGACGATGCTGGATGTACTCCAGCTTCAACGTGATGCGAGCCAACTTCGCACGCCGCCACAACGACACGCTACAGGTGGAATACTCTCACGACTATCTGTTCTTCTGGGACCAGCTCGAGAAGGCCAACCTCATGCTGCAGGGTGTGATTGATTGTGCCGACAAGCCACTCGACGACCAGCGAGTGCAGTTTTTCTTCCACCACCCAATCAACGACGGAGGCACATTTTGCGGCGCAGCCGACCTCGCCGAGAAATATGGCCTCGTGCCTGTCGAAGTGCAGCCCGAGACCTACAGCGCCGAGCGCACATCGCGCATGAGCCAGCTGCTCTCCTCCAAGCTGCGTGAGCAAGGACTGGAACTGCGCAAGATGGTTGCTGCAGGCAAGTCGGGCGCAGCCATCAAGCAACGCAAGACCGAGATGCTGGCCGAAATCTACCGCATGCTATCGCTGTCGCTTGGAGAGCCCATCAAGTCGTTCACCTACGCCTTCAAGAACAAAGATGGCAAGACCGTGACACCAGCTCGCACCTACACACCACAAGAATTCTATCGCGAAACTCAAGGCGGACCCATCAACGGAACCTTCATCATGGCAATGAACGACCCCAGGCGAGAATACTACAAGACCTATGAGGTGGAATGGGACCGTCACACCTACGACGGCCACAACTGGTGCTACATCAACCTGCCCATGGAGGACATAGCACAGATGGCCATCGCTTCGCTCCAAGACTCTACCAAGCTCTACTCGAGCTACGATGTGGGCAAGCAGCTCAACCGCGACAACGGCTATCTCTCGCTCGACAACTTCGACTACGGCACACTCTTTGGCACCAAATTCGGCATGAACAAAGCCGACCGCATCGCAACCTTCGACAGTGGCTCAACTCACGCTATGACGCTCACCGCAGTCGACCTTGATGCCAACGGCAAGCCCATCAAGTGGAAAGTGGAGAACTCGTGGGGAGCCGACAGCGGACACAAGGGCTACATCATCATGACCAACGATTGGTTCAACGAGTACGCCTTCCGCCTGGTGGTCGACAAGAAATACGTGCCCGAGCGCATCCTCAAGGCAAGCCAGCAAAAACCCATCATGGTAATGCCCGAGGACCCACTCTTCCAGGAAGACTGGTAACTGAGAGGCGAGTGTTCGATTTACTACAATTCGCGCGTTACAAGGCTTGGCGTGTACCTTGGCAATTGGGATAATCCGAGCAACCCCAAAATTGCTTGCCAACTTTAGTGCCACGTTTTATAGTGCGTTTAATCATAGGCTTGCCACATAGTGGACACTGTGGTGACCCTTGCTCAACAGATTGCAGGGTTTGCGCCGCCAGTCGTTCTTTGCTCAAGCCCTCAGTAAATCCACCATTGAGCTTAAAGTCATCAAGCTGCCGCAACATCATCTTCTGCAACATGGTGATGTTGCGGTTTATTAGCTGCATGATTGAATTTACACACACAACCTGATTATCGCTTTCTACCCATGGTGCAAAGCGCTTGCGTTGTGACTGCACATGCACCCATGCATCGTGCTCAATATCACGGCCATAATGAGGTTGTTCAAGTTGAATGCTTTGAAAAGCCCGGTAATTCTCGCTATCTCTTGTCCAAGGCTCTATATTGTAAGTGAGAGAAAAAGCCATGTAATCACTTAGCAATTCGCTCAAGGTTGCTCTTGCCACGTCAGTGAGCCGCATCTCAGTCTCTCGACTGGTCTGACGGCGCGAACTTCCCTCAGCAATATTGGCATGTGCACTTCGCGCGGCCATTACCATTTGGTCATAAAGGCGCCCATGTGGGTCGTTGTCTTTGTTGAGATAACGATGGCAAAAACTAATGGTTGCCTGGTGGATTATGTGCGACATCACCCATGCATCAAGGTAATAATAGCCCTTGATGGATTTAATATCAACAGCCACTATTTTTGTTACTATTTTATTGTTGTTTTTGTTATTTTTACGATAGTCGATTGTTCGATTATTCGATTGTTCGATTATTCGATTGTTCGATTATTCGAGTGTTCGAGCATTCGAGGTTTTTGGGGAGGTTTGTTAAGGCGTCACCACGGTGCCTATGGGCTCGCCAGTGATCACCTTCTTGAGGTTGCCCACCACGTCCATGTTGAACACATGTATGGGCAGGTTGTTCTCCTTTGCCATCACAGTGGCAGTCATGTCCATCACCTTGAGGCCGCGCGCAATAATCTCGTCGTAGGTGATGGTGTCGAACTTCGTAGCCGTGGGATCCTTCTCGGGGTCGGCAGTGTAGATGCCGTCCACACGAGTGCCCTTGAGCATGACATCGGCCTCAACCTCAATGCCGCGCAGGGTGCTGCCGGTGTCGGTGGTGAAGAAGGGGTTGCCAGTGCCGCACGACATGATGGCCACCTTGCCCTGGTTCATTGCGTCGATGGCGCGCCACTTGGTGTAATGCTCGCCCACTGGAGTCATGGCAATAGCGGTGAACACCTGTGCTGGCTGACCCTTGGCCTCGAGGGCCGACGAGAGAGCGAGCGAGTTGATAACTGTGGCAAGCATGCCCATTTGGTCGCCCTTCACGCGGTCGAAGCCACTGGCAGCTCCTGCCAGACCGCGAAAGATGTTGCCGCCGCCAATCACGATTGCCACCTGAACACCAGCTTCAACTATCTCCTTGATTTGAGTGGCATAGTCGTCGACGCGCTTTGGGTCGATGCCGTAGCCTTGTGCTCCCATCAGCGACTCGCCGCTGAGCTTGAGCAAAATGCGCTTGTATTTCGTTTCCATAGTCGTGTGAGGAATTAATGATTTTAATGTCGGTTTTTACAAGAAAAAAAGAAAGAGTTGAACCAGGCAACATGGTGCTATGTTCAACTCTTTAACGTTGTGTTATTTTGTGTCTTTATTATCCACTATCGAGCTGTTAAACCAATTTATCACTTACCTAACAGCGTCTCAAGCTTAGCGATGCGAGCATTGAGCTGGTCATCCATCGGGCCTTGATATTTCTCCTGCATCTCCTTGTAGATTGCAAGAGCTTCTTTATATTTCTTTTGGAACTCAAGCACACGGGCTTTTTTCTCCATGAAGACGGGAAGGTAATCGCGGTTGTCGCCAGCCAGTTTAATGGCCTCGTCATAGCTCGACAATGCTTTGTCATACTGCTTTTTGTTGGCATAGCAGTCGCCAAGCAGCGATTGCGATGCGGGACCCACGATGCGGCCCTTGGGCGAATAATCCTCAAGATAGTTGAGAGCCTTATCGTTTTTGCCCTGAGCATAAAGGATGGTTGCGGCTTTGAGCTTGGCAAGATTGCCAGCAGCGTTGCTATAGTTCTTTGCCACTTTCTCATAGCCCTTCAAGGCTGCGGTCGAGTCGTTCTTCATCATCAACTCGATATCGGCCTTCGACAGCTCCTCATTTGCCTTCTCAAGGTTTGGACCATAGATAAACTTAAAGTAGGCCCAAACAAGAATTGCTATGATCAAAACTGAGAGTACAATCCAGTAAATAAGGTTCTTGTGCTGCTCAAACTTTTGTTCAAATCCCGACAGCGAATCATTGATTTCTTCAAGCTTGGTGCGGGTTTCCTGTGTTTTCTTCTTTGCCATAATATGATGTCTAAAATCGTGTTTTTAATTTCGCTTTTATTTTTTGCGGTGCAAAAGTAATAGATATTTACCTAATTTAAAAGCAAATCGCAAAATTAATTTCAAAAAACTCAATATTTTGCCCTTTTGAATAACCCAAAATGGTCTTTTTATTACTCACAAGAAATCGATTCATTGATGTTTTTATGTTTTCTGTTGAAATTCATTGCTCAGTACTATTATTAATCGTAACTTTGTAAAATAATGAAAAAACACACACATCACACTTAAACTTTTTTTCTTCGAAATGTCGAATAGCAAATTCAATAGAATAGAGTACTTGATATATGCAATATTATTGCTCATCATACTGCTGGGACCAACGCTGAGTACCCTGTTTCACGGCCACGAGGTCGAAGATGTGACTTTTCTAAAAAACGACCTGTGGCGCACATTCAAGGCTATAATAGTCTATGTCATAGCTCTCGCAATTCACGATGTGTGGATCGCGCCGCTGCTGGTATACAAGCACAAGCCTTGGCATTACATACTGGGAGTGGTGGTGCTGGGAGCTGTGTTCATGGTATACAAGTTCAACACAAGGCCAGCCGACGCGCCACCACCAGCAATCGTATTACAAGACAAGAGTCATGACGCTGCGGCTAAGCCTGCAGGGCCACCGGCATTGCCGCCCATGCAAGCCAAAAATGGAAAAATCGACCGCGACCCCATCACGCCACCACCATTCCGCCGACACGACATTGTGGCCATTATAATGTTTATCTTCGGCATTGGCACCAACATTGGCATCAAGTTCTATTTCTACGCCATTGGGGCCAGGCGGCAGATGGAAAATCTCGAGAAAGAGAACCTCAAGCAGAGCCTTGAGCAGCTGCGATACCAGCTGCACCCACACTTCTTCATGAACACGCTCAACAACATACACGCGCTGGTCGACATCGACCCAAAGAAGGCTCAAGAGTGCATCATCGACCTGTCGAAACTCATGCGTTATGTGCTCTACGACAGCAATCATGACTATGTGCAGGCCTCACGCGAAATGGAGTTCATGGCCAACTATGTGAGCCTCACGCGCATACGCTACAGCGACAAGCTCAAGTTCACCGTCAATACGCCCGACGACGGCACACATGTGTGGATTCCACCACTGCTCTTCATCTCGTTTGTGGAGAATGCCTTCAAGCACGGGGTGAGCTTCAGCCAGGAGTCTTACATCACCATTGGCGGCAAAATCTATAATGACGACAATGGCGAGCCACGCATGTACTGGACTTGCCTCAACAGCAAGCGCACCACCGGAGGCAACACAGGCAAGAAGAAGGTGAGCGAGGCAAGCGGCATAGGTCTTGCCAACGTGCGCCAGCGCCTTGACCTGATGTTCGGCAAGAACTACAGCCTCACCATCACCGATGGCGACCAGGAATTCCTCGTTGAAATGGACATCCCTGTCAAGACAAGCGACCCCACACTGCCAAGTGATGACAATAAAAAATAGTTCGTTAAATGATAAAATTATATTGTAACACACCTAAACATATTAACAGATTAACATTCCTATGATATGATACGATGCATGATTATCGACGATGAGCCACTGGCTCTGCAGCAAATGGAAGGCTACGTCAAGAAAATTCCCTATCTCGAACTGGTGGCAGCTTGTCACACAGCCATCGAAGCACATGAAATATTAGAAAACGACAAGATTGATGCCATATTTTGCGACATCAACTTGCCAGAGCTCAACGGACTCGACTTCGTGAAGTCGCTCGAAAACCCTCCAATGGTGGTCTTCACAACGGCCTACAGCGAGTATGCAGTCGAGGGATTCCAACTCAATGCCATCGACTATCTGCTCAAGCCATTTGGATTCGACGACATGAAGCGAGCAAGCGACAAAATCAAAGCACGCTTCGACGCCTTGCGCACCCTGCAAGAAGTGAGCCAAATCGACGAGGACGACGCCATCTTCTTAAAGACAGAGTACAAAATTGTGCGCATCAACATTGGCGATATCCACTATGTTGAAGCCATGAGCGAGTATCTGCGCATCTACCTCACTGGCAACCCCAAGCCTGTGATTGTGCTGCTGAGCATGAAGAAGATGGAAGAGAGACTTCCAAGCCGTAGCTTCATGAGAGTGCATCGCTCCTACATCATCAACCTCAAGAAAATCAAGGAAGTGAGCAAGAGCCGCATCATGCTTGTCGACGATGTGGAAATCCCCATTGGCGATAGCTATCGCGACCAGTTCAACGCCTACATCAACAGTAAGTTCCTCACCAAGTGAGGCACACTCTAACAGCACTTCAACGCAACACACAAAGCCATAAAAAAAGGGTCTACAATACCACACGCGATATTGTAGACCCTCTTTACCGTTTTTATGTGTTAGTATATATCAATTAATCTTGTAGGTGAGCGTGCCTGTGCGCTCCACGTTGGTGTTCTTAGGAACACGGAAGCGCGACTTGTGGGCAAGGTTCAAGCAGATGTTGCAGGCACGCTGGTTGGAGCGCAACGAACCTCCTGTCACGTTGGCGCGAATCACACTGCCGGTAGGACTCACCGTCACCCTTATCACTACTGTGCCAGGGCCTGGACAAGTCGAGGTGGGAAAATGCTCCAAGGTGTAGCCATCAAGGCCACTCACGCCAGGCCTGCCCACAGCCTTCTCGCCAGCTGTGCCGCTGGGCGAACCTTGGGCTCCCTGGCCGTTGCCGTTCTTCTTGCCAAAGGCGTTAGAAACCCTGCTGCTCGCTGCACTGGGCGATGGTGTGGATCGCGTGCTCGACGAGGCTTGCTCGCGTGCCGGTCCCTGTTTTTGAGGCTTGGTGGCGGGAGCATTAGTCTTTGCTTGAGCCTGAGGCTTCTTGGGAGGCTGCTGCTGCACTTGCATGGGCGACTGACGCTGGGTGGTCACCTGCTGCTTGGGAGGCTCGTCGATAGTGCCCTGGTCGGTGAGGTCGTTCTGACCTGTGAGCTGCGGCTGGTCGTCGGCTGTGGCATCGCTCTGCTGCTGAGTCTGGTCGCCGTTGGGCGCAAGCTCGTCGCTGGCAATAGGCTCGAGCAAGTCGCCTAAGGCAATGTACTCCTCACCGCCAAAGACGATGGAGTCTTGCAGCAGCTTGTCGGTGTCGTCGCTCTGCGACGCTTTCAGGTTATATCGCATGCTTGTGAACATGAGCAACTCCACGATGCCCACACCCAGCAGCAATGTGATGATAGCCGCAAGCCATTTATAGTTTTTTTCTTTCTTCTCTGCCATCTAATCAAGGAATAAATGCTTCGTTAGTTGGTTGATGGTAACGCTTCTTGAGTGGGCTCCTGGATGTCGAGCTCCCCCGATGGTTGATCATTGTAATCCATGTCGCTGCCAGCCTGGTCATCATAGACGGGCTCGGGCTCGGGAGCGGCATATTCATCGTTGGCTGGTTTGGTGGCGAGCACAATCTTAATGCCCACCTTGGCGCCCTTGTCAAGGATGTCGACTATCTTGCCATAGGGCACGTCTTGGTCGGCATGAAGGGCGATGAACTGATTGGGGTCGCTGTTCTTCACAGCCTGCAGGAAGCCATAGAGCTGCTCATTGGGTAGGGGCTTGAGTTCGCCAGGGGTTATGGAGTCGCCCTGAGTGGCAAACATGTTCATATCCTTGTCGATGAAGATGCGTGTGGTGGGCTTGATAGCCGTCTGCTGACCGCTCTGTGGCAGGTTCACCTCCATTGCCGATGGAAAGACAAAGGTAGAAGTGACCATGAAGAAGATGAGCAGCAAGAATATAACGTCGGTCATCGAGGCCATGCTGAACATCGACAATGTCTTGTGTTGTCTCTTTAGTGCCATAGTGTGATTGCTGGAATTTTACTTCTTCGACTTGGGAGTTGTCGATGCTGCATTACTCGAGGCGGGTTTCACAAATACTGGACCAGGACTGTGGGCAGGCGCTGGCGCAGCTGCTGGTGCTGGTGTGAGAACAGGAGCTGGTGCAGGAGCAGGAGCTGGCTCGTTGAGCAGGTCCATAAACTCCATGGTGTTGCCCTCCAAGCGATTCATAATCTTGTTAACGCGCGAGGTGAGGTAGTTGTAGGCAAAGAGTGCCAAGATACCCACCACCAGACCTGCCACGGTGGTCATCAGGGCCTCGTAGATGCCGCTGGCAAGAATGCTGACGTTGCTGTTCTGACCAGCACTGGCAAGCGAGTAGAACGCCTGAACCATACCTGTCACGGTGCCCAGGAAGCCTATCATGGGGGCACCGGCAGCGGTGGTTGCCAGCCAGTTGAAGCCCTTCTCAAGGCGGGCAATCTCCATGTTGCCCACGTTCTCAATGGCCACGAGCACATCGTTCATGGGACGCCCTATGCGGCTCACACCTTTCTCTATCATGCGAGAGTAGGGGGTGTCGGTGTCCTTGCACAGCTGCTTGGCGTCTTCAATCTTGCCGGCCTGTATCAAGCTCCTGATTTGTTTTAGAAACTTTTTGTCGGTTCGGGTCACACGGCTGGTGGCAAAGAGTCGTTCAAAGAAGACATAGATGCTCACCAGCAGCAACAGTGCCAGCGGTATCATGAGCCAGCCACCCTTTAGGGTGAGGTCCCACACGGTTATCACGTTTTGCATAGCAGCGCTCTGAGCGCTTTGAGTAGCCGCCTGGGCCACTAATATCATGTTGAGTAATGCCATGATGTTTCTTGTTTTTTTATTGTTTTGTGGTTATTAAATTCTTGATTACTGGTTGCCGAGGCAATGCTGATAGGCGGCAATGGTCTTCTTAAGCCCCAAATAGAGAGCGTCGCTAATGAGTGCATGACCTATCGACACCTCGTCGAGATGTGGAATATTTTCCTTAAAATACCTGAGGTTGAGCAGGTTCAGGTCGTGACCCGCATTCAGCCCTAACCCTTCGCTGTGGGCCACCATCGCGGCCTTGTAGTAGGGCTCTATGGCCTTCTCGGGAGAGGTGCTATAGTTCTGGGCATAGGGGCCGGTGTAGAGTTCCACGCGGTCGGCGCCCACACTGGCGGCCTCGCGCACGCGCTCCTCTACAGCATCGACAAAGATGCTCACCCTGATGCCAGCCTCTTTGAGGCGCTCCACAATCTTGGTGAGAAACTCACGATTCTCGGCCACGGGCCACCCCTGCGACGAAGTGAGCACACCGGGAGCATCGGGCACGAGGGTAGCCTGGTGAGGCTTCACTTGGAGCACTATTTCCATGTAGCGCTCGTCGGGATAACCCTCGATGTTGAACTCTGTGTGAAGAGCTGGACGCAGCTCATAAACGTCGGCACGAGTGATGTGGCGCTCGTCGGGACGTGGATGAACGGTGATGCCATGAGCTCCAAACTTCTCACAATCGAGAGCCACTTGAAGCACATTGGGCAGATTGCCGCCACGAGCATTACGCAACGTGGCAATTTTATTTATATTTACACTAAGGTTGGTCATCTTTTTTTATTGCTTTGTCTATTTATAACGTGTTGTTTTCTCATATTAGTGCCCCAATGTGAGCAAAAATTACTATATTTGCCCCCAATTAGGGGATTTACTACTCTAATATTAAAGCGCAAAAATAAAAGTTATTGGTGAGAAATAAAAACAAAATAGCACTTTAAAAAGTTTTTTCAACGTTTTTCACACATTATTTTCCCAGGTTTCACTATCAACAAAACGTCTTCCCGCAATGAAAATAGCACTTTTTGGCAACAGCTATCAAGACAAGTACAAGGAGCAACTCAACGATTTCATTTCCTCAATCAGGCAGGACAACGACATCGTCATTGAGCAGAACTTCAACCGCTACCTCAGCAAGATTGGGGTCGACACTGGACGTGATGTGCACACATTCGACTCTGCCAGCTTCGGCGGCGCCGAGCTTGCCGTGAGCATTGGAGGCGACGGCACACTGCTGGCAATGGCGGCACTCATGGCGCGAACCGACACCCCCATCATGGGAATCAACACCGGCCACCTGGGATATCTTGCCGCATGCCGCCTGGGACAGGCACAAGATATGATACAGAGCGTGAAGGAGAAAAACTGCCGAATCGAGAAGCGAACCATGCTACAACTGGTGAGCATCGACGACAAGCCGTGCAACAACATTATCGCGCTCAACGAGATTGCCATCCTCAGGCAGGACACCACGTCGATGATTTCGATGCCCACTACCATCAACGGCACCATGCTCACAACCTACAAGGGCGACGGCCTGGTCATCAGCACGCCCACCGGCTCCACCGCCTACAATATGAGCGCCGGTGGGCCCATCATCATGCCGCTCACCAGCTGCATGGCACTCACTCCCATCTCGCCTCACTCGCTCACCATGAGGCCCATAGTGGTAGCCGACGACTCCGAAATTGTGGTCACCATCAACACCCGCGCCCAGTGGATTCAGGTGAGTGTCGACGGCATGGCAATGACCTTGCCCAGCGGCAGCACAGTGAAAATTGCTCAGGCTCCCTACAAGCTGTCGGTCATCCAAAAACTTGACCACAACTTTGCACAAACTCTGCGAGAAAAACTCCTGTGGGGCGCCGACCAGCGATAATCCAAAACAAAAAGTATCGCATAATCAAAATTCACTGCTTAGCACTTTTAAAAAATCTTAACACTAAGATAATGTAAGATAATGATAGTTCCGCCTTTTCTTCAACCTGGCGACGGCGTAGCAATAATTTCGCCATCAGGTACGGTACTGAGCGAGCGCGTGGATGGAGCCATTCAAGCCTTTGAGCAGTGGGGATTTGTGCCACTGCTGGGAAAACATGCACGAGACGAATATCACCTCTATGAGGTCGTCACTCACAGCGCACCCTGGCAGCACCGCCTCGACGACCTGCGGTGGGCACTGCGCAATCCTCAGGTCAAGGCCATCTTGTGCAGCCGTGGCGGATTTGGTGCAGTGCACCTGCTCGAGCATCTCGACACAGACTACATCGCAAGCAACCCCAAGTGGATTGCTGGCTTCAGCGACATCTCGGCGCTGCATGCCGCATGGCATCGCGCTGGTGTGGTGAGCATACATTCGTCAATGGCAAAGCACCTGTGGCTTAATGGCACCAGCGACCCACTCAGCCGCATCTGCTATGACATCGTGACACGGGGCAAGCTGCCTCACTACCAGGTTCTCCCCCACCCTCACAACCGCTGTGGCACCGCCACGGCCACCATCACCGGAGGCAACCTGGCCGTGCTCATGGGGCTGCTGGCAACTCCATTCAACCTCATAAAGCCAGGCAACATCATCTTCATCGAGGACGTGGCCGAGCAAGTCTATCAAGTGCAACGGCAGCTATATCACCTGCGGCTGGCAGGCATCCTGCCGCAGCTCGCAGGACTCATCGTGGGTCAGTTCACCAAGCATCGTGGCGACGACACCACAGCCATGCACGACATGATTGCCGACATGGTAGCACCCTACTCCTACCCCGTAGCGTTCAACTTCCCAATAGGCCACATCGTCCGCAACATCCCCATCGTGGAGGGCGCCATGGCAACATTAAACGTGAGCGACGCTGGAGCATCACTCACGTTCAATCTATAACCTTAACGGCCTGTTTATCATCAACCGTTATTTTTTATCACCTTAGAATTTATAGCTTGCTCCTACCGAGCCCAATGTCATAGCATTGATGTTCTTCTTGATTGTGAAGGCATTAAGTCCAACCTCGGCACTCACTGCCCAGTGACGGGGTTTATAATCTCACAGGACTAACTAAAATTTTTTATGGTACAAAGGTATAAACAATTTGCTAATCCACAAATCATTAAAAATTATTAATTTTGATAGGGATGGAAAGAGGGTGCCAAACCATGCACTTTCACCGCACCACGGGCCACGCAAAGGTTTTGAGTTTCTTCTCAAGCTCTCGCTCGCGGCCCATCAGGTAGGTGTCGACGAGGGCATGAAACTGAGGCGAGTGGTTCATGTGAGTGAGATGGGCAAGCTCATGGCACACAATAAGTTCTATCAAGTCCGACGGCAAGAACACTAGATTCTCCGAGAGCTGTATCACTCTGCCTGGAGTGCAGTGCCCCAACTTGCGCAACCCGCGCCCCATCTCAAAGCGTGTGGGAGCCACACCCACCCGCCGGGTGATGCTGCGGGCAAGCGGTAGCAGCACCTGAGCAGCACGGTCGTGAGCCACAACCTTTAGGGCCTTTGATATCCATTCCTTTGTTGCGAGATTGTCGAGGTCGATGCCTCGGGGCACACTCACCACCACGTTGCTCTCGCCATGCGAGAAGATAATCTGGTTGGGCAAGCGGTCTTGCTCGGCAAGGCTGATGGTAAAACCATAGCACTGAATCACTTGCCCCAATCTATAGGCGAGTGAGTCCTTGCCACGGGCTTTGCGCAGCTTGGGGCGCATGTCGTCAAGCACACGCTCAATGTCGGCACGCGACACACCCTCGGGCACCCTCATGCACAGGGTACCGCCCTTCCAGCGCATGGTCATGTTGCGCATGTTGCGCCGCACAGTGAGCAACACCCTGCCAAATTCCTTATCTTCGATATAATACACTTTTTAAGTGTAAAGTGTTAAGTGTTAAGTAGTAAGTAGCAAGTAGCAAGTAGCAAGTAGTAAGGAGTAAGGAGCAAGTAGCAAGTAGCAAGTAGTAAGGAGTAAGGAGTAAGGAGTAAGGAGTAAGTAGCAAGTAGTAAGTAGCAAGTAGTAAGTAGTAAGTAGTAAGTAGTAAGTAGCAAGTAGTAAGGAGTAAGGAGTAAGGAGTAAGGAGAATTGGTCGCATGAAGACCGCTTGCGGCCTTACTTAACACTTACTTCATACTTCATACTTCTTCCTTCTTCCTTCTTACTTCTTACTTCTTACTTCATACTTCTTCCTTCTTAGCCCGTCACTTGCACTGTAATGCCAGTTTCGCTCTCGATGTGGCGAGCTATGCGCTTGAGGTCCTCGACAGGCACTTTCACCAGCTTTTGCTCGGGAGTCTTGCGGTCGATGGTGTAGAGCATGATCTCACGGGGTTTGATGGCAAGATAGGCATTGATCAGGGCATCGATCTCGGCATCGGTGGTGTTGTCCACTATCTCACCGTCGTGCTCGCCGCGCACCATCATGGTCTGCACTATGCACTTGCCGCCATAGGCTTTCAAGTCCTCGATAATGCCATCGGGAAGCACGTTGGGCGACACTGGTCGGTTTATCAGCCTCATCGTGCGAGCCACTGCACTGTCGAGCTTGAGAATGTTATTGTCCACTTGCTTCAGAGCCGCCATCACGCTGGGCTTGCCTGCCATTGTGGCATTGCTCAGCACGCTCACTTTGGCCTCGGGATAGTACTGGTTGCGCAGGTTCACCACGTCGTGAACTATCTCCTTGAAATTGGGGTGCAACGTGGGCTCGCCGTTGCCCGAGAATGTGATCACGTCGAGCGCCTGCCCTGCTTCCTTCATAGCCTGTAGTTTATTCTTGAGGGCTCGCCTCACCTCCTCGCGCTTCGACACGCCAGTGGTGCCAGGCCCCTGGGCATTATAGCCTGCCTCACAGTAGAGGCAATCGAAGGAGCAAATCTTGCCATCGTTAGGCATCAAGTTGACGCCCAACGAGGTTCCCAGCCTGCGGCTGTGGATGGGACCGAATATTGTACTTGTGAATAAAACTGTTTGCATGATTATCTATTTTTATATTTTATACATTTATCTAACAACTCGGGTGAATACAGGCAGTTTGCCGTTTGCCACTGTTACATAGATTTTTATTGTTATTCCTGAGAAGGAGTTTTTTTCTGGTCTTAAATCACTAACAGAAAGCATGTCTACGGCAGTATACAAGTATTCTATGCCATAAGGAATGCTGCGTGTTGCCACTTCCACTGCCTTGGCTTTAATCATGGGATAATTGCCAACAGCTGCGTCAAAAATTTTCGCTTCAGCATCATTCACAGCATGTGGTTTTGAGAACTCTGGGAGCTTAACGTATGGTCCTTCAATAAACCCACTTTCTTTCAAAAACTGGTCAACCTCCTCAGGCATAGCATCCATGCGGGCAGCACGCACTCCATAGCCGTCAAGAATCTTTGTTTTAGGCTGAGCATGGGCAAGGTTGGCAGCACTCGACTCCAGGCCTCCGCTGCCAAAGGTGCAGAATGGAACAATAGTCTTGCCACTCAGGTCCACTTTGTTGAGCAGCGTGGCAATGGGTGGAGCATAGGTTCCATACCAAATGGGATAACCCAGAAATATAACGTCATACTTGGCAACATCAACCTTCAGAGGCTTGATTTCGGGCGTGATTCCTTGCTCACGCTCTTTCTTGCTGCGCTCAATGGTTGCCTTGTAATCTCCGTCATAGGGGGTTACAAGCGCTATTTCCTCAATGTCGGCTCCAAGCTTGGTGGCAATTTCCTCGGCCACTGCCTTGGTATTCGACGTCTGCGAATAATAAAGCACAAGAGGCTTTTGTGCATTTACATTGATTCCACACATTAAAGCCATAGCTGTTACCATTATCCATTTAAAGAAATTCATAATCTATTATGATTTAAGTCGTTTGAATAGTTCAATATATTGCCCGGCAATCTTCGAGGCGGCAAACTTGCGCTCCACCTCATCGTGCAGGAATTGTCGCGAAACATTGGCGTCAATAGCCCACTCAATGCCTTGCGCCACGCTCGCAGCATCTTTATAATCAGCTATGTAGCCTGTCTTGAGATGGTCCACGATGTCGGCCTGACCACCCATCCCGAAGGTCACCGGCAAGCAACCACTCGCCTGCCCCTCGATGAGCGTGCCTGGCAGGTTCTCGTAAAGAGCTGTCGATAGCACGATGTCGCTGTGCCGGTACAAGCGGCTCAGCTGCTGAGTCGAGGCTATGGTGCCAAGATAGGTGCAGGGCACTTTAATCTTTTTGAGCAACGACTTGTCGTGCAGGTCGCCGTAGAGCACCAAGTGGACTTTGCGGGCCAGATCGAGTTTGTTGCGGGCAATGTATTGTGTGGTCTCGATGAGCTCTTTAAAGCCTTTGACCTCCACGTCGAGGCGGCGAGCTCCCATCACAATTATCTTCTTGTCGGCAGGAATTCCCTCAATGCCACCCGTGAGCCTCGTGCAGTCGAAGTCGTTGATGGGAAAGGCGTTGTAAATCACGCTAAGGTCGCAGTCTGCCATCGACGTGCTTTGCCTGCAGCACTCGGCGAGCCAGTGGCTCACGGCCACAAAATGGATGGGCGTTTGCTCATAGAGCTTGCGCTTTTTCTCTTGTATCGTGGTTGAGAGGTCGTCGCCACGGGTCTCTAGTAGCGGACAGCTGTGGCAACGCTCTTTGTAACGCTCGCACTCAAATGAGTAGTGGCACACTCCAGTGCAGTTCCACATGTCGTGCATGGTCCACACTATGGGTTTGCCGCTTTGAGCCAGTTGTTTGATGCCTTTGAGCGACATTGTTCCCTGGTTCACCCAGTTCAGGCACACCACGTCGGCATCCTTCACCCAGGGGTGAGATGCGATGTTGATGCCATGCGAACCAGTGTCGATTTTAAACAGGGTGTCGCGTCTCATGCCGTTGCGCAGGAACACGCCTAGCCGTTCGGCCAGGAAGTTCCACTTGTTGAGCCACTTGCTGCCCATCACCCCCACCAGAGCATCATCGCTCTGCTTGTCAATCACGAGCATACGGGCATCTACGCCTTTTTCCTGCAAGGCATGCGCGAGCCTGAGCGACACTATTGCCGCACCGCCCTGCATGTCGCTATGATTTATTATTACTACTTTCATGTCATCGGTTTGTTCACACACTCTTCCCGTTTTGCTTTACGATGCGTGCCGGATTGCCAGCCACGGTGCAGCCGTCGGGAACGTCAAAGTTCACTACAGCTCCAGCGCCTATGGTCACATTATTGCCAACTTTAATACCGCCAAACACCGTGGCTCCAGTGAAAATCTTCACGTTGTCGCCCACCACAGGACGCTTGCCATGCTTGTCGTTGCCAAGCGTCACAAGCTGCAAGCAGTAGAAATTCCTGCCTATGCTCTCGGCATTGAGATAGGTGGCATAGTTGTGCTCGAAATGGCAACCCTCGCCTATGGTCGGGCACCAGATGTTGAGCGTGCGCTCTGGAGGCAGCAACCACTTGATGAACACCGACTTGTATTCTCCCATGCGATAGTAGAACAAGTTGCGGAACACTCGCTGGCGGGTGCACACCTTTATAAACGTCACCACTCCCCCATCGCCCTCACCATACTGGCACAGGTCGCGGTCAATCTCCTTGCGGTGGCACAGATACAAGGCAATGTGCGGAAGCATCCTGAGCGACGATGCCGACAGCAGCGCAAATTGTGTGTAAGGATTCATAATTCTGGTGCATCAAGTTTATAGAGTGCAAAAATAAATAAAATCTGCGACATCTCAAAACTCAAAAAAAACTATTTCCTCCCGAAGTCGGCCGGAATCTCGCCCCACTTGTCGGTCTGCCATTTGTAGATGGGGTTCTCTGTGTTGTGGGTCTGCAGCCAGTACTCGGCGCGAGCCACAATGTCGAGCAGTTGTGAGTTCTTCTGGGTGCGCTCAAGCTTGGTGCCGCACTTGCGCTTGCGCACCCATATCTGTGCCGTGCGGCTGTCGCTGTAGATGGCGGTGGTGCTGTCGCCACGATTGTAGAGCATCGCCAGCGCATGAACGATGGCAAGAAACTCGCCTATGTTGTTAGTGCCCTCGGCAAATGGTCCCTGATGAAAAATCTGAGCTCCGGTGTACACGTCCACGCCCCTGTATTCCATCACACCGGGATTCTTGCTGCAGGCAGCGTCCACAGCCCAGCTGCCAGGAATTATTTCGGGAATGAGTGTGTAGTCCACCTCGTCTTTACGGCGAGGGGCGCTGGCAATGGCACGAAGCACGTTGCGCGCCTCTTCATCATAGCCGTTGCGCCACGCCTCGATGGCATCTTGCTGGTTGTCGAAGCTCTTGTAGCGAGCGCCAGGGTAGCCCTTGGTGCGCAACTGGCACTCGACCCAAGTGTCGCACACACCTGGCTCGGTGCCTACCCACACCACATACCACTTTCTCTTGTTACTCGACATATTTTTCTCATTTTTTTCTTTTGCAAAGGTAAAAAAACTGTGACAAATATGCAAAATCATTATTGATGACCTTAATTTTTGTTTGTTAAAACAATAAAAATCGCTAACTTCGTGGCGATGAAACCAATTTTCTTGATAGGATACATGGGATGCGGCAAGACCACACTGGGCAAACCGCTTGCCAACCTGCTGGGGTGGCGCTTTGTCGACCTCGACATCTACATCGAGCAGCAGTGCGGCATGACCGCCAAGCAGGTTTTCACCACTCACGGCGAGGCCCACTTCCGCAAGCTGGAGCGGGAGGCGCTCGAACAAGTTGTAGCAATGGGAGGCAACACAATAGTGGCATGTGGCGGAGGCACTCCGCTGCAGCCTGGCAACATGGAGCTCATGAACCGAGTGGGCATCACCGTGTGGCTGCAGACCAGCGTCGAACGCATAGCATCGCGCCTGGTGCTCCCCGACCAACGCAGCAAGCGCCCACTGCTTAGCCACATGAGCGACGAGCAGATAAAGCAATCGGTAATCGACGGCATAGAGGCGCGCTCGCCATTCTACGAGCAGGCTCAGCTGCGCTTCGACTCCACACACCTTGAGAGCGAGGATCAAATAGCTGCTACCGCCCGCCGGCTTGCCCAACTATTAACTATTAACTATTAACTCTTAACTCTTATCTAACATCACCTCATCCTCTTTAGTGGCAG
Organism: uncultured Prevotellaceae bacterium; assembly: GCA_946186575.1. Lineage (GTDB taxonomy): Bacteria > Bacteroidota > Bacteroidia > Bacteroidales > Muribaculaceae > Sodaliphilus. The sequence goes on from CAMHNO010000002.1 coordinate 149,823, forward strand.
AGGGAGATGCAGACAGAGCATGCTCTACATTTTCATCAAACTCACGTTACTCCCCCCAACGGGCTCACTTCTTTTCTTCTCGCGGCTTGCCTCTTGTTGATCAGGTGTGAAATCAGCAGTGCGAAAGCGATGAACAAGGCTTCCCACATCAAATCGGTGAGCAAGCGGTTAGTGATATAGTTCCAATTGCCCATGTCGGAGGCCACAATGTAGCCTATCACGAAGACGACAATCCCCGTCATCTCATATCCTACCGCTATCACTGTCACAACGCGCCACATGGTGCCCCAAACGCTGTAGCCAAAAATTTGATAATAGGTTCGGTAAATCACTATCACTATGATAATGTAGACGATGGTGTTAATCACAATGTCGGTGGTCTCCTGGCTGATTGATGAGGTGTCGGTGATTAGGTCAAGTACCCAGGTTAATATTTTGACAAGCATCAAGACGATGAGCACCTGCATGCTGTTAAACACCTGGATGAAGAAACCCTGTGGCAAGTTGTGGCGGGCACAACGGGGAGAGTAGCGAAACACAACCCATGTGGGCACAATAAGAAATGAAGTGTACACAAGCAATGCCCAGTCGAAATGCCTTAAAGCCCAGTTATAGAACAAATTGAGGTTGTAGTTTATCATCGACTCAACATCGCCTGGCTTGGCAGAAGCCACCGAGGTGCTATCACCAAAGTCAATCAGGTTGTAAATCAGCAGTGCCGCAACCGACAGTATCACCAGCATCTTCACTGGAGGGAAACTAATCTGGCGGCGGCCGCTGATGTAGGCGGCAATCAGGTGCCCTGGCATGAGCATGAGCTGCCACAGCGTCAGCGGCAGCGATCGAGTGCTCAGTCCCCACAAGTCCATAACTCCCTCCTTGATCGATTTCCACGTGATGTGGCCCTTGCCAGTGGGCAAGCCGCACACAGGGCAGTAGTTGCCACGATAGTCATCGCCACAGCATGGGCAGTGGTTCAATTGCGTCTTGTCGCAGGTGAAATCCATCAACTTGCGCTGCCGATGAGACGGCTTTCTGAAGTGTTTCCTAAATTGCTTTTTTTTAAAGTCTTTCCTGGCGTTCATGGCGTTACTATTTTTTAACGGAAACCAAGTCAAGCACAACCTCGCCCCCGAGCACTATGCCAGCAGCCGCTGGCACCCAGGCATTACTCGCAGGAGCCTGACGCGTGCCCTGCTTCACCCTCTCGCCCTCCTCACACGACTTGCGAGGCTTCTCCTTGCTGAAGACGCACTTGAAGTGCTCTATGCCCTCTTTGCGAAGCTTCTTGCGCATGATGCGCGCCAGGGGGTCAACGTCGGTCTCGCCAATGTCGGCAACTCGAAATGCGCTGGCATCGAGCTTGTTGGCTGCTCCCATGCTGCAAATGATGGGAACCCCCAACCGCGTGCAGCGGCGCACGAGCTCCATCTTGGCACTAACGGTGTCGATGCAGTCCACCACGTAGTCATACTGGCTCAAGTCCACCTCATCGGCATTACCCACCACATAGAACATCTTGAAGCCCCTAACCATGCACGCGGGGTTGATGTCGAGCACTCGCTCCACAGCCACATCCACCTTGTGCCGCCCTATGGTGCTTGTGGTGGCGATAATCTGCCGGTTGATGTTGCTCTCGCTCACCACATCGTTGTCGTAGAGGTCGAGCTTCCCAACGCCACTGCGTGCCAGCACCTCGACGACGTAGCCGCCAACGCCGCCAACGCCAAACACCGCCACCTTCTTTGAGGCAAGCGTGGCAATTGCCTCCTCGCCCAGCAGCATCGCCGTGCGCTGGAATATCATGTCTCTCATTATTTCAATACAACAAAATCAAGACACAAAATTAATTACTTTTTTCTACTTCCACAAGCCCACACTTGTTTTTAGTAATATACATCCTCACAATCTCATGAATTATTTGGAATTATTTGTAACTTTGTCTGGCAAACACACAAGATTGTTATGAAATATTTTATCGTTGACGCGTTCACTACCGAACCCTTTGGCGGCAATCCCGCCGGGGTGGTGCTGCTTGACAAAGGGAACGATTTTCCCACTCCACGGGCCATGCAGCAACTGGCGGCCGAGTTCCGCTATTCAGAGACGGCTTTTGTCAAACAACATAGTGCTAATGAGTTCACTGTGCGATACTTCACGCCGCGCGACGAGGTGGACCTGTGCGGCCATGCCACCATAGCCACCTTTGGCACCATGCTCAGGCAGGGCATTATCGCCAGTGGCACCACCTGCCTCAACCACACGCTTGCCGGCGACCTCAAGGTGAGGGTCGAGGGCTCGGTCATGATGGAGATGGCAGCGCCACAAGTGATTGACACCACGGTCGATGTTGAACGACTGCACAGCATCATGGGGGTGACTGGCGCAAAAACCTCTCTCCCCGTGATGGTGGTCTCGACAGGTCTGCCCGACATCATGATGCCAGTGGCAAGCGTTGATAAACTGAATGCCCTCACACCCGACATGGACGCAATGGCACAGCTCAGCGACGAACTTGGGGTGACTGGCGTGCATGCCTTTGCCATCGAAAACGATGAATACACGGCTCATGCACGCAACTTCGGGCCACTCTATGGCGTGCCCGAGGAGAGTGCCACAGGCACCGCCAACGGTGCCCTCACCCACTACCTGCACCACTGCGGCATCATCTCACGCCCGGCACAGTGCCGCTTCATGCAAGGCGAGGCCATGAAGCGCCCCTCGGTGGTCGAAACCACCTTATGCCCCGACGGCACCGTGTGGGTGGGCGGCGACTGCGCCATAGTTGCTGCCGGCAACATCGACAAGGCTGTTTTGTACTGAAACAACTAAAAATAAGCCCATTTGTCAAAAAAAATGGGCCTATAACTTGGCGGTTTCAAACTTTTGATGTAATTTTGCATCCGCTTTTCGGCTCACATCGAGCACGTGAGCGGTCCCATAGCTCAGTTGGTTAGAGCACCTGACTCATAATCAGGGAGTCCTTGGTTCAAGCCCAAGTGGGACCACAACTAATCGCTGACTATCAATTAGTTGGCGATTTTTTTGTTTGTTTTTGACGTGATTTTGACGTGATAAGCAGCCGCAAAGTTGTCTTTTCGATATTTGGAACACTTTTTATGACATTTGGAATATATGTATTGTGGTGGTCAACTGGTCATAATTCTACGGACTGACCACCTTGACCACCTTGACCACCTTGACCACCTTGACCACCTTGACCACCTTGACCGCTCTTTGCTTATGAGTTCAAGCAGGTCACACCTCTAAAGTCTTGACCATTGACCACCCACAAAAAATAGAGCGTCACTAGGTATCGCACCCAATAACGCTCAAGTAACATTTAAAATTATTGCTTGTGCAACAATTCGCCACAAAGGTAGTCATTATTATTGACTCTAACAAATATGACCAATTCTTGCCCTCGGCACACTCATATTGCGCCTTGTAATGAGGAATGTGGTCACTCCATATCGCAGGGCATCCAGTGAATGGTTGAATCTGTCCTGCGGCTCATTGATATAATTTCCGTTTGCATCCCTCTTCCATGAGTAGTTCCGCAATTCGTCAATTAATCCCAGAGAACTTTGTGTCGCATTGATTTGGTAAGCCTGCACCATGTTAACACCCGCGACTACTGACCCGCGACCCTTGACGCAGGGCACTGCACGAAAACCACCGATATTATTTATTTCAGTGATACTCTTCTGTTCTGCGCTATCGCAGACAATATCTGCATTTCTTGCAACTCCCGCGCTCCGCAAAACCTCGACAATATCACGGTTGAGCATTCCTCGACGGTAAGCCAACTCCTGCACCCACAGCTCACCACCGCTCAAGCGCACTCGCAAGATGGCGGTTGGGTCATTCGTGAATCCGAAGTCGATACAATAAAATTCACGCTTGAATTGCTGCGGCATATTGTCGACGGTGCTCCACTTGGTATAGATAAGACCCTCAACGCTGCCAGTCCTGCCCTCTCCGTATACCGTCCACCAATTAGGGTCGGTATCTTTGTAGGACAGAATAGCCTGCCGCTGCCGCTCACTTAAGTAAGGATTATCCTTGAATGTCGAGTGGATGAGTGCCACGTCTGGTTTGCCCAAAATATTATCATCTACCCAGAATCTGCTGCGAGGATTGTAGTCGAGGAAGATAGTCCCTCTAGTCCTCACTTCCAGTTGTCGGTAAATTTCAAAGTCCACAAAGTAGCACTCATTAATGAAGAGAATGTCCCTCGCGCTGCCATGCACTTTGCCCTCGTTGTCGGCACTGAAAAACTCTATCTTACTGCCATTGTCGAAGGTGTAAACCATATCGGTTGCATTCCATTTGTCCGCATTCCATGCGCCACCAAACATAGAGCGGAAGTCACGAATAACACCACGCTTGAGGAAGGGCATAGTTTCGCCCACAATGCTAATCAAGATACCTGCTCTTAACTGTGCCAGTGTTGCGCATAACTGGAGCAGAGACCAAGTCTTGCCGCTGCGAGTGCCGCCCTTGTTCACAATAATGTGGCTGCCACTATCGAGCGCAGCCACATTCATGTTGAATACATTGCTAACTTGCCAGTCCATTAAGTCCGTCTCTCTTAATCCTTTCAAGTGTTGCGACACTCTCGGATGATAAATTAGCAATAACAATCTGCTCACGCTCATCTGTCACATCTGCCTTGACCGCTTGCTGCTTGGGGATGATGTAACCGATAAGGTTGGCAATAGCCTTGACTCTGTCCTGCGGCTCAAGTGAGTCTAGGTCTTCTTGCAGACGCTCGATATTGTCCTCAACAATCGAAGTGAGCGCATCAAGTAACCTGCTCTTGATTTTGTTCTTTGCTCCCTTTGGTCTTCCTTGTGGATTACCACTTTGTCCTTTAGAGTACTTCATTTCTGTAAATCTCCAGTTTTTAACAGACTTGCGTCCATTCGTTTGTAAAAATCTAAATCGTCATATCCCATGAAGAGACTTGCGGTCTCAAATGGTAAAGTTACAATGCTTGCGAGGTCGGAATCCTCTTTGATAACCTTTGGGCAAAACCTATGTGCGAGGAAGAGTCCGTCATGCACATAAGCAACATTACCAAGGATTACTCGATTTTCGCTCACGCAATCACACCATTGCTCATATTGTCCTGCGGTTGCATAGAAGTAACAGTCTCGATTGTCCAGTGCTAGGACGTGTGTCTCATTCAACTTATTCGCACCAGTTGCCACCCATATTGGCACTTCTGCTCCCTTGAAAGGTTGCAAATAACCCATAGCGCATAACACTGCGGTAGTTTGACTGGAGACGATTGCAACTGCCTTATTGGGATTCGTTTTCATGAGCGTCTCTCCTAGCAGAACTTGGTCGGTTCTTGCAGAGCGCAGGTATTCATCCACCACCGAATCAATATAAGCGGTGTTGTTGGCTCGAGCCAAAAGTCGAATCAAATTCTTGCTAATCGATGTCTTCATTTCGCATCCTCTTTTGATAGTTAACTACGGTGGACTTCGATATGCCTAACTCCTTAGCGATTTCACGCTGCGACCTGCCCTTGTTGGTAAGTTCACGCACATTCTCAACAAGCATCGCTCTAGTGTCTTCATCTATCGATTGGAGTAACTCGGATTCTGCTGCGGTGCGCACTGGTTCATGATGCAGGAAGTTGCCACGTTCACCATGTGTCAACTCGCACACTAGCACATTGTCGGAGTCATACTTGAAACCTGCGGTTCTGCACTTGATTTGTTTGATATAGCGCAATGCAGGGTCTTTAATGCTCTTGCCGATCGTTATCGCTGCATCAAGGAAATTTAGAATTTTCTTACTGCCGCTCAAGTCATTCTGCGTGATAGGTTGATTAAGATAGCGTTTAGGAGTGTGAGAGATGACAATCACTGTCAATCCATGCGCCCTCTTCATTTCGACAAGTTCTTGCATCAACAAGGCGGCTGCGTCTCCCTTTTCGGCATTGCTCTCTATCCAAGTGAGATTGTCGATGATAACCACACTTGCGCCTGAATCAGCACAAGCAGATTTGATGTCCGAAATAATATCATCTCCAATTAAGGAGTATTGCTGCACATTGCATCGCAGGAAGTTTGGAGAAAACTCATAGTCTTCGGCATTGTCATTAGTGTAACGTGTGCGAAACTGCGCCTTACTCAATTCAAAATCCACATATAGAACAACTCTCCCCTTCCTTGCGATTTCGTCTGCAACTTGCACCGCTAGAATGCTCTTACCAGTTCCCGAATCGCTAAAGATACAAGTGACTTCATTCTCGAAAATCATCCCGTCCCCCCACAAGGATTGTGGCGCAGGTTCAAGGCTTGCCGCCATTAGAACATCATTTGCAGGTGCATACTCCAGTGAGCCAACTTTGTTGAGGTAGTCTCCACTTTTGTATCGCTGCAACTGGTCAATATTATTGACGGATGCTTGCTCATTAGATAGATTTTCACTACCTTTGTTCTGTTCTTGCTTGGGTGCATTTTGCGCCCTTTTTTCATCTGTCATGGTGCAACTCCTTTATTGGCATTATCGCCCTCTAAAATACGTTTAACATCGCTCATGCGGTAGCGACGCTTGCCACCTACGTTGAGCGGAACAAGATAACCTGCCTTTTGCCACCGATAAAGAGTGGCTGCGGACACTTCGAGAATCTCCATGACCTTATCTCTGCTAGGATAGGTCTCTGCTTTTTGGTCTGCGATTCTCTGCTCCAGTCTGCGCTCGGTCTCATCGATGCAGAGATTAATCCCCTCGACCAGTTCTGCCAATGAAATTATAACCTGCAAGTTAGGCAGTTCTTTTGCAAGTTGAACTAGATTATAGTTCATTGTTGTTGTCGGAATCTTGCTCGGTCTTTCGGTTCAAGACTGCTCATCCTCACTGGTCGCACACTCTGCGGCTCTCGGTGTGGCTCTCGGTCGCACCTCTGCTCCAGTCCACCCAGTCCGCTGAATGATTGACACCGCAAAGTTAGGTATGACCTTTCACAGACTCTCAAAACATACATTTCACAAAAAATAAGCCACTAATTAATAGTGACTTATCATTAATCTACATACATTTGTATCATACAAAGAAGATACTTTTACAAGTAGCGGAATGTTTGGTTTATTATTTCGTTTGGTTCATAGCGTGATTTGCTAATATTTTTTGGTGGTTCAACTCCTACAATTTCAAAAAATAGTCTCATCCACTTTGCAAACTTCATTGTTTTCTTATTGAAATGCTCGCTGCGATGAATGCAAAGTGCAACCATCGCAAGTCCTTGTTTCGTTTTAATGGTTGGGATGTCTCTTATTAGGTATTCGTCAAAGTAGTTGAATCTATTTCCCTTGCCTATACCTAAAAACGTTGGTTTAAAAAATGTTCTTAATTTCTCCCAGTCTATTCCAGTGCCAGTCTCTACCTCATCCTGCGTCGAGGTTGCGACTGCTTGCGGTGCAGGATGCTTAAAAGGCTCGAAATGCCCCTTTAAACGCTCAATATCGTACTTTTGTAGTGGTGTGGTGCAGTAGGTCTCCATGAGCGCAAACCACCTCTCTAAATGCTTGTAATCGATTGGCGCTTGGCGAAGGTAGTTGGTTAAACGTTCAACTTCGTTGCGAACACGTTTCAGCAAGAAGTTAATGTCATTCTCTTTGAGTACTGGAGTGCGCTCCGCTGCCACATAACGCATGATATAGTGGTGGAAAGCGAAACTTCCTACTATATGATTGCCGCTCTCAAGGTCTTTTACAATCTGCTCCACTAAAGGATAGTGTGTGTTCTTATCCATAGATGTTGTACTCTTGACAGATGTTAGTAGATATATCTTGGATGATGTTGGCATAACCTTGTAACCTGCCGCCATTGCGAGATGCAAAGAGCGCAGGATTACTTGACACTTGCATTAGTTGGTAGGCAGTGGATTCCAGTTGCTCCACAAGCCTTATAAGTTCCATATTTGCCTTCTCTACGTCTCTTTGAGTTGGCTTGGGTGGTTGGTAGTGTATAACTATATCGTCCATTATATGCGATTTTTGAGTGGTTATTATATGTTTGGTTGCGTTGGTCACTGGTCATAGCGGTCAAGGTGGTCAGTCCGTTTATGACTTGACCACTTGACCAGTCCACTATATTAAAATTCAAAACCTGCGAGCATCCTCTCTGCATTCTCTTCCTCACTGACCTTGATATAGGACAAAAATGCCTTTTCGGTCTTGTGACCAGTAATCTTCATAATCATTAGAGTGGGATAGCCACGCTTATACATATTAGTCGCAAAACTGCGCCTTGCGGTGTGAGCAGTAACGCACTCCCATTTCTTGAAATGTTGCTCTGTCCTGCCGCCCTGCTCGGTGTGAGTGATAGACACATCTTCATTGAGTCCTGCAAGTTTAGCAACATCCTTCAAGAATCGGTTAAATGGTTGGTTGCTCATTGGCGCAGGTACATTGTAGTTGTGCTTGTCGAGGATGGCTTGCGCAGGTGGCAGGATAGGAATAACAACCCTGCTAGCAGTCTTTTTCTGCTCAAACTTGAAACACCGACCGCCATTGTTCATTGTGTGGATGTTGTTCTTATTCAACTTGGGAAGGTCGCTATACCTGCATCCAGTCCACGCAAGCAGCAAGAACTGGTCACGCACTTTGTCGAGGTATGGTGTTGCTATCTCAAGGGATGCAATGTTGTTGAGTTCATCCTCGGTCAAGTAGATGTTATCGACTTCCTCTGTGAGTTTTGCGCACTTTTTAGGCTCAATAAACTCGCAGTTGACACGCTGCTCCATAGGAAGAGCGTTAATGGCTGCTTTGAGGTTCTTAATATGCTTGCCTACGGTGTTCAACTTGTAACCTTCGGCATACATGAACTGCACGAATGATTTGTAAAAATTCTCGTCAACACTGGTAATCTCAAGGTCATCTAATTGGTTCTGCTCAAGGTAGCGCACCAATATATTATGCATCTGCTTGTATTGTGTCACAGTGCGATTGTCGACTGGTTTTTGAGTCTTCTTGACTGTCCTTGTGCCATTCTTTGCAGATTCAATAAGACTGGAGACCGTTTGCAGCAATGTTGTTACTTGTGGCTCTTCCTGCTCCACTTGTTGAGCTGGGAAGTTGAAGTCATGAACCAAAGTCTTTAACCAATTAACATCATCCTTGATAGCTTGCTTATCTGCTTTGTCAACGGATGAAGACACATGGTTCTTGATTTTCTCAAGTTTCATGGACTTTTCTTGCAAGGCAGTTTTCAGCTGCTTACGCTCATCTGTGAGCATTCTCCAGTTTGGAATATCTATTGACTGGTTTCTGCTATCCCAGTACTCGGACTGAACAAAAACGTTGGTTTTCGCTCTTCTAGTGGTGCTGCCTATCGTTAGGCGCATCATGACTTCTTGTTGCTTTGTTGCTTTGTCGGATTTAGACGATAATGTTAGTGTGATTGTTGCCATATCTCAATAATTTTAAATGTTACGGTACAAAAGTAGTCATTATTTTTGACATATGAAATATTTTTGACGTGATTTTGACGTGATAAATGACGTGTTATGATTTCTTGTGATTTTTCTTGATTAAATTTTGGTAGTTCTAAATGATTGATTATCTTTGCAGTCGAATTACAACCGCCTTATATTAGGGATTGGCGAAAATGACCCACTATCACTGCAAGCAGTCCAAGTGGGACCACAAAACTGAAAGCCAAGCACTTACAATAAATATTGTGAGTGCTTTCTTGTTTTATCTACCCTTGAGAACTGACAAAAGGGCATCAGCCTCCTGTGTTCCTGTCTCTCCTGTATTAAAAAAACATGATGAACAAGAGTAACAAGAGCGTTGCCCGAAGTGCTCGGGGTGATTCATTTCTGTCGGCTTGCATTAATGTTGGATAAATTAAGCTGCGCCGCCGAAATAATAATAAAACTTATGATTTTTTTTGTAATTCAGTCGGTTTGCATTAATTTTGCATAAATTTTTAGTTCGTACACAGTCAGTTCCCCCTAAATAACAATAATGAGACATTTTTTCGTAACGATTTTACTATCAGCCTCAGTCTTGTGCAGTTTTGGAATGAAAGCGAATGCGTTGTGCATGCCCGACTCGATTGATGCCGAACAGCCAACCGCCGACGAGGTTGTGCTGCCTGCTCAGCCTGAGGTAAAAAATAATGCAGAGCCTAACGAAGCCGAGGCACTTGCAACAGCCTTACCCGATGACGATTACGACAAGCGAAGCGCAGTTGTGTTGAAGCCATACGAACCTCCCAAGGCTCCCGACTTCAACTTCATCAAGAGCCGCACCAATCCGGCCGTGAAACCCTATCGCTTCCTTGACGACCAAACGTGGGTGGGCATCCCCATCTTTGCTGCTGGCCTCATTGCCAAGGCCGAGAAGGCGGCATTCCGCCAAGACTACAACAACCCAAACACCAAGATCAGGCTCATCAAGTACAACTTTCACAGCGAAATCGACAACTACACACAATATGTGCCACTGGCTCTCACTCTTGGACTGAAAATAGGTGGCGTGGAGAGCCGCAGCGACTGGCCCAGGTTCTGGGCTTCGTCGGCGGCCTCGGCAGCTATCATGGCTGGCCTGGTCAACGGCATCAAGTACACAGCCAGCGAGATGCGCCCCGATGGCTCCACGCGCAACTCGTGGCCCAGCGGACACACTGCCACCGCCTTCATGGCCGCTACCATCCTGCACAAGGAGTATGGCATGACGCGCTCGCCATGGTACTCGGTGGGGGCCTACACCCTGGCCACTGCCACCGGCGTGATGCGTGTGCTCAACAACCGACACTGGATTAGCGACGTGCTCTCGGGAGCTGGCATCGGCATCCTATCGGTGGAGCTGGGCTACGGCCTGATGGACCTCCTGTTCAAGCACCGAGGACTGATGCGGGGCGACATGGGCACCTACCCCGACATGCGCAAGAACCCTTCGTTCTTCGCCATTGAGATGGGCATTGGACTGGGCAACAAGAACTTGAACATGCCGGCTTTTAACTTCAACCTGCCAGCCGACATTTTCGATGGCGACGACACCGACACCGAAGAAGAAGTAGCGACCGAGCCACTCCACCTGCAGTTTCGCTCGGCAACAGCAGTGGCTGCCGAGGCGGCCTACTTCTTCAACCCCTACATAGGCATTGGCGGACGACTGCGCGTCAAGGCCACGCCCATCAACGGATGGAGCAAGTTTGCCCTGAGCGAGCAAGGCGATTTAAAAGAGTTCCTCGCCGACCCACTACTGGCCAACTCAGTGCAAAACATAGTCCTCACCATCGAGAGCGACCATCTCACTGAGTTTGCCGCCGACGCTGGCCTTTACTTCAACTGGCCATTATCATCGCGCTTTGCGCTGGGTGCCAAGGCTCTTGTGGGCCGAAGCATTATGAACGCCATCGACATCAACGCCTCCTATAGCGGTCAGCAACTCGAGTTCAACACCGCCTATTTCGACGACGAGACCCAGCCCATGTTCACCGTCAGCGACAAGGTCATCGACTATAAGTGGGACTACATCAACGTGGAGGCTTCTAACTCCATGAAGTTCGGCGCCGGAGTATCGCTCACCTACGCCCACAAGAACAACTTCTCGTGGCGAGTGTTTTGCGACTACGACTACGCCCGCAAGACCTTCAAGGCCACCTATCATCCGCTGGGACTCATGCAGGGACTCTCGCCCGACCTGGTACTGCTCATGCAGCTCGCTGAGTGGGACATGACCAAGCCGGCAGTCTCCACCACCAAGAAGAAGCTCCACCAGTGGGTGCTGGGTGGTGCCTTCTGCATCCACTTCTAAAAACAACTAAAAAACACATACTTATCCATTTTGTTTGCTATGAAAAAGTTATTAATCTTTTTAATGATTGCCGCAATGGGCGTGGCAGCTGGGGCTCAAAACAGCTACATTCCCTACAAGACCTACGACGGCGAGCACAAGAACGAAATTTCGGGCTATGTGATGGGTGGTAACAATGTTGTTACCGACAAGTTTGGAGGACTTGCGGTTTCTTACACGCGTCACCTCACTCCACGTTGGCATGTGGGCGGCGATGCCCAAATGCAGTTTGGTAAGGAATTGTTCTCAGTTGACGTACAAGGCGGTTATCGCTTGCCATTGAAGTATGGCAACATCTCGTTCGACGGCAAAATCATGTACAACTTTTACCACAAGTTCGGATTCCACGAGATGTCCTACAACATCTCGGCAACATGGGAGAGCGCCTACGTCGACATGCGACTGGGCGAGACACTCGTGCACTACCACAGCCACGTGTGGGGCACTGGATGGGGCTACACCGAGACTCCACTGCTCACATTCGGCTTCGGCGTGAACATCCGTCACCGCAACAACCCCTGGAACCTGGGACTCTTCTTCCGCAACTACGACGATTTCTACTACGAGAACTGGAATATCAACTGGGGCATCCGATGGTATGCCAAGGTCAAGAAGCGCTGGAACCTCTTCGGCGAGTTCAACATTCGCCCGGCAGGCTCCTTGAGCCAGCTGGCCAGCAAATATGAGGGTTCGGTAAAAGTAGGTTTAAAATATAAATGGTAATAACGACTATGAAAGCAAAATATATACTTATCGCAGCAATGGCTGCTGTGGCAATGCTCAACACCTCGTGCGAGAAAGTGAGCCCTCAAGGTGTGCTCATGGGTAACACTGCTGTTGAGGACCGCGTGAAGATGTCGCAGCTCTATTATCGAGACTATCTTCAAGATGCTGCCAACAACATCATTATTAACACACACGACAACAGCCCTCAAGGTTATTCGTTTCTTGTGGGATCCGACAGCCATGTCACAACCGACCCTGGACGAATGGATGAGATGTTCGCAATTGGCCTTGAGAACAACGACTTGCTCTATTGCCACCTTGGCGACATTGCCGACACAAAGCCTGAGTATTACATCACCCTCAACAAGTCGATTGAAAAGGGCAAGGAAAATTATGTGAAAAAATATTTTGAGCTTAACGACTATGGACGATTCGTGCGCAAGGATGATCCTTATGATCAATTTGGATATGCCTACAACGACATCAAGTTCCCATTCTTTCCTGTTGTTGGAAACCACGACTTGACCCACAACGGTTGGGCGTTGTGGAGCAACATGTTCCACTCGTCGTTCTATGAGTTTGACGTCTTGTGTGGATATGACGAAGAAGGAAATGTAATCAGGGACCATTTCATCTTCCTCGACACCGCCAGTGGAACCCTGGGCAAGCTACAGGTCGACCTCATCGAGCAAGGAATACTTGATGGCGAGGACTCTTATCGCCACACTTTCATCTTTGGACACACCAACATCTTCCTGCCACAGAGCATGCAGTTTGCCTCCACTTTCCCCCGAGAGGAAACATACTTCCTGCTCAAGCAGTTCGACAAGTGGAACGCCACGATAGTGTTCTGTGGGCACGTTCACAAGTGGGATGAGCGGGATTTCAACGCTGTTACATTCATGACCCTCGACTCGATGAGCGAGCGCAACAGTCCCAACCCAGGCGACTACCTCGTGCGCATCAAAATCACGCCCGAAGGCATGATCTTCCCCGAGAAGGTGCACATGAGCTACGTGGCTCCCAAGCCCAAATAATTGAAAGGGACACACACTCTGCTTGATTGGCAACACTTATTGAAATAGTAAGGCACTTCACCGCAAGTGGATGCACGGTGAAAATCGCTAACGTAGAGCCCCTGGCTGCACCAGGGGCTCTTGACGATGCGCTGCACCAGCTCTCGCATTACCGCCGCGACAAGACAGTGCGCTACCGCTTCGACCGCGGCAAGCACTTGAGCGCGGGCGCAGGGCTGCTGCTCGACAACATGCTCCGCGAGCATGGCCTGCGCGAGCGCGACATGCAATACTCTGAGGGCGAACATGGCAAGCCGTTTTTCGTTAACCACCCCGAGCTGCACTTCAACCTCTCGCACAGCGGCAACCTGGTGGCGTGCGCCATGGGCAACAAACCAGTGGGGATTGATATTCAGAACATTGTCAAACTGCGTCGTAGCTTGGTCAACTACACTATGAACGCGGCCGAGATTGCCCAACTCGATGCTATGACGAGTGTGGATGACCAAGAATTGTTTTTTACCCAGCTCTGGACCCTCAAGGAAAGCTACGTCAAGGCCACCGGCACAGGTCTGTCGCACAACTTTCCATCGTTTGCCGTGCACAGCGATGGCACCACCACTCCCCTACTCCCGCTTAATCCTCCGGCCACATTCAAGACTATGCATGTTGCCCACAGCGTGGTGACAGTGGCAATAATAAGTTGAAACCGTGCAATACTTAGGCGAAACAATATCAATAGGAGTGGCTTTCTCATGGACCGCCACAGCGCTGCTTAGCGAGATGGGCAGCAAGCGCATGGGAAACGTCACGCTAAACTTCGTGAGAATGGCCATTACGCTGCTGTTCTCGGCCATTTTCTTCTGGTTGGTGACTGGTAGTCCGTTGCCGGCAAAAGCGAGCTCTGAGGCCTATTTATGGATGATGCTCTCGGGGCTGGTGGGTTATGTCATTGGCGACTTCTGCCTCTTCCAGTGCTACATCATCATCGGGTCGAAGTTTGGACAACTTTTCATGACCATGGCTCCTATCACAGCTGCCTTCATGGCATGGATCACGCTTGGACAGGAACTTAAACCCATCAGCATGGTAGCCATGGCAGTCACTCTGGCGGGCATAGCCATCACCGTGCTTGGCCGTGGCGACAGCAACCATCGATTGTCGCTCAAGTTGCCGCTCAATGGCGTGCTGTTTGCCATAGGGGCTGCCGTATGTCAAGGCGTTGGTCTGGTGCTGAGCAAGATAGGCATGAACCACTATGAGTCGTCAATGCCAACACCATGCCAGCCGTGGATGCTGCCTTTCTACGCCAACGTGTTCCGCTGCCTGGCTGGGATTACAGGTTTTGCAATTCTGCTCATGTTCAGGGAGGGATTCAAGCCGCTACGCAAGAACTTGACCGACCGCACAAGCATGACGGTGGCTACTTTGACCACAATTTTCGGCCCATTTGTCGGTGTGGGATGTTCGCTGCTTGCTGTTCAATACACCAGCGCCGGCATTGCCAGCACCTTGATGGCGCTCACGCCCATCATCATCATCTTGCCAGCGCGCTGGCTCTTCAAGCAGCCCATCACCTTCAAGAGCGTGGTGGGAGCCATGATCTCGGTGGCTGGCGTGTCGCTGTTCTTCCTGTTGTGAATCTTCTTAATCGGCCACTCCCCTATCGCCTCTGCGCGACAATCAAGTCGTTTTTTGCGCTGTTTTTCACAAAATATGAGTAAAAATTTTGCTGAGAAGAAAAAAATACATACCTTTGCAGCTACCAAATGCCGGGAAGATCGCATAGTGGCAATTGCGGCGGACTGTAAATCCGCTCCTTCGGGTTCGGTGGTTCGAGTCCACCTCTTCCCACTCATCAACGATCGAGGGTGAGTCATGATGACTCACCCTCGATCATTTTTATATATAGTAGTATTCCTGATTAGTCGGCGAATAGCGAACTGTAGAAAGTGGTAATTTTATCATAAAAGCGACTGTAATTCAGATGCTTGTCAAAGTCGAGCTTTGCCTGCTTGCCTAAGCGGAGCACCAGCTCGCGGTCATGGCACAGAGTGTTGATAGCCTCTGCCAGTTGGTCGGGATTATTGGGCTTTACAAGAATTCCGTTCTCCATGTCACGTATATATTCAGGCTGGGCACCATTAGAGGTAGTGATCACCGGCTTGCCCTGCTTCATGTATTCCAAATTACTGATGCCCTGCACTTCGGCAACAGTCGAAGGCTGAACACCAAAGTCGCACTGCCACAGATAGCCATGCACGTTGCGCTGAAAACCGTAGAGCCTAACATTGTCGACAAGATTGTTCTCGACAATAAAACTCTTTATTCTCGACACAGCCTTGAGTTGGCCATCACCCAGCACCACGAGCTTGTAGATGCTGCGGTCGAGCTGAGCCACCGCCTTGAGCAGAACGTCGATGCCCTTCTCGCGATTGAGGCGGCTGTGAAACATTATCAGGGTTTGCTCGGGCGTCATCTTCAGCTGCTTGCGCAAGTCGGGCACGGGAGCCTGAGCGCTGGTGTCGGTGTTGAGCACACTCTCAGGAATCACTGTGGTCTTAGATTTGCTCAAACGCGGTGCATGAGCCAGAAAATAGTCATACGCAAACTGCGAGACAAACACAAAGCGATCGATGTTGCGGTACACCTTCTTCGACACATAGTTGAGCTTGGGCTTCTTGAGACCATGAGGCGTTAGCACCACCTTGGTGTCGGGATTATCGCTTATTATGCGGGCCATCACTGCAGTGGTGGCATCACGATAGGTATGAACATGCACAATGTTCTTGCCCTTGCGCAGCATCCTGGCGAGCCTCACAGGGCTGTCAAAGTCGCGTATTCCCTTTAGCGGCAATATCGATACCGGGATGTCCATCTTCTGGAACTGCTCGATGATGTCGTCGTTCTTGGCGCTCACCACCTCTACATAGAAGTCACGGTCATGACGCATGTGGTCGACCAGGTCGCTGGCATACCGCTCAGCACCACCCCAGGTTTTGCTCGACACAATGTGAAAAACATTAATCATGAGAGTAATTTTATGGTTATTAGTTTTGGATTGACGAAATTACTAAAAAATATTGAGAAACAAGAATTATTGGCGTAAAAATATTTTTTTCTTCAAAATTTAGCTCATTTTTACGGCTAATTTCAGGGGCTATGGTCGTAAGAGCAGGCAAAAATGAGCAAGAGAACGAGTTAAAAACCATGATATTTTGACCTATCAAGGTGGCAATCAGTAGATTAAGCCAACAGTATAACTGTCGCTGATTTCGGCCCTAAAAAATCGAAAACAAGGCCTTGATAGCACTCTCCCACCCCTCATGCAATAAAAACTCTAAAAATTGCCATACACACAAATTATTCCAGTACATCAAGAGATGTTGAGAGCATCTATCACAAGACGTGCTTTAGCTGCACCAACCACGAGGGTAATTTCCTCGTCACTCGCCTGCTTGATGCGTTTCACGCTCTTGAAGTGCTTGAGCAGCGCAATGCGTGTTTTGGGCCCTATGCCCTTGATGTCGTCGAGCTGACTGTGCACCTGAGCCTTGCTTCGCTTGTTGCGGTGATGCTTGATGCCAAAACGGTGAGCCTCGTCACGCAGTCGTTGAATGATGCGCAAGGTCTCGCTGTTCTTGTCGATGTAAAGTGGCACCGTGTCGCCAGGGAAGAAAATCTCGTCGAGGCGCTTGGCTATGCCAATAGCAGTGATTTCATTCCTTAGCCCCAACTTGTCGAGTACCTCTACAGCAGCACCGAGCTGACCTTTGCCGCCATCCACCACGAGCAGTTGTGGCAGCTGCGAGTTCTCGTTCATTAGCCTTGTGTAGCGCCTTTCAATCACTTCCCGCATCTGTGCATAGTCGTCATGTCCGTCGGCCTCCTTAATATTAAAATGCCTGTAATCCTTCTTCGATGGCTTGCCATTGACAAACACCACGCACGAGGCCACGGCACTCGTGCCCGAGATGCTGCTGTTGTCAAAGCACTCAATGCGCCGCGGCAGCTGCTTCAGGTGCAAGTCCTTCATCATTGTGGTGAGTGTGCGTGTAGCTCGTTGCTCAGGGTTGAGTTTCTCCATGCGCTTGAGTTTGTCGGTGCGATATTGCTCCGCATTTTTTATCGAGATTGCCACAAGTTTGCGCTTGTCGCCACGCTGCGGCACCACACACTGAGCACCCTCTACTTCAAAGTCGGGCATCACGTTCACCAGAATCTCTTTCACTTTGTCGTGCTTGTACGTCTCGCCATAGCGCTCTCTGATGTCGCGCATCGCAGTCGAGAGAATCTCCTCGTTGGTCTCGTCGGTGCCAGCATCTTGAATCTTATATTCCACAGTAATACTTTGCACGATTGCGCCATTGCGCATGTGCATGAAATTGACATAGGCCGCACTCTCGTCACGCACAATCGAGAACACATCGGTGTTGTGAATGGCGGGGTTCACAATCACCGATTTCGACCTGTAATTTTCGAGCAACTGATACTTGCGTTTGAGCACCTCGGCCTCCTCAAACTTCAATTCTTGCGCTTTTTCCATCATTTCTTTCATCAGGAAATCGCTCACTTGCTTGGTGTCTCCATTGAGTATTTTCATCACATTCTCGATGTAGCCATTGTACGTTTCATGTGAAACAATACCCTGACAGCAGCCCTCACAATTCTTGATATGGTATTGCAGGCACAGCTTGTACTTGCGAGCGTCAACATTTTCCTGCGTGAGATTATGGCGACAGGTGCGAATAGGGTAGAGCTGCTTGATGGTGTCGACAATGGCATGTGCCACCTCGGTTTTAGGATAGGGGCCAAAGAACTTCACCCCTTTGGTATACTTTTCTCGAGTAATGAAAACTCGCGGATACATTTCTTTAGTCACACAAATCCATGGATAGGACTTGTCGTCTTTGAGCAGCACATTGTAGCGCGGCTGGAACTCCTTGATGAGGCTATTCTCTAAATCGAGCGCTTCCTCCTCGCTGTTGACGACGATATATTTCATGTCCCAGATGTTGCGAACGAGCAGATTGGTGCGAACCACTGGGTGCACTCGGTTGAAATAGGAGCTGACGCGACGTTTCAAGTTCTTGGCCTTTCCCACATAAATCACAGTTCCCTCTTGATTGAAATACTGATACACGCCGGGGCTGGTTGGAAGTAGCGAAATCTTTAGTTTGAGTTCGTCGCGCATGTTGTGATAATTATTTAATATGTATTCTGATTTATCGGCATGGCCTCAAGAGCGTGAAATGCCACGTTTTTTTGCATTTTATTTATGCCTGATAGGGGAGAGGGTTATCTTAAAAGAATAGGGGAGAGGATTATCTCAAAAGAATGGGGGGGAGAGGGTCATCTTAAAAGAATAGGGGAGAGGTGTTTTTTCATTCCTTTCCCCTATATGACAAACTAATCCATTTCATTCCCCCTCAAAGTCGAAGAGCGATGTCACTTCAACATCGTCAGGGAAGAGTTGGCGACCCTTGAGATCGACCAGTTCGCACAGGAAATTCACATAGACTTTCTTGGGATGCATCGTCTTCACCAGGTCGAGGGCAGCCGCCATGGTACCCCCTGTGGCGAGCAGGTCGTCGTGCATGAGCACCACATCACCTTCGCCTATGGCATCCTCGTGAATCTCGATAGTGTCCTCACCATATTCCTTAGTGTAGGTCTTCTTGATGGTCTTGGCAGGAAGTTTTCCGGGCTTGCGCAAGGGTACAAACCCCGCACCCAGCGCAGCAGCAAGAATCGAGCCGAAGATAAATCCTCGCGCCTCAATGCCAACAACCTTGGTGATGCCTTTATCTTTGTATTCCTCAACCAGAGCATCGCGCATCATCTGCAACGCCTCGGGGTCTTTGAATGCAGTTGTGAGATCCTTGAATTGTATGCCCTTGACGGGGAAATCAGGAATGTTCCTGACCTTTGATTTCACTTTTTCGATTTTTTCTTTCTCCATGATGTTAACCATATTTTTGTTTGTGCATAATTTCGTTCATGATGTCCAGCAGGCGGAGTGGGGGGGGGAGTGTGTTTCACGTGAAACATTGCCATCGTTTCTCACCGGCCCAAGAGCACGAGCAGGATGTTGATGTCGCTTGGCGAGATACCAGGAATACGCGACGCCTGTCCTATCGTCTCGGGGTTGATTCGCTCGAGTTTCTGCCTTGCCTCGGTCGAGAGCTGGAGTATGGACGGATAATCGAACTTGTCCTTTATATATAGTTTGTCGAGCCTGCCAATTTTCTGGGCTATCATTTCTTCGCGCTGGATGTAGCCATGATACTTGATCTTGATCTCGGCAGCCTCAACTATCTCTTCGCGTCGTGCATCCTCCAGGCCTCCAATCACCTGCTCAAGCGCAGGCACAAATCCTGCAAGCAGATGCATGTCAAGCTGCGGCCTTAGAAGCAAGTCATAGAGTTTGCAACCTTGCTTAAGCGATTGATAACCAGCCTTTTCAAGCTGAGGATTTATAGCCGCTGCCTTCACCGAGAAGTCACGTGCAAACTGCACTAAATCATCCACTTGACTGCGTTTAGAGAGCATCAAGTCATACCTCTCTTGCGTGGCGAGTCCCAACTCATAGCCGCGTGCTGTTAGCCTCATGTCGGCATCGTCCTGCCTGAGCAAGATGCGGTGCTCGGCACGTGAAGTGAACATGCGATAAGGCTCGTCAACCCCCTTAGTCACCAGGTCGTCGATAAGCACCCCTATGTAGGCCTCGTCACGGCCCAGGACAAAGTCGCCGCCACCCGTCACACGCAGGTGAGCGTTGATGCCTGCCATCAGGCCTTGTCCCGCTGCCTCTTCATAGCCAGTGGTGCCGTTGACCTGGCCAGCAAAGAAGAGGTTTCTCACCAGTTTGGTCTCAAGAGTGTGATTGAGCTGACGAGGGTCGAAGAAGTCATATTCTATGGCGTAGCCTGGACGGTAGACCTGCACGTTGCGCAGGGCTGGAATCTTGCTCAAAGCCTCGATTTGCACATCCCAGGGCATCGACGACGAAAACCCGTTCAAATACATTTCCTGAGTGGTTTCGCCCTCGGGCTCGATAAAGAGCTGATGCGAGTCCTTGTCGGGGAATGTGACAAGCTTTGTCTCGATGCTGGGGCAGTAGCGCGGACCCACGCTCTGGATTTGGCCATTATATAGCGGAGAGTAGGGGAGTCCCTCGCGCAGCACTTGGTGCACCTGCTCGTTGGTGTAGACTATCCAGCAGGGGCGCTGCTTGAGCTCGCTGTGCACACCGGGCAAAAACGAGAAGTGGTGAAAGTCGGTTTCTCCGTCCTGGCGTGTTGCTTGGCTGTAGTCGATGGTGCGAGCGTCGAGTCGCACCGGGGTGCCCGTCTTCATGCGGCTGGCTATGAATCCCAGCCCCACGAGCTGCTCGGTGATGCCGTGCGAGGCAGGTTCCGAGACTCGTCCGCCCCGCATCTTCACGCCGCCCACGTGCATTAGTCCGTTCAGGAAAGTGCCTGCGGTGAGAATCACGGCGCGGGCGTTAAATGTAACTCCGAAGGCAGTTTTCACACCCTTCACAACGCCATTTTCTATCACCAGACTTGTGGCACTGTCTTGCCACATATAAAGGTTGGGAGTGCCGTCGAGTATTTTGCGCCAGTTGTCGATGAAGCGCGTGCGGTCGCTCTGTGACCGTGGGCTCCACATGGCAGGGCCCTTGCTGCGATTGAGCATGCGGAATTGAATTGACGAACGGTCGGTGACGATGCCCATCTGCCCGCCCAGTGCGTCTATTTCACGCACTATCTGTCCCTTGGCTATGCCTCCCACAGCAGGGTTGCAGCTCATCTGCGCCACTTTGTTCATGTCCATTGTGATGAGCAGAGTAGACGACCCTAATCGAGCCGCGGCACAAGCCGCTTCACAGCCAGCATGGCCGGCACCTATCACTATAACGTCATAATCAAACCTCATTTCGCCAATATGCCTTGTGGAAGAACAGCCAACGCCTCATTCTCATGCTGCTCCATGATTTCGCGCTCGCCAGGACCCTTGTCGTTGATGCCGCACAGGTGCAGCACGCCGTGAATTATCACACGCAGCAGTTCGCTGTCATAGTCCACTCCCAATTGCTGGGCATTAGACTTAACGGTGTCGATCGAGATCACCATGTCGCCAGCTATGCGATGGCTGTTGCTGTAGTCAAATGTTATGATGTCGGTGTAATAATCATGGCCCAGAAACTGGCGGTTGGTGTCGAGAATGTACTCGTCGTCGCAGAACACATAGGTGAGCGCACCCACACGCTTGCCCAGCATGCTGGCCACTTTCTCGATCCACTCCTCAAGCACAGCGGTGTTGAGTTGCGGCATGTCTATGTTCTGAGTCATGTAGCTTATTTCCATGGAAACTATGACGTTGTAAAAAAACAGATGCAAAGTTAGCACAATTAATTGAGAATAACAAAAGTTGGGCGATTTTCGGACACACATCAGCTTTCGGCCAAGCATTAAACAAGGGTAGGGGAGACGCAAAATTGTCACTTTTAACATTATTGCCCGACAAAACAAGAAAGTTATTAACAATTAGGTGCTTTTTGGCGACACTAAATTGACAAGGTGATTTAATTGTTATAACTTTGCAGGCTGAAGTTTAAACAAACACCATTTTTAAAAAAACGAAGATTATATATGAAGC
Organism: uncultured Prevotellaceae bacterium; assembly: GCA_946186575.1. Taxonomy (GTDB): domain Bacteria; phylum Bacteroidota; class Bacteroidia; order Bacteroidales; family Muribaculaceae; genus Sodaliphilus. The sequence continues at coordinate 172,057 of CAMHNO010000002.1, forward strand.
GAAAGAATATTTTGTGGGGGTTTGCCATACTCATTGCAGCCATGGTGTGCTGCTGGGCATGCAGCTCCTGTGGCAACGACAAAGAAAAAGATGAGCCACAGAACCCTCTGTTGGGGGCTTGGGAATATATTCACAATCCACAAGTGGCAGCATTGCTTGAGCAGAAGATATTGGAAGAGCTACAACAAAACAACGCTCTCACCCCCGAGAACATACAAATCCTTACTAAAGTAAAAGATATTGTGGGCACGAGTGAGTTTGTAATACAGCTCAACGCCGATGGCTCGGCGCGGCTCTATGCCTACACGACTCATGGCGTAGGCCCATTTGTGACTGGCACATGGCTTCAGACCGACAAGGCACTGCTGCTGAGTGCGGCCGACCTGACAGTGGCTGTGACCGACATCCAGACCGACGGCACCACCCTCAGATGCAAAGTGGGCGAGTTGCCTTTGATATTCAATAGAGTAAAGACCTGAAATAACATAATACAATAATATTAACCAACGCATCTTTATCTTAAAAAAAGATGCGTTGAGTTTTTTTTATCTCAACCATCTATGAATCACAAGAAATATTTATTCTTCAGCAATGAATCAGAACCAGAAAACCACTACCCAGCCGCGCAAGAAAATCAATAATCAGCCCAAGCATCACGGCTAAACCAAAAAAAAACATTACCTTTGCACAAAATTGTTGAAACCGAAAATATTAAATTCACAATCACCACTATGGAAGAGAAGAAAAAATATGCTCGCACGCTGGTGACCACAGCGCTGCCCTATGCCAATGGACCCGTTCACATCGGACATCTGGCTGGTGTATATGTACCTGCCGACATCTACGTGCGCTATCTGCGCCTCAAGGGTGAGGATGTGCTCATGATAGGCGGCAGCGACGAGCACGGCGTGCCCATTACCATCAAGGCACAAAAGGAAGGTGTTACACCACAAGATATCGTCGACCGCTATCACAACATTATAAAGGACTCGATGGCTGGGCTGGGAATCTCGTTCGACATCTACGGACGCACTACCAGCCAGATGCACCGCCACACAGCCAGCGACTTCTTCAAGAAACTCTACGACAAGGGTGAGTTCATCGAGAAGACGAGCGAGCAGTTCTATGACGAGGAGGCCAACCAGTGGCTCGCCGACCGCTACATCACTGGCACTTGCCCACATTGCGGCAACGATGGCGCCTATGGCGACCAGTGCGAGGCGTGCGGCACATCGCTCAACGCCACCGATCTCATCAACCCCCGCAGTGCCATCACCGGCAACGTGCCTGTGCTTAAAGAAACCAAGCACTGGTACATGCCACTCGACAAGTGGGAGCCACGTCTGCGACAGTGGATTCTTGAGGGACACAAGGAGTGGAAGACCAATGTGTACGGCCAGTGCAAGTCGTGGCTCGACGGCGGTCTGCAACCCCGTGCAGTGACTCGCGACCTAAACTGGGGCATTCCCGTGCCCATCGACGGCGCCGAGGGCAAGGTGCTCTATGTGTGGTTTGACGCACCCATTGGCTACATCAGCAATACCAAGGAGCTACGCCCCGACGATTGGGAGAAGTACTGGAAAGACTCCGACACCCGAATCATACACTTCATTGGCAAGGACAACATCGTGTTTCACTGCCTCATTTTCCCGGCTATGCTCATGGCTGAAGGAAGCTACCAACTTCCTGAGAACGTGCCCGCCAACGAGTTCTTGAACCTTGAGGGCGACAAAATCTCGACAAGTCGCAACTGGGCAGTGTGGCTGCATGAGTATCTCCAGGACTTCCCAGGCAAGCAAGACGTGCTACGCTATGTGCTCACTGCCAATGCTCCCGAGACTAAAGACAACGACTTCACTTGGAAGGATTTCCAAGATCGCAACAACAACGAGCTGGTGGCAATCCTGGGCAACTTCGTGAACCGCGCCATCGTGCTCACCAACAAGTACTTCGATGGTGTGATTCCAGCAGCTCACGAGCTCAACGACTATGACCACGCTACCATCGAGGAGTTCAAAGGTGTGAAGGACGAGCTGGGCAAAGCTCTCGACACATTCCACTTCCGCGCAGCACTGGCCGAGGCCATGAAGCTGGCGCGCATTGGTAACAAGTATTTGGCCGACACCGAACCCTGGAAGCTCGCTAAGACCGACATGGCTCGTGTCGAGACCATCATGAACGTTGCACTGCAGATTACAGCCAACCTCGCCATCGCCTTTGAGCCATTCCTGCCATTCAGCGCCGAGAAGCTGCGCAAGATGATCAACCTTGATAGTGCCGACTGGAACAAGCTGGGCAGCATCGACATCCTCAAGGCTGGCGGCCGCGTGGAGAAAGCCGAACTGCTCTTCGAGAAAATCGACGACGAGACCATCAAGGCTCAAACCGACCGCCTCGAGCGCATCAAGCAGGAAAACATACTCAAAAATTTCACCCCAAAGGCCGTGGCACCCACTGTGACTTTCGACGACTTCCAGAAGCTCGACATACGCGTGGGCAAAGTGCTCGAGTGCGAGAAGGTGAAGAAAGCCGACAAACTGCTCAAGTTCACTATCGACGACGGCACCAGCAAGCCTCGCACCATAGTCTCGGGCATTGCCAAGTTCTACAAGCCCGAGGACCTCGTGGGCAAGCAGGTGTGCTTCATTGCCAACTTCCCTACCCGCAAACTCAAGGGAGTGGACTCGCAAGGCATGATTCTGAGCGCCGAGGATGCCGATGGCCGCCTCGTGGTCATTGGCCCACAGGGCGAGGTGCGACCCGGCGTGCAAGTAGGCTAAACCACAATATCGACAATTCATAAGAAATTCTAGATTTTCTAGTCCTCTAGAATCTCTAGAATTTCTATTTACAATACACAATAAATGCAGGCAGTATCACCGATTCTTGAATTGCAACGGCAGCGGGCTCTGCTCGTGGCTGAGCGCGACGCCGAACGTGAGGAGTTTCAGCATCAAACCGAGACCATGGGCCTGGGGCGAAAGGTCAAGAGGGGCGACTGCTGGTGGCCCTTGCAAGTGGGCCGCAGCTACTACAACTCGCTCAATCAGTTGGTGGTGGAGGTCACTCGCACTGCCGACACCGACATTGAGCACAACTTCGAGTATGGCCGCCAAGTGACATTTTTCAGGGTTGATGCCAGCGACAATGTCATCTATTTCAAGCACTCATGCACCGTGAGTTATGTCCAAGACAACCGCATGGTGGTTGTGGTGCCCGAAGCCAATGCCGTAGCCGACCTGCAAGGCTATGAGCGAGTGGGGGTGCAGCTCGCTATGGACGAGTACACTTACCAACTCATGCTTCGCGCACTCGACCGCGTGACACATGCCAAGGGCAACCGCTTGGCACAGCTGCGCGACATGTTCTACAACCACTGCCGCACCCAGAAGTTCTCGTTTGCGCCACTCAGCTTCCCATGGCTCAACTCCACACAGGAGCACGCAGTCAACGAGGTGCTGCTTGCCAAGGACGTGGCCGTTGTGCACGGACCTCCAGGCACAGGCAAGACCACCACGATGGTCGAGGCCATCTACGAAACACTCCGACGCGAGAACCAAGTGCTGGTGTGCGCGCAGAGCAATATGGCGGTCGACTGGATTAGCGAGCGACTCATGGATCGCGGCGTAGAGGTGCTGCGAGTGGGCAACCCCACCAAGGTGAACGACAAGATGTTGAGTTTCACCTACGAGCGACGCTTCGAGGCCCACCCCGACTATCCGCAGCTGTGGGCCATACGCAAGGCCATACGCGAGCTGCGCAGCGCTAAGCGACGTGGCAGCGACAGCTATCACCAGAAGCTCGACAGGCTAAAAAGCCGCGAAACTGAGCTGGAGCTGCGCATCAACAATGAAATTTTCAACAGTGCGCGAGTCATTTCTTGCACCCTCGCAGGCAGTGCACACCGGGTGCTGCAGGGCATGAAGTTTGCCACACTCTTCATCGACGAAGCGGCGCAGGCACTTGAAGCAGCATGCTGGATAGCCATCACCAAAGCTAATCGCGTGATATTTGCTGGCGACCACTGCCAGCTGCCACCCACCGTCAAGAGCCTTGAGGCAATTAAGGGTGGACTTGCGCGCACGCTCATGGAACGCATTGTGCAGAGCAACCCCCAGGTTGTGACGTTGCTCAAGGTGCAATACCGCATGAACGACGACATCATGCGCTTCTCGAGCGACTGGTTCTATCACGGCCAGGTGCAGAGCGCCCCCGAGGTGAAATACCGCAGCATCCTCGACCTTGACACACCCATCACGTGGGTCGACACCGCAACTCTCGACCTCGACGCTCACGAAGAGATGGTGGGGGAGACCTATGGACGCATCAACCGCGCCGAGGCGCAGCTAACCATCACCACACTGCAGCACTACTTCGAGCGGCTGGGACGCCAGCGAGTGATTGACGAGCGACTCGACGTGGGCATTATATCGCCCTACAGGGCACAGGTGCAACTGCTGCGACGACTATTGCGCAAGAGTGCCTATTTCAAGCCCCTGCGCCACCTCATCACCGTCAACACCGTCGATGGCTTCCAGGGGCAGGAACGCGACATCATCGTCATCAGCATGGTGCGCCATAACGAGAATGGCGACATAGGCTTCCTGCGCGACCTGAGGCGCATGAACGTGGCCATCACCCGCGCTCGCATGAAGCTCTTCATCCTCGGCAACAGCACCACCCTGAGCCGCCACCCCTTCTACCACAAGCTCTACCACTACATCGAACAACTAAAAAAAGATTAACCATTAAGATGAACAAGCTTTTTAATTTTCTGAAAGAATGGACGTTGCCCGTGTCGATGTCGACGGGCATACTGGTCTATTTCATCTTTTACTTCACTCCGGCACTCGACCAGGCATCGCGTGTGTTTAACAGCTTCTTCGACTTTATCCTGCCGTGGATTCTGTTTGTGATACTGTTTGTCACCTTCTGCCGCGCCGACTTTCACCGCATGCGCCCTTGCTGGTGGCACTTCGTGATTCTTGCCCTGCAGCTGGTGCTGGTGATAGTGAGCACAATAATTATTTCACACTACCATGCCACAGGCAACGACCTTATCTTGATGGAATGTATAATTTGCTGTGTGATATGCCCGTGTGCCACGGCTGCACCGGTAGTGACCGCCAAGCTCGACGGCGACCTCGAGAAGATGACCACCTTCATGCTGCTGAGCAACTTCGTGGCAGCGGTGGCCATTCCTGTGGTGTTCCCACTTGTTGACCAAAGCATCGACATGCCATTCTGGGATGCCTTCCTGGCACTGCTGGGCCGTGTGTGCTCGGTGCTCGTGGCTCCCATGGCGCTGGCCTATGTAGTGAAGCACTTCGCTCACCGCCTTCACCGCCTCATCATCAGCAACAAGGACCTGTCGTTCTACCTGTGGGGCGTGCTGCTGCTGGTGATCTCGGGTGCCACTATGCGCAACATCATGAACAGTGGCACAACCATGTGGTTCATTGTGGTGGTTGCCCTCACGAGTCTTGCCATCACATTTGTGCAGTTTGCCATAGGGCGCTACGTGGGCCGGTTTTTCCATGCTACCACCGAGATGGGCCAGGCCATGGGGCAGAAAAACACCGCCTTCGCCATCTGGGTGTCGAGCGCATGGCTCAATCCATTAGCCGCCGTGGGACCAGGTTTCTACATCCTGTGGCAGAATGCCTTCAATAGCCTTGAGATTTGGCATCACGAGCGACACAAGCACCATCACCATTCACCACACAAATAACATTCAGAAACAGCCATGAAAGTTACTTTCCAGTACAGCGCCGGCAGCGAGCACGGCAGCGACGATTACCGCTATAACAATGAAGTTGAGGCCCAAGAGAAATTCTTGAGCCTCAAAGAGATAATCCGTGTTCAATTTCAAGGATGCAGTGATGTCGAGGTAATCGACGAGCCCGACTTCTATGGCATCATGGACAAGCCCACTGGCGACTGGGCGCGGGTAATGCTCAACAGCCGATGAAGTGGGCAACGCGCATGCTACATCGTGCACATGCCGTCCCAGTTGAGCAAATCTTCGCGCACGTAGCCCACTACACCATTAACTTCAACCTTATACCATCCTTTGGTTTTCCCAAGGCAATCATAGCACTCGGGCAAGTCGCCATCAGGATCGGGTATTTGTGCCACAACCGGCGAGTCGATGGTCGGGCTCTGACGCACATTCAGGCTGCCCTTGTGCTCCTGGTTGTAGTAAACAATTCCCTGACCCTTAGATGCCCTGTAGACCACCACTCGATTACCGCGCTTGGGCACAGTAACATCATCTTGAATGGCAACCGTATAGGTGCGTTTATTGGTCTTGACATAGCGTCCAAGCACGTTGCCGTGCTTGTCAACTACCATCTTCATGCTCTGGGCATTCATCACTCCAAAACCCATGAGCAACAATGCCAATAAGAGAAATTTCTTCATCGCTTTATGACTTTATGAACCAATTTATTTCTGACATCTATATCTGCATCAATGTGCATCGAGCCAGTTGCTTGCGGCGCCGTGGCTGGCAGTGAGGCGCACGCGGCCATGATAAGCGTTTTCCATCTCGGCGATAACAATTTCGGTTACATGGTCGAGCTCGGATGGAACGACGTCGAAGTTCAACTCATCATGCACCTGCAGTATCATCTTAGACTTGATGCCCTCCTCCTGAAAACGGCGGTAGATGGCTATCATGGCAATCTTGATGACATCGGCGGCAGTACCCTGAATGGGGGCATTGACGGCATTGCGCTCACTGAAACTGCGCACCACTGCGTTGCGCGAGTTGATGTCGGGGAGCATGCGTCGGCGACCGTAGAGAGTGGTCACATAGCCCTGCTCTCGTGCCTGCGCCACGCTGCGCTCAATATAGTCCTTGACTCCAGGGAAAGTTTCGAAATAGCCATCTATGAGCATCTTGGCCTCGCTGCGCGGGATATTGAGCCGCTGGCTCAGTCCAAATGCCGAGATGCCGTAGAGGATGCCAAAGTTTGCTGTCTTGGCCTTGCGCCGCTGGTCGCTGGTGACCTTGTCGAGCGGCTCGTGGTAGATTTTCGACGCCGTGATGGCGTGTATGTCCTCGTCGTGTGCAAAAGCATTGAGCATAGTGGTGTCGTTGCTCATGTCAGCTACCAAGCGTAGCTCAATCTGCGAATAGTCGGCACTGAAGAACACATTGCCCTCGGCAGGAATGAAGGCTCGGCGAATTTCCTTGCCGTCGTCGCTGCGCACGGGGATGTTCTGCAAGTTAGGATTAGTCGACGATAGACGGCCAGTGGCAGTCACAGTCTGGTTATAGGTGGTGTGGAGACGACCAGTGCGTGGGTTGACCAGCGCCGGCAGAGCGTTGACATAGGTCGATAGCAATTTGCGCATGCCACGCAATTCCAGTATCTTGTCGACCAACGGATGGCGGTCGCGCACCTTCAGGAGCACCTCCTCGGTGGTGGAATATTGGCCGGTCTTGGTTTTCTTGGCCTTAGCGTCGATTTTCAAGTGGCCAAAAAGCACCTCGCCCACCTGTGCCGGCGATGCCGTGTTAAACTCCATGCCAGCAAGCTCGTGGCACTCATGGTCGAGAGCGGCGACCTGTTCCGAGAGCTTCACCGAATAGTCGGCAAGGGCTTTCTCGTCGATGCGTGCACCAGCCACCTCCATGCTTGCCAGCACTCGCACCAGCGGCAACTCTATGCTGGTGAGCAGGCGAGTCATGCCGTTGTCGTCGAGGCGACGGTCAAGCTCGGGCTTTAGCGCAAGAGCCAGGTCGGCCATTTCACAAGCCCAGTCGCTCAGCTTCTCGGGTTTCACCTGCGAGAAATGCTTTTGCTTCTTACCCTTAGCGCCAATGAGCGATTCAGGCTTTATGGCCTTGTAGCCCATCAGTTCCTCGGCAATAACAGCAGTGGTGTGGCTGCGTTCGGGCTGGAGCAAGTAGTGCGCCACACCGGTGTCGTAGTAGTCGCCAGCATAGTCAATGTCCACATTGCTCAGCATCACTATGTCGCGCTTGATGTCGTTGCTCACTAACTGCACCCGTCCGTCAAAGAGCGGCGCCACAGCACTGAGCATCCACCCCATGTCGTCGAGAGGCATGAAGGCGGCACTATATCGCTCATTGCTCACAGCCATTCCCACCAGCCGCGCACGCATTGCCTCGTCGCCGTCGGCCACTAAGCACAGTCCCACTGGTTTGCCCTCGTCAAGAAGCTTTTCTACCAGCTGGCCAGCCTGGGCATCGTCGGCAATGATGCGGTAGTCGTGGTCGTGCGAGTTGATGGTGTCAAGCTCCACCGCCTCTGACCTGAGCTTGGCAATGTCGTTGGAGTCGAGCGCATCAAAGAGCGATGGCTGCGCAGGATTCTTCTTGGGATGGTTCACAATTTCGAGCTCGGCCCGCGAAACACCCTTTAGTGCCTCGGCGGCGGATGGAGCGTTTTTCACGCCCACGTTGGCCTCGCCGTGCTCGATGATGCGCACAGCCAGCGTGCGGAACTCCAGCTCCTTAAACACCTGATTAAGGGCCTTCATGTTGGCAGGCTTGCGCTCAAGCAGCTGCTCGTCCCAACTGATGGGTACGTCGGTCTTGATAGTGGCAAGAAACTTCGAGAACTTGATTTGCTCCACGTTGTCGCTCACCTTGCGCTGCAAGGCTCCTTTCACTTGGTCCACATTATCGAGCAAGTTCTCGACCGAGCCAAACTGCTGCACAAGTTTCTTGGCAGTGACCTCGCCCACGCCAGGACAGCCAGGGATGTTGTCGACGGCATCGCCCATCAGGGCAAGATAGTCGATGACCTGCAAGGGGCTTTCGAAACCATATTTGGCCTTAATCTCCTCGACACCCTGAATCTCCACTTCGCGACCTTTGCGTCCTGGATGATAAATCTTAACGCCCTCGGTCACAAGTTGCCCAAAGTCCTTGTCGGGTGTCATCATGTAGGTCTCAATGCCATGCTCATGAGCCATGCGGGCGAGTGTCCCTATCACATCGTCGGCCTCAAACCCTGGCACCTCGATGACAGGAATGTTATAAGCCTCGACAATGCGCTTGATGTAGGGCACTGCGAGCTTGATGTCCTCGGGCGTCTCGTCGCGGTTGGCCTTATACTCCTTGTAGGCCTCGTGACGGAATGTGCCTCCCGGTGGGTCGAAACACACGGCAATGTGGGTAGGCTGCTCTTTCTTGAGCACATCTTGCAACGTATTAACAAAGCCAAAGATGGCCGACGTGTTAAGGCCTCCCGAGGTAAACCTGGGGTTGCGCATGAGCGCATAATAGGCCCTGAAGATTAGCGCATAAGCGTCAAGAAGAAAAAGCTTCATAGTGTGGTGGTGGGTAAGAGTTAATTGTTAGTAGTTAATAGTTTACAGTTCAGAGCAGCTAAAAAAAACTATGAACTCTGAACTATAAACCATAAACTGATGAGCTATCAAAACACCTTCTTGTCCTCGCCAGTGAACGACTGGAACAGGGCGTTGGCAAGGCTTGAGGCGCCAATGCGGAAGTAGCGGTTGTCGAGCCATTTCTCGCCCAGCACTTCCTTGACGATGGTGTAATACTTCACCGCATCCTCGGTGGTGCGGATGCCACCAGCGGCCTTGAAGCCAATCATCACGCCGTGCTTCTCGTAGTACTCCTTGATGCACTGGCACATAACCCAAGCGGCCTCGAGCGAAGCGCCAGAATAGATCTTGCCGGTCGAGGTCTTGATGAAGTCGGCACCCGAGTACATTGCTAAGATCGACGCTTTCTTTATATTGGCGGCAGTCTCAAGACATCCAGTCTCAAGAATCACCTTGAGCATGCGGCCATGGCAAGCATGCTTAATCTCGCTAATCTCGTCGCACAGCTCCTCGTAGGCCTCGTCCAGGAAGTAGCCCATGTTTATCACGATGTCCACCTCGTCGGCGCCATCAGCCACAGCAAGGGCGGTCTCGGCAATCTTAGTCTCTAAGTGAGCCTGTGAGGCGGGGAAGCTGGCGCTGCACACCACCACGTCCACGTCGCTCACCTCAAGGTTGGCTCGCACCACCTGCGCAAAGTTGCTGTACACGCAAATGCCTGCCACGTTCTTGTAGTCGGGGTAGTTGCGCCAGTAGTCGTTCACCTTTTGGGTGAAAGCTGCCACGCTGCGTTCGCTGTCGGTAGTGCTCAATGTGGTGAGGTCCACGGTGTTGAGCAGGAACTGCTGCACCTCAGGAGTGTTGTTTTCGGCGGCGTGCTCCTCAATTATCTTCGCCACTTCGGCTTTCACCTTAGCGTCGTCTTCAATCACGTTACTGCCATTGATTGCAGCTAAATACTTGTTTTGATTAACTTGTTCGACCATAGTTTATTATAGTTTTATAGTTCATAGTTTGTCAGCATTTCGTCTTTTGCCACTCCTGGCAGAGTGGAAATCAAAGAGACAGAGGCTCTAAAATTTTTTATTTTAAAATTCTCCGCAAATATAATTCTTTTATAAATTTTAGCGCGAAGCGCTTAAACAATTTTAGTGCGAAGCACTTTAATTTCGCCCAAAGGGCGCAAAATGCTATATCTATTTTAGTTTCTTGTTCTCTTTGTGGCGGTTGGCATCACGACATGTCTTCTTGGCAATGTTGCGCTCAAGGGCAGCCTCAAGGTCCACACCGGTCTGGTTGGCCAGGCACATCACCACCCACATCACGTCGGCGAGTTCATCGCCCAAGTCCAGCTTTTCGTCGCTGGGCTTGCACGACTGCTCGCCGTAGCGACGAGCTATGATGCGCGCCACCTCGCCCACTTCCTCGGTGAGCACGGCCATGTTGGTCAGCTCGTTGAAGTAGCGCACACCATAGGTCTTAATCCAATCATCCACGCGCCTTTGCGCCTCCTGAATTGTCATCTGTTTTCTTTACTTTACTACCTTAGTTGTCGATGTAGTGCCGTCGGTGTAGCGAGTCACCTTAATAGCGAAGCCCGATGGATTTGCAATCTCCTGTCCTGCCATGTTGTAGTAGCGCTCGCTGGCAATGGTCTTGCCTGCATTCACATCCTCGATGGCGCTTGGAATCACCTCGAGATAAACAATGTCCGACGAGTTGCGCACACCGTCCACGGTGTAATGCGTCTGAATGCCTATGCGCCAGGTGAGCAGTGGGTTGTCGCCACTATTGGTGCGGTAGAAGTAGACGCGGCGCAGATAGAAGTCTTCGCCACTGAAGCCATAGGGAATCTCGGTCATGTCCTGGTCGAAACCATTGCCGGCTCCATAGGTCGCCGCATCAAAGGTAAACAGCTGGTCTTGGTCGGTGTAGATGCTGTAGGTCACCTTGTCGGCATGCAGTTCATTGCCGTCAACATCTTGCAGATTGATGTTGAAATCGAAGCGAGTGTAGCCACTTTCATCGCCGCAGTCGAAGAATTCAAGAGCCTCTGGATTGGCGGGAACGGCAGCGACAGCCTCGCTAAGTGGAGTGTAGGTTGTTCCCCACTCAATGGTTGCCAGCGAATTGTCATCGCTCCACACGCCGGCGAGTCCGTGAGCCAGCACATTATTGGGATAGTCGGCCGAGGCATCACCTTCTGAGCCAACTAAAGTGATAACACCAGTTGTGGCATCAACAGCATAAGTCACAGCCTCAACACCCTCGTCGGGAGTGAAATCCATCCAATAGAAATCATCGCCTAAGTCTATCAAGGAGTTCTGCCCCCATGCCAGAATCAGGCCATAGCTGTACTCTTCATTGTAGGCCACATATTGTCCCAGAGGCACTGTGATAGTGGAACCATCATCGCTGAGCTCTCCCTGCACCCACACGCCGGTGCCCTCGCCATAGGCCAATGGGTCGAGCAGATACACAGTCTTGCCGTCGGGGGCATAGGTGATTTTCATTTGCCCCGTCTGCTGTGTAGCATCGTAGCCATAGAGGCTCGCGGTCATGTACTCGCCCGAGCGGCTGTAGGCCACCACATTGCCTTCAGGTTGCTCAGTAATAATCTCCACAGCGGCTTTGCCTGCTGGTTTGCTCATCTTGTGTACAGTTTGTGCGCCAGCCAGTAATGCCATCGACGCTACAATAGTAAGAAGTAAAATTTTTTTCATAATAATCTAATACTGCAGCACTTTGGTTTAACAATGGAAAAGGTTTATATCTAAGTTAATTTTGATTTGAATTTTGTCACATTTGATTTTCACTAATCTTAGTGCTGCATTTCAAGAAAAGAAAATCATCAATGACAATGCAAATATAAAAATAAAAACCGAGAATACCATTCCATTTGACATAATTCTTAAAAAAAACATATTACCTTTGTAGCTCACTAAATTATATGTAAAGAAATATGGCCGATGTAAAAACCACCGAATTGCTGCGCACCACACAGAGCTGGGACGGCGCACAAATTCCCAATTTCCCACAAGATAATGCCGAGATTGTCTCAATCAGATATGAATTCCCTCCAGGAGAGAAACTCGCATGGCACCACCACGACGTGATAAACTTTGGGTTCGTTCAGCAGGGCGAACTCACCATCATCGACATCAACGGCAATGTAAAGGTTGTGCGCCAGGGAGAGGCCATAGTTGAAATGGTAGGCACCATCCACCACGGAGAAAACAATGGCAACCAAACGGTGATCCTCTACATGTTCTATGTTGCACAAAAGGGAATGCCACTTTCAGTGCAGCATCCCGACATCCCCATGCAATAATTCATTTTGCAACAAGCGAGCATCAAACGAATCATTACCAATATTAGCGTGCTCTTTGCCATTTTCTTTAATACAAAAACGGTTGTTTATCGATAATTGTCGTCTGAAAAACCGTAGCAGCTCCTATTCACGCAGCCTGGAGTCGATGATGATGGTCACCGGGCCATCGTTGACGAGCGACACCTGCATGTCGGCACCAAACACACCGCGCTTCACTTCCTTGCCCATCAGCCGCTGCACCTCCTCGCAGTAGAGCTCATACAGAGGCACTGCCAGCTTGTGACCCGCAGCATGTATGTAGCTGGGGCGGTTGCCTTTCTTTGTCGAGGCATTTAGAGTGAACTGGCTCACAGCCAGCACCTGACCACCGGCATCAACGATGCTGCGGTTCATCACCCCATCATCATCGTCCATCACCCGCAGGTTCACCGTCTTCATCGCCAGCCAGCGCGCATCATCTTCGGTGTCGCCATCACGCACGCCCACAAGCACCATGTAGCCACCACCAATCGCGCTGTGCAACTGCCCCCCAATCGCAACCGACGCTTCACTAACTCGTTGAATAACTATCCTCATAACTAAAAACAATGTTGTGATTATGTGCCTACAAATTTAAAAAAAACTCTTTTTTCCACCAAATCATTTGACAATTAAAAAAATTGCACTACCTTTGCACCGCTTTTCGAGCCCAGATGGCGGAATCGGTAGACGCGCTGGTCTCAAACACCAGTGGGGTAACACCCGTGCCGGTTCGACCCCGGCTCTGGGTACTGGCTTAAAAGCGCAAGGTGCTGATTTTTCAACGATATTCAGCACCTTGTTTTTGTTTTACTTGAATATTACTTGAACCTTTTTTGATAGAAGACGATCTAAAGCGATGAAAAAAGAAGAACACACATCCAGCCCTCGGGCGACGAAGTCGCTAAAATATGAAAAATTTTAGCGCCTTTGGGCGCAACAATA
>CAMHNO010000003.1 GCA_946186575.1 uncultured Prevotellaceae bacterium
TTCTGAATCAACATAACAAGTAAAATCATCAATGTTTCTGACATATTGATACTTATTAGAAAGTTCTTTATCAACACAACATAAAACGATTTCAGATAACAAGTTAGAGCTATGAGGTCCTATAAGCAGGCCATTAGTTTCTCCATTTTTAGTATTTCGAGTGTAAAGATCTATAATATTATACCATTTTGAATAATCATTTTTGTATCTCTTGGCTTCTTCTTTTCCTACTAATGCCCATGATAGGACATGGGAGTATATACTTGGGAAGCAATTCGATATATCTGCATCAACTCTATATTTGTTTCCAATAGGTATTTTTTGAATACTCTCCATTAATTGTTTGTCTTTATCTTTATAATTGAGACTCATTTCAAATAAGTAGTCTTTTCCTTTTAGTTTTTGAAGATGAATTTGACTATATTTATACTTTTGACCACCAGTTTTCTCTCCCAAAATCCGAACAATTTCTGCCCAATTGCTTACGATACAATTACATAAGTTTGAATAAGATAAAGGGGAAGGAATGGATAAAAGGCGTGGGATATTAGTGTTTCTTGTACACTCATACCTAACATAATCACGACCGACTTTTTCAAAAGCAGGAAAATTCATACTTTTGCAATAATCATAAAAAGCTTCTGAAGTAAAAATTGCAGGTAGTTTATCTGCAAATAAACCATACCCCAGAAGCCCCTTTCTAAGATCTTCTTTGGATATCTCTTGTAAATAATCAATATACTTCTTGTTCATATTAAATACTTTTAATGCTATAGTTCAATATCAGAAATGGCGCGAATATCTATACATATTTTACGAAGAAAGTGATTATTAATGACAACAAAAATCATACAGATAAGAGACAACTAATTTGGTTTTTAATGTCATCATATCATTCATGAGTTATCATCGTTCAAATCAGTTTTGCTATTTGAGCGTACAATGCTCAGTGTGTCTCAATTGAAGTCTTAGAATTGCAAAAAATAGTTATGCATAAGTTGCCAATTTTATGTTCGGTAGCATTCATAATAATCATCTATAAATAATCTTAAGTGAGCGATTTAATCTTTGATAATTTCCCAAGGGCTACCTTTTCCTTTGGAGCGGCGTATGATTCCTTGCTCTGTTAGGCGAGCGGTGATGGATTTGACTGTACGCTCTGATTTGCCTATCTCATTGGCAACAAACTTCTGGGGTGCCGATGGGTTTTGCTGTATCACTCGCAACACGGCGATTTCTTCCAAAGTGCAGTTTTTGCACTTTGCGGGCAGACCAAGGGCAAAATTTGCACTTGCGAATATGGGTTTTGCACTTTGCCCTTCTGCTGAGGAATTCCAATCCAAGTGGAGTTCACGATTGCGGAGTTGTGTGGTTTCGCCAAGCAACATGTTGCGGAAGAAGCGCTCCAGATATATGGTTGTTTCGGTGACACCTTCTTGCAAGTTGCTGTAGTTGGCACGAACCAATGCGTTACGGAAGTACCAAGAGTGAGTGGCAAAAAGTTCGTTGGTGACCTTGAAACCGAGCGTCTTGAGATATTTGATCATAAAGACTGCCGTAGTGCGGGTGTTGCCCTCACCAAAGGCATGAATCTGCCATAAGTTGGCGCAGAAGCGGGTGAGATGCTTGATTGCCTCATCCATGCTCATGCCGTCATAACTGAATTCTCGTTCCTGACGCATGTCGTATTCAAGCGTCTCGCTTATTGTGTCGGCACTGGCATAATAGACAGTTTCGCCCCGAAGCACCCATTCCTGCTTGGTGATGTTATAGTCGCGGATGCGACCAGCAAACTTGAAGATGCCCTCAAATAATCGGCGATGAATCGCAGCATACTGGGCCGGAGAAAAGTTAAACGTTTGTTCCTGCAGCAGTTCAGTGATTCGTGCTGAGACCTTGTCGGCCTCCTCGGTCCGTTCATCTTCTATTTCCTTGCGTCCCGATTGCGACTTGTAATAGCTGTCGATGAGCTGCTTGGCTTCACCTATCGTGATGTCGCCCTCAATGTGCTTGCGTGCGGTATCAAGTAAGTATGGCGACGTCTTCAGTCCATCAACTTCTTGCAGACCGATAGCAGTCTGCCAGGCACGACCTCGTTCCTGTTTCTGTGGCTCACCCTGACGGATGTATTCCTCAAGTCCCTGTATGTATTCTTTATCTTTTGCCATATATTATTAACGATATTATTGGGAACTAAAGTATTAGTAAACCTCTGAATTTGAGCTCATGCTTCAATGCTTTTTGTATATGTCTCGTATTTTCCGTTCAGCATATTCATGGTTTCACGCTTATAGGGATTTGATATCACCAGAACTTTCAGGCATCAAATAGCGGGTGCCAGTGTCTTTGCTGATCTGTTCACGGTACTGCTGGTCATAGCCAGGTGTAGTGTAACGTCCTGGAACGACGACACCATTCTCAGAAGGCTTCATAATCTGGTCATTATGCTTCACGACAATGAGGCGGAAAAGTTTTTCCCAACGCTGCATCATCTGGGCAGTGTAGGCAGCACTCTTGCCCGTAAGGTAGGTGACGCGCTCACGCTTGGTGAGATGCTCAATATCTCTCAAAACCTGCGCCTGATCGGCAGCGTAGAAGTCCTCCAACTCCTGCTGCGCCTCACGCAGGTCGCCTATCATGACACTGTAGCGCGGATAGATCATGTTGGCCACCACATTATTTACCCAGAAAGCACTGTGTTCGCTGAACTCGTTACTCACATTGTTTTCACGTCGGAAAGCTTCGGGAACATCATTCACGCAGCAATACACAGGCACGTAGGCTATCATGTTGGCATCGTCGCAGTTAAAATACATGATGCCTCCCACCTCATCGGGCAGCCAGTTGCGCAGTTGTGATACCAGAGTGAAACCCGACTGCGGTGTGCCGATAGCACGCTCACGGAAATAGTTCTTTCCTTTGACCTCCCAATTCATAGGCAGCGGGCGGTAAGGTGAACTCCAAGGTCCCGCACTCATGTCAGCGGTCATGTCAAGCGGAGTGCCCTCATAGTGGTCGCGCATGTCATTCATGATGTCACGTACCGATAGCTTCCTGTCAGGCTTGATGTAGAGCGGCAGGTGGTCGCAAACGTCATGCTGGCCGTTGATGTAGGGCAGATATTTGTCCATCTCGGAATGGTCGTAGTGGTGACGGAAAAAACTCCACACACGCGCATCGGCATATCGCACTGCTGAGAAAGAGATAGGACAATAGGCATCGCGGAAACTGAAGTCAGCATCCTTGCCGCTAAAATAGCCTTTCTCACGTGCAAAGGAAATCACGTCCTTTGAATACAAGCAGTTCTTGGGATCATTCAACGGGAACTGTTGTATACGGGAAAGGTTGGCATGAGCGCAAATGCAGTCGTCAGGTATGCGAACGGCTACCCACACGGCACCTTTCACCCCAGGGCCCTTGCCTATAATCTCGAGAATCCAAGCCTCGTTTTTGTCACACACTGTGATAGTCTCTCCTGTGCTGCAGTAACCATACATCTGCACGAGGTCGGTCATGATGGTGATGGCCTCACGTGCCGTAGCGGCACGCTCCAGTCCTAGATGCATCATGGTGAAATAGTCGAGCAAACCTTCGGTGTTCTGCAACTCCAGGCGACCATCAAATGTGGTTTCCACGATGCTTACCTGTTTTTCGTTAATAAAGCCTATGACATCATAGGTGTATTCCATTTGGGGAATATAGCCCCTCACGGCCCCCATACCCCATTCACGGACGGCTATCTTCTCGTCTTTCTCATGCCTGCCGCCTGGCGTGCGTGACAGTGAGCCTGCGAAACCGTAGCCATCACAATTGTATGAACAAATCACGGAGCCATCTACAGAGGCTGCCTTACCAACGATAAGGTTGGTACATGCCCATGACGGAGTGACTGTCAGCACCAACGTCGTCACGAGTGAGAAGAGAAATCGTATTGTTGTCATATTACACAAATTTCCATTTGTTGATTATTATATCGAAGGCAAAGGTAGGTATTATTTCTTTAATATGAAGTAATAAAAACTCGTGGACTATTATTTCCCACTATCTCACCTATAGGGCAAACAGGTCGTCCATAGTCACCTCATTTTGTATAATATTATAGTTACTGTTATGTACTACACCATACGTTGTAATCATGACAAGGTGAAGAGTGCGTTTGTCTTTTGACAATTCTTGGTATGCAACAAGTTTATTATGCAGGTCATTTGCATAATCTTTGTCTATAGTAAATAAGTTAACGGAATGCTTCATTTCGCAGATGTCAGTAAAACCGTCTGCACGCTGCATCACCAAGTCTATTTGTGTTCCTCGTCGCTTGTCGGTTCCACGAGCAGTCCATGAACACACGTTTGTCTGAACACCAGCGATGCCAAGGGCAGCTTTAATCTGAGGTATGTGCTGGAGACATACACGCTCAAAAGCAAACCCTCTCCATGTGTTATGCGCTGTGGATATGAAAGTGTTTGACCAATAATGCTCATCGCTATATGCATTTTTCTTGATGCAGAGATAATGGAAAAGAGTGTAATTATCAATCAATTGATATAATGCATTAGTCTCTGCAGTATCGGCTGAAGTAAAGCGGCGAATGAACCCGCTCTCCTCCAGTTCCTCCAGTATGGTGGAAAAAGTGCCGCCATCAGATAATTTGCTTTCGTTCAATATGTCTTCCCTTGTCATGCCAGACTTCCTGCCATTGCATAAACACTCTATGACCTTGAGGTAATTCGCTGGACGCTTGAAAAGAGTGGAATAAAGAGCCTCAAACTCATCTCGTAATTGTGCCGTCTCAGAAAAAAACAATTGATCAACATTCTGTGCTACACTCAACCCTTTATTAAGGAAACTCCAATAGTAGGGGATGCCACCAAGAATCATGTATAGTTCCAAGATATCTTTCCTACCCAAAGCAAGGTTGGCGCCCTTTGCAAAGAGTTCACACTCACGAAGAGTAAATGGCGCGAGCTTAATTCGATTGGTAAGTCTTCCACGAAGACCGCCCTTGTCTTTTAGGAGTTTCTTGCTAATCCATGATGTGGCACTACCGCAAACTATCAGCACGATGTCTTTCTCTCGACGTGCTGTTGCCCATCCATTCCAGAAGTTTTCCAAGGCGCCAATCAAATTTCCTTTGGGCGTATCCATCCAAGGAAGTTCATCGATAAAAAGAACCTTTTTTCCTACTGGAGCATTACTGATGAGTTTTTTTAGCAGTTCGAAGGCATCTATCCATGTTTTTGGTATTGCACACGTCATACCAGCCGCCACCAGAGAGTTTCGAAATGCAGTCAATTGTTGTTTTAGCGTACCTTTGGCCACTCCAGTATGCTGGAAGCAGAACTGGTAATTAAAAGTCTCACGGATGAGATATGTTTTGCCTACACGTCGTCTTCCATAGACAGCACAAAATTGAGACTCTTCTTTTTCAAGGAGACTCAGCAATTCACGTCGTTCTTTTTCGCGTCCTATTATCATAGAATATGGTCTTTATTATTTTCGATGCAAAGATAGTAAATAAAATTCTATAACCAGCGGAAAAATGTATTTTTTATCATATTCCCGCTGGAAATACCACAAAAAAGTGTCTATAATTAGCGGAAATGCATGCATTTTATCAAGTTTCCGCTGAAAATAGCATAAAAATATTCTATAACCAGCGGAAGCGAATAATCAAGAGCTTGTAAAAATGCGCTCGATAAGGCCTTAAATCCCTATAAATAGATAATTAAATTTAAAAATAAGCTTATATGAGAAATCTTATAAAACACCTGCCTACTGGTAAAGTATACACGAACAGGAAACAGGCAAAAAAGGAAATTGGACACTCTAAGTTCAACAAGGCATTGAGGGATGGACAGATGCTCATTGTAACATCTTACGCCCCCAATGACATAATTATTAATTAACGAATTAATCATTTGCTTACTATGAGGATTGATGAAAATTTTAGATTCTGGACTTTCATTAGTCGAGAAGGATATGAGAAGAAAACCGATGCAAGTGCATGTTTGAGTACTAAGGGTGCAAAAGCTATAGGCAAAGAGAAAATGGCTTTTTATTGGAAGGAGGTTACAATTGATGAATTCTTAAAACTCGCAACCACGGGACACGCATTCTGTAATCTGTTTAATTTTTATTATGACACCGAATACTGGTTTGAAACCTCCAAAGGCATTAAGTACAAAACAAAACCTCTGTACGAAAAGGGGAAAAATGCTGGACACATGAAGCTGGAATTCAAAAGCGACAGGTTCTTCCATGGTTCACAAACGGTCTTTGTTGATATAGACTATACTCGATTCGCTTCGATAGAAGACTATTTGAACACACTGACGATAAAACCAAGCTGCGTATATATGTCTTACTCCGACAAGCAAGAGAAAAAAGGGAAAATATCTCGACGGTTCAGGTTGGTTTACGTTTTTGACACAATTCTTGACAAAGACACTCTATTACGCATATCAAGATCTATACATGAGTCGATTGTCAACGACACTGGCGAACTCATGGAAGATGACTGCGGCACAAGAATCAGCCAATACATGAATGGAGTTTTCGGCAACAATGAATGTTATTGTAGTGGTATCATCTACTCAGCAAGCGACTTCCAGCAAATAATGCCGAGCTATGACAATGTTATAGATGATGACGACACCACTCTTGAAGAGGACGATACTATCACTTTTGACCAGAACATGCTTCGCGATATGGACAGCATGAGCTACGAAGAATTCATGCATTATTACTCCTTGAAATATAAGTATGTCTATCGCACTGAAAAGGCCGATTGGATTGATGGAATGTATCAGTTGACCGACGATAATTATTTGCAGTTATGGTGGTACAGAGAAAAACTTGTTGACGGTCAAAGACGACGTAGGACATTGTTTAAACATGCTTGTTTGAGGCGCCTGATGTATCCTAATATCGACCAGAACACTTTACTCTTCAACCTGTATGTTGACCGTGAAAGGTTTACCGACAACAGCGACTATGTTATTACTCTTGATACTCTCATGCGAAGAGTTTCCAAGGCGATGTCATTAACAATGGAACAATTAAGAGAATATTGCAGTTATGAGTTGAATTTCTGGAAGCATAACAGGCCAAAATATATTATTCATCCTAATTGTAGAAGCCATAGTTGTGTAAATACCATCCGCAAAAGAATTAATTACAGCAAAATAGACATGGTTTACGACACATGCAGGTCAACAATTGAAAACTCTAAAGAACTGGACATTCCACTGGCAACTCTCTATAGATATTGCAAGGACAAGAACATCAAAACCGTGCCAAACAAAGGAATCACCAAAAGCGAAAGGCTTGAAATGAATAGAAAAACCAAGCAAGAGAAAATAGAAATCTTCAAGTCGCTTTATGATCCAACTTTGTCATTGAGAAAGAATCAAGAAATCATGAAAAAAAATGGCTTGGAGTTGGGGCATAGTACTATAGCGAATTGGCAACAAAAGTATTTAACATGTGACGATGAGCCAATGGATCTGATCGAGGCAACAAAGATGCCGAATTACAATCCAATTCGATTCAATCTTCCAAAGATGAATTTCGATCCGTTTAATACCAAAAAACGTTTCAGCGACCCTATGCTTAATAGCCTAACGAATGAACAACTACGTAGTTTTGGCTTAATTTGAATATAACCAGGTGAATATCTCTTTAAAGATATTCTCCTGGGGTTATTTTCCTAAAGCGTTAGGTAGTTGTTATTGACAACTACTACTATTATAGTAGAATGAGAAAAACGGGCAATTTTGATACACTTTTATTACTCTATATATTATAGTAGAATGAGAAAAACGTCATTTTTGAAACACTTTTATTACTCTATATATTATAGTAGAATGAGAAAAACGGCATTTTTGAAACACTATTACAATTGAGAAAAAAATGGCAGCCTTTGGCTTTGATGCGCTTCATCACGCCCTGGATGCTACTCTGGCGGAAGTTGTCACTGCCGCTCTTCATCGTGAGGCGGTAAACGCCTATCACGCACTCGCGTTCCTCGTTTTTCGAGTAGTCGCCACGGTGGTAATAATCGTAATAGCCGGCCATGCGCAGCACGCGGTCGGCTATGAAGTCCTTCCTCGTGCGGTTGCTCTCAACGATTGCCTCGATGAGGTTCTCGGGCACGTCGGCATAGTTGGCAAGCAGCTGCTTGGTGTCTTTGGGAAGGCAGTAACCGCCGTAGCCGAAGCTGGGATTGTTGTAGTGAGAGCCGATGCGCGGGTCAAGGCACACGCCGTTGATTATCGACTGGGTGTCGAGGCCCTTCATCTCGGCGTAGGTGTCGAGTTCGTTGAAGTAGCTCACTCGCAGGGCGAGGTAGGTGTTGGCGAAGAGCTTCACCGCCTCGGCCTCGGTCAAGCCCATGAACAGGGTATCGACATCGGGCTTGAGTGCACCTTCCTGCAGGAGCTGGGCAAACTTGTGAGCGGCTTTATCAAGGCGCTCGTCGCCCTCGGGACGGCCAACGATGATGCGGCTGGGATAGAGGTTGTCATACAAAGCCTTGGTCTCACGAAGGAACTCGGGGGCGAACAGGATATTCTGGGAGCCAGTCTTCTGACGAATTGACTCGGTGTAGCCAACTGGGATTGTTGACTTGATTATCATTATCGCCTTGGGGTTGACCTTGATTACAAGATTTATCACGTCCTCTACAAGGGTGGTGTCGAAGTAGTTGGTCACAGGGTCGTAGTTGGTGGGCGTGGCCACCACCACAAACTCGGCCTCGCTGTAGGCTTTCTCACCGTCAAGCGTGGCGATGAGGTTCAGTTCTTTCTCAGCGAGATACCGCTCAATGTACTCGTCCTGGATGGGCGACTGGCGGTTGTTGATCTTGTCAACTTTCTCGGGGATGACATCAACTGCCACAACCTCGTTGTGCTGAGCAAGCAAGGTGGCAATGCTCAAACCAACGTATCCAGTTCCTGCTACTGCTATTTTCATATTATGGATATTTATCTCACAAGAAAAAGTGGGAAATTATTAGTCTTATGCATTCCTTTAGGGCTTCAAACGACATTAAAGCGCCTGAATATCAGCAAAGTAATGAATATTTGGATTTCTCTATTGTGAAAAAATCCTCTATATTGTCTCAAAATCACATCTGTCGTCATAGTAATTCTGCTACAATGGTACAAAAGTACATAATTATTTTTAAACTTGAGCGAATTTTATCAGTTAATTTTACCTAATCACATTATTTAAAAATGTATTATCGTTAATGCTACTGATTTAAATAAAATTATTTTTGTTTTTTTAACTGATTGTACTTCCTATTACTATTAGTAATTTTTTGTACTTTTGCGACCGATTTATAACGATTTAAAGCTTGGTAGAGCAGAAACTCCCGATTTTGAAATGCAACAGAATAAAGTATCTAAACGGGTGACTGCTACCATCCTTTCGATGTCGCTGCTCACCGTGATGGCAGGAGCAGCCATCGCACCCGCATTGGGCATCATCAAAGCTCATTTCTCTGCAGCACCCGACCTGCTTGTGCAACTCATTGTCAGCATGCCTGCCCTGCTAATCATCATCACCAACATCCTGTTTCTGCAACTTAGCCGACGAGTTCGCACACGGGCCATTGCAACAACTGGACTGCTGCTCTATGTGGCATCGGGCGCAGGTTGCTTTTTTGTTGATGACATCTACATCCTGCTCTTGTTGCGTGCAGTTTTAGGAATCAGCGTAGGCCTCATAATGCCACTGTCAACAGGTTTGCTTGCATATTATTTCCCGCCAGAAGATCAAGCTCTCCTTATGGGTCTCTCGGCGGCGATGAACCAGATGGGTGGCGTGGTAGCAACACTCCTTGCTGGAATATTGGCTACTGTGCAGTGGAATTATGCTTTCCTGGTGTATCTTATTGGATTGATTGCCGTAATAATGGTTTGGATATGGCTTCCTGACGCGCAATTGGGAGCATCAAGCAAACACAGCACGCCATTCCATCCACGGCAACTTCTTAAATTCCACCCTTCGGTGATAGGGATGTTGCTGCTGATGATACTTTTCTTCATATTTCCAACCAATTTCGCTATAATCACCAGCAAGCAGACAACTCTTTCTTCTAATGCCATCACCATGATTATGGTGAGGCTTGATGTTGTGGCTTTCTTTGTTGGACTGACATTTGGCAGTTTGATGAACAAATTCCGCATGACCATCAAATATTATGCACCGCTGTGCTTTCTGCTTGGCTATGCCTCATGCACATGTGGCTCATTGTCAATGATTTTAATTGGGTCGATACTGGTGGGCATTGCCACTGGCGTGGGTGTGCCCTATCTTAATACTATTGCAAGCATCAAGGGCGGGCGTGACTCTGCCACAACCGTTATGCCGCTACTGTCGACGGCACTTTATTTGGGACAATTCTTCTCACCTATCATTGTGATGCCAATATCAAAAGGAATATTCGGAGCCGACATAACCGCTCCATACAAGGTTGCCTGCTTACTGAGCATTGTGTTCCTGATTCAAGTGTGGTCAACACGACATTTCCAATGCCTGCCACCTCAAAAGATTGATGATACAAATAGTTAACAAAAAGAAATCACGCAAGTGACAAAAAATCAGTGTAAACTGAGGGTGTGGCACCAAACTCACTCGAGTATTGCCTCATCGAAGCCTGATTTATCCACAATACACTTTTTGTCGAAATGCACCCATAAGCATTAAACTCAACAAAACTGGTTACCAGAGCACTCAGGAATACCGCAATTCTAATCTTTTATCGTCTTAGGGTCAAACACTATCTACTATGTGGGATATGCTCAGGAAAATGTACATGAAAGTGAATTTAGGGAGGCTAAAAAAAGAAATCATTGTGAATCAAACTTCTATTCGCTTGATTTACAATGATTTATTGGCTTGTCGGGGTACCAGGATTCGAACCTGGGACCTCCTGCTCCCAAAGCAGGCGCGCTAACCGGACTGCGCTACACCCCGAAAACTGATGTTCTCTGTAAAAGCGGTGCAAAGTTACAACTATTTTTTGTAACAGCAAGCATTTTGAGTTTTTTTTTCAAAAAAAAATGTTATTTGCGGATGTTTTCAATTTTTTGAGGCCAAAAGTGTGTCTATATTGTCAAAAAGCAGTATTTTTGTAGATTGTAGGAAATAATAATGATTAAACAATAAGTAATAATCAATATACACATTTATAAAAAGTATGTACAGAACTAAAACATGTGGAGAGTTGCGCATAGCTAATTCAGGCGAAAGCGTTACACTGGCAGGTTGGGTACAACGCACTCGCAAGATGGGCGGCATGACCTTCGTAGACCTGCGCGACCGATATGGCATCACGCAATTGGTTTTTAATGAGTCGGTTGATGCCGAGTTGTGTGCTCGTGCCAACAAGTTGGGGCGTGAATATTGCATCCAAGCAATAGGCACTGTGAGCGAGCGCCAGAGCAAGAATCCCAACATGCCCACAGGCGATATTGAGATAATTGTCAGCAAATTGAATATCCTCAGTCCAAGTGAGACACCTCCTTTCACTATTGAGGACAACACTGATGGCGGAGATGACTTGCGAATGAAATACCGTTATCTTGACTTGCGCCGTCCGAGCGTGCGCCAAAACCTTGAGTTGCGCCATCGCATGACCATCCTCATACGCAACTTCCTCGATAGCCGCGACTTCATCGAGGTAGAGACCCCAATTCTTGTGGGCAGCACCCCTGAGGGAGCTCGCGACTTTGTTGTTCCAAGCCGTATGAATCCAGGTCAGTTCTATGCGCTACCTCAGAGCCCTCAGACACTCAAGCAATTGCTCATGGTCAGCGGTTTTGACCGATATTTCCAGATTGCCAAGTGCTTCCGTGACGAAGATCTGCGCGCCGATCGTCAACCTGAGTTTACACAGATTGACTGTGAGATGAGCTTTGTTGATCAGGAAGACGTTATTGATGTATTTGAAGGACTGGCTCGTCACCTTTTTAAGGAGGTGCGTGACGTTGACCTACCCGAGAAGTTGCAGCAGATGACCTGGCACGATGCTATGAAGTATTATGGCAGCGACAAGCCCGATTTGCGCTTTGGGATGAAATTTGTAGAGCTCATGGATGAGCTCAAAGGCACTGCCGACTTTGCCGTCTTTAACGATGCCGAGTACATTGGTGGCATCTGCGCTCCCGGTTGTGCCGAATATAGCCGCAAGCAACTCGACCAGCTCACTAATTTTGTCAAGAGCCAGCAAGTGGGGGCCAAGGGATTAGTTTATATAAAGGTGAACACCGATGGCACTTTCAAGAGCAGTATCGACAAATTCTATACACCAGAACAATTACAGCGTGTTGCAACCAAGATGGACTCAAAACCAGGCGACCTGATTCTGATATTAAGCGGTGATAATGCCAACAAGACCCGCATACAGCTATGTTCTTTGCGCCTTGAAATGGGTGAACGATTAGGATTGCGCGACAAGAACAAATTTGAATGTCTCTGGATAGTTGATTTTCCTCTCTTTGAGTGGAGCGACGAAGAGCAGCGCTTGATGGCAACTCACCATCCATTCACCATGCCCAATCCTGACGACATTCCCCTGCTTGAGGAGCATCCCGAGCGAGTGCGTGCCAAGGCCTATGACTTCGTGTGCAACGGCATCGAGGTGGGAGGAGGCAGCCTTCGTATCCATGACAGCGAGTTACAGGAGAAAATGTTCCGCATTTTGGGATTCACGCAAGAGCGTGCCGAGGCGCAGTTCGGATTCCTGATGAATGCCTTTAAGTATGGCGCCCCACCCCACGCAGGCCTTGCCTTTGGTCTTGACCGTTTTGTGTCGATCATGGCTGGGCTCGACAGCATTCGCGACTGCATCGCCTTCCCCAAGAACAACAGTGGCCGCGACGTGATGCTCGATGCTCCAAGCACTCTCGAGCCAGGCCAGCTTGAAGAGTTGTATCTTAAGATTGACGAAGATAAACTCAACACAACCAAATAAGAATCATGAAGATAGCCGGCCATCAAGTAGATGACGCGATGTTCGACTATATCGCTCATAACTTTGATGCCGACACGTGCAAGCTCTTGTTGAAGGAAGAGTCTAACCTCTCCTTCGACAAGAGTTTTGCTATCCTTCAGATTGAATGCCGCCGCAAGTGCCGTGACAAGATTCCCGAGTTACTTAAAGACCCTGTTTTTCTTTTTCCAAAATCAATCAGCGCCGAGCAGTGCACTCACCAAGCCATAGCACAATTTCATGCTTCACACATCGGGCCCAACGAGAATGTGCTCGACATGACCATGGGCCTGGGGATTGACGATTATTATATATCAATGCGCGCAAGGCATGTCACTGCTATAGAATTAGATTCTGAAATTGCCGCCGTAGGGCATTACAATCTCTCGCGACTGAGGCCAAACATCACTGTCACCGAGGGCGACTCAGTCGATTATATCAAAAAACTCGACATTAACGTGCATTTCGATGTAGTGTTCATCGATCCTGCTCGCCGTGACCGCAGTGGCAAACGCCTTTATGGTCTTGCCGATTGCAAGCCCAATGTGCTCGAATTATTACCCTACATAAAGCAACATACGTCGAGACTCTTTATTAAAGCGTCTCCCATGATTGACGTGAGCCAGTCGATTCGCGAACTTGGCGGTTCACTAAGCCAGGTATGGGCTGTAAGTGTAAGGAATGAGTGCAAAGAGTTGTTTTTCATGCTCAACTTCGATTCTAAGCCCAGCCAGATTTCACTTCACGCCATCAATTATGACCGACAATGGCAAGAATTCTCTTGCCACCACTCCCCTACCGCACAGTCTGTAACAACAAACACCATTGTCCCTGTGGCTGGCATGCATCTCTACGAGCCCAACGCAAGCCTGATGAAGTTAGGATGTTTCGACGCTTTAGCTACTGCCTTTGACGTCGCCCCCATAGCAGTTAATTCACATCTTTATATTAGCACCAGTCTACTCCCCTCATTTCCAGGACGCAAGTTCGTGATTGTTGAAGTCATGTCTTTTAATAATAAATGTATCAAGCAGCTTAGCTCAACTCACAGCCAGCTCAACGTTTCGACTCGAAACTTCCGACTTAATGCCGAGCAGCTAAAGAAACGACTCAAGGTGAAAGATGGAGGCAATGATTATCTCTTTGCCACCACCCTTAGTTCTGGAGAACAAGTACTCTTGTTATGCAAAAAAGCCTAATCCTCGTGCAGACGAGCCATGAACTTGTTGCGGTTCACAATGAAGCGTAAATGAGAGCCCTCACCCAAAAGAGTTTCACCGCATCGGGCCTGCACAGCAAACTCAATCTTCTTGCCATCAACCTTTGTAACCATAGCAGTGGCAATTACCACGTCGCCAAGTTTTGAAGGGCGCAGATGCGATGACTCGATGTGACCTCCTACTGTGGTCAACCCCTCGGGCAGATAAGGAGCCACCGCAAGCATGGCTGCATTTTCCATTAGAGCCATCATAGCTGGTGTTGCAAGCACAGGCATGTCGCCCGAGCCCAGATTAAGCGCAGTGACTTCTTGAGTGACTGTAAGTTGACTTGAATGTTTAATACCAATTTCTATCATAATCATAATCATAATTATAATTATTTGCGACGAGCGCACAACCAGTTCGACGGTTCACTATATCCAATGTGAAATGGCAGTGGCTTAATCTTGCCCACGAATTCTTCCTCATAAGCCTTCATCAAATCGGGTTGATAAGTACGTTTGTCAAACGAAGGCAAAGGTCGCTTATATTTACCATAAAGAGTAATGTCAAATCGGCTGTCAAAATGACGGTAAGCAATACCCGAATCGTCTTGAATGATACACTTCGAGTAGTCAAGAATTTGATTGCGTGCGGTTGTGAACGTGTTCCAGTGCAGCATGTAGGAAGCAGCTTTAAGATAGGTGCCAACTGTGTGCTTTGGCAGTGTTTTATCAATAAAAAGTTTGTAATTTGGGTCCAAGTCGGTGTTTCTTAAGTTGGTAGAAACATAATAGAGCGTTTGCTCATGGGTAGCCCCTTTTTTGAAAAACTTATATTGTAGCACATTGCCACTTGTGTCGGCAGGCACCAGATTACCATTTGAATCAATCTTTTTAGTCTCAATAGAAATTATCTCATAATCGGCAGTTGCCATGAGCATCGACAGTACTGGTCCCACGCCATCGATGTTTTCATTATCCAAGTCATCTTTCATCATCAGTGTGATGAAGTAGCTATCACGCAGAAACGACTTTAGGGCGGTGCGATAAGAATTGTATTGCGAATAACCCGTTTTTATTTTTGTACTAATAGGGGTGCCAGTCTTTTCAAGTCCGCACAGCAGATAGGTGTCGGCATCTGGAAAAATTGTTAAAGGATAAAGAAAATCGGCACCACTGAAAGGATAATACACAAAGTCTATTTTGCTCCTGAAGTCGCCAAAATCGGCATTGGCGAGAGAGTCAATCTGCTTTCTTGCAGTAGCACCTGCAGCAAGCATTTTTTTAATTTCCTGGCTGTACTCGTCCCATGCCTTGGAATCTTTCTCTGACATTTCAACATTTTCCTTGGAAATTCCAGCATAGAACCGAGTTGCTTTATTAATACTCTCGTCTCCTTTCAGAATTTTCTTGGTCGCGGATGTGGTGCTACTGTGATCTTGCGATTTCGTAGAACACGAGATCAGTGTGAGTAACACTGAAAAAATGAATGTAAAAAAATTAATTGATTTCATCATTATATAACAATTTTCGTTTAAAAAAATAATGGCAATTCAAAAACCAATCATAAAATCGAACACAAAGTTAATAGAAATATTTATATTTTCAAAGATCATACTTGTAGAACTGGCATTTTTGAGGTAACTTTGCACAAAATCATTTAATCTATATGAATGTAAAAGAGATAACAAATGCCATTGAGGCACTTGCGCCACTCTACCTGCAGGAGAGCTGGGACAATGCCGGCATGCAGGTGGGCAATCCTATGAGCGAGGTCACTGGAGTGCTTCTGTGTACCGATGTGCGTGAAGAAATCATCGACGAAGCCATAGAACGAGGTGCCAACCTGATAATATCGCATCATCCGCTATTATTTCGAGGTTTAAAAAAGATTGTAGGTCGCACCTATCAGGAGCGCATAGTTGCCCGCGCTATAAAGCATGACATAACCATCTACTGCGCTCATACCAACATGGACTGCGCCACAGGCGGCGTGAACTTCAAAATGGCTCAAAAATTGGGTCTTAAAAATGTTATAGTTCTCAACCCGCAACAACACACGCTATGCAAGGTAATAGTCTTTGTGCCAACCGCGGCAGCACCACAAGTAGAGGAGGCCATGTGCCAAGCAGGAGCTGGCAAGCTTGGCAACTATGATAACTGCAGCTATCAAATGACGGGAGAGGGTCACTATCGCCCTCTTGAAGGTGCTCAACCCTGGGCAGGAGCAGTGGGTGAGACGCACTCCGAGGCCGAAGTGAGGCTTGAAGTCCTTGTCCACAAAGCCCTATGCGGCAAGGTGGTGGGTGCTATGATAAAAGCACACCCCTATGAAGAACCTGCATTCGACATAATTACTCTTGACAATAGAGACAAGAGTGCCGGTCTGGGTGTGATAGGAGAAATTGAGCCTCAAGATGCTCGAGAGTTTCTTTTTAAAGTCAAAAAAGCCTTTGATGTTGAATGCATGAGATATAGCGGCAATCTCAACAAAAAGGTCTCAAAGATTGCCATGTGCGGTGGTGCCGGTGCCGAATTCACGGGATTGGCCATGAGCTCTGGCGCCGATGTTTACATTACCGGCGACATGAAATACCATGAGTTCCAAGGCAATGAAGAACGCATAATTCTTGTCGACATTGGGCATTATGAGAGCGAACACTACACAAAAGAGATTTTTTATGATATTATTCAGAAAAAAAATCCTAACTTTGCAGTCGATTTTGCACGAAGCGAAAAAAACCAAGTAAAATATTTATAATATATGGCAAAGCAAGAGAAAGAACTTACAGTAGAAGAGCGCCTTAAGTCGCTTTATGATTTACAGAAAACACTTTCGGAAGTAGATCGCATCAAGACTGAGCGCGGTGAGCTGCCCCTCGAAGTTCAAGACCTTGAGGATGAAATCGAAGGTCTTCAGACCAAGATTGGTAACTTTAATGATGAAATTGAGCAGCTCAATGCTATTATCAGCAACCAGAAGAATTCAATCGAGCAATCACAATCACTCATCAATAAGTATGAGAAAGATCAAGATAATGTACGTAACAACCGTGAGTATGATTATCTTACCAAAGAGATAGAATTCCAGCAGTTGAACGTTCAGTCGGCTCAGAAGAAGATTGACGAGGCCAGCCACAAGATTGAAGCCATCGTTGAGAAAATACATATTGCCAAAGATCAGCTCAACGAAAACACCCAAGTCCTGAGCGAGAAAAAAGGCGAGCTCGACACTATCATTGCCGAAACTAAGCAAGAAGAGGAGAAGCAACGCGAAAAAGCCAAGAAGCTTGAAAATAAAATCAATAATGCCGATCCTCGATTGCTCAATGCGTTCAAGCGCATTCGCAAAAATGCTCGCAATGGTTTGGGCGTTGTCTATGTGCAGCGCAACGCATGCGGTGGTTGCTTCAATCGCATTCCGGCCCAGCGCCAGATGGAAATCAAGATGCGCAAAAAGGTCATCGTTTGCGAGTATTGCGGTCGCATTCTCATCGATCCAGCTATAGCGGGAGTTTCTGAAAGTGAAGCAAAAAACAATTGATTGCTTGTGAGTGATTGATTGTTGAATCACCAAGCAATAGTTCAGCGAAGCTGTGGCTGCTCTTGCGGGGCTCTGCAGTTTTGCCAGCGCATTTTTGTATCTTACACGTCCATTGCAACCTGATGGTTGCATGGGCGTTTTTTTTATTGGTGCAGAATAATTTTCTTGATAATTGGCACAAGGTTGTTAATAACTTTCACGAATTTTAGGCGCATGTTGCTTTTTTATTAGTTATCTTTGCACTGGCTATGAACGGACACGGTAAATTATATTTCAGATACGGGACCATGGGGTCGGCTAAGACTGCTCTGCTGCTCACTCAAGCTTACAACTTCGAGGAGCGTGGTCTCAAATACCTGTGCATGAAGCCTATTATCGACAATAGGGAAAAGGAGAATGTGATTCGCTCACGCATTGGCATTGAGCGCGAATGCAGCTGGATTTATCCTGAGATGAACATCTATGATTATGTGACTGAGCTCTACGAGAGCAGCCTGGTAGTGAAGGATTGGATTCTGATTGATGAGTCGCAATTCTTGAGCGAAGAGCAAATCGACCAGCTGGCCCGCATCGTTGATGATTATGGCACGAATGTGGTGTGCTATGGGCTTCGCACCGATTTCCAATCTCATCTGTTCTCGGGGTCGCGTCGTCTGTTTGAGATAGCCGATTCTATTGAGGAAATAAAGTCGACTTGCGCATGCGGTCGCAAAACGAGCATCAACGCCCGCATCGACTCTCAAGGCAATATAGTCACTGATGGCAACCAGGTAGAGATAGGTGGCGACGACCGCTACGTGGCCCTGTGCCGCAGTTGTTGGCGCAATAAGCGCATCGAGAGTGCTGAGCGCAATTCGTTGAAATTCAAGAGTGAGTAAAAAAGAGGCACAATATTTTTTACAACAGCTGCGGTTCGACAACGTCAAGCGAGTCGAACCGCAGCTATTTTATTTATGTAAATGTTCGCTACTATTCTTCCTTAGCAAACATGAGCTCAAGAATCCAGTTGACGGCTGCAAGTATTATGCTAAATAAGATTCCAGTCCACAGCCCGTCGACGTGGAAACCATCAATTAGCCATCCACATAGCAATACCATCAGGCCGTTAATCACAAGTGAAAAAATGCCAAGCGTGAGCAAGGTTATGGGCAACGAAAGAATCTTGACTATGGGTCTCACGGCCGTGTTGATGAATCCAAGCACAACTGCAACGATAATTGTCAACCACCAGTGGTCGATGGTGACAGAGTCCATGAAATAGGCAGTAATTCCCACTGCCACTGCCGATAACACTAATCTTGCTATCATGATTTCTATAAAATATAATATAATTGATAATAATAAATGTGGTTCAGTTCTTAACAGTGATTTCACCGCAAATACTGTATTGCAGATAGTTTGCCACCTGCGAGCTGGTCTTTCCCATTCCGAAAAGATACATCATCTTGGTGACTGCGGCCTCACTTGTGATATCGTGACCGCCTATAACGCCTGCTCTGGCAAGAGTGTTGCCGGTATCATAAAGTTTGCTATTGACCGAGCCATTCACACACTGGGTGACGTTCAAGATCACCACCCCGCGCTTAACAGCCTGTGCAATTGGTGTTGTGAACCATTCATCGCTCGGGCTGTTGCCAGCGCCGTAGGTTTTAAGCACCACTCCTTTTATTCCAGGAGTGTTGAGAAGATATTCGAGCGTTTCGCGAGTCATGCCTGGGTGCAGCACAATGAACAACACATTAGTGTCCATGTTGTTGTGCACGAGAAGTGGCCGCTTGTGCGATGTGCGGTAGAGTGACTCAACATTGAAGTGAATGTCAAGTCCTATGCGTGCCAAGTCGGGATAGTTTGGGCTCATGAATGCGTTGAAATTGTCGGCACTAACTTTCGAACTTCGATTTCCTCGCATCAAATGGTTCTCAAAGAGAATTGCCACCTCCTGAATCATTGCCTGTCCATGTTCATCTCTTGCCGCGGCCACCTGGAGCGCTGTTATCAGGTTCTCTTCACCATCGGTTCTTACTTCTCCTATTGGCAATTGTGAGCCTGTGATAATGACTGGTTTGTTCAGATTTTCGAGCATGAAGCTCAGTGCCGATGCTGTAAAGGCCATGGTGTCGGTGCCATGCAGAATCACAAAGCCGTCGTAGTTGTCGTAATTCTGCTCAATGGCAT
Source organism: uncultured Prevotellaceae bacterium (assembly GCA_946186575.1). GTDB lineage: Bacteria > Bacteroidota > Bacteroidia > Bacteroidales > Muribaculaceae > Sodaliphilus. Next base: position 19,921 of record CAMHNO010000003.1, read on the forward strand.
TTGCCATCTGGCTCCAGTGGTCGACGCTCATGTTACTGCTGTCGATTGGAGGATTGAACTGCAAGTTGTCGATGTCATAATTGAGCATCTTGATTTTGGGCACATTGTCAATCAAGTGCGAGAAGTCGAATGGCCTTAACACCTTAGTTTCTGGATTCTCAATCATGCCTATGGTGCCGCCCGTGTAGATAATCAATATCTTAGGTCTTGAAGTGATGTTGCTTGTCATTGTTGAAATAAACTGAATAAATAGACAATAAATGAACGGTTTTGCTTATCTCACTCCGGTGTTGAATGCCTTGTAGAAAAAGAGCATCTGATAGTCGAGAGCGTTAACCCAGAACGACCAGCTGTGCTTGCCAGGTCGCACCGTGTAGTCATGCGGTATGCCTTGCTTGTCGAGAGCTTCGTGCAAGGCATTGTTAGCCTCAATGAACACATCGTCCTTGCCGGCATCGATCACTATGTTCTGTCCTGGCTCAAGGCTTGGCACAAGATACATCACCGAGTGTTCGCGCCAGATCTCCTTGTTGCTCTCAAAGTCACCCAGTCGCTCATTAACCTTCCATCGGTTAGGATAGTTATAGATGTCGACTCCTCCCTCCATACTGCCGCACGAGGCGTAGATGTCGGGGTGGCGGAAAGCGAGCCACAGTGCGCCATGTCCTCCCATGCTCAGTCCGGTTATGGCGCGGTACTTGGCTTGGTTCAGGGTGCGGTAGTGCGTCTCAATGTAATTGCGAAGCTCATATACTATATAGGTCTCAAACTGGAATTGAGGGTCGATGGGCGAGTCGAAGTACCAGCTGTCCTGCCCATCGGGGCACACGATAATCACTCCATACTGGCTTGCGAGCGAGCGCAGGTCGGCCTTCTGTGGCCAGTCGCGATAGCTGCCATTGGCACCGTGAAGCAAGTAGACTACCGGAAAATAGCGTGTGGGATTCTTCTTTTGGGTGTATTGAGCAGGTAACACAATAGTGTTTTTAATTGCTCGTCCCATCTTGGCGCTCATCACTTCTACCGTGTCGACAATAGCATTCTGCTTCTCGGCTGCGGCTATCGCCTGGTCGTAGATTGCAGGCACCGCAGTTGTCACGTCTTTTGCCACAGCTGTTGTGAGCAGCATAGCCATCACAGCCATAGCAAGACTATATCTCAATGTTTTTTTCATGAAATAAAGGGTGTTATCGTTTGTTCTTAAAAAAATCTGTCATCAATTTTGCGCATTCATCCTCAAGCACTCCGCCTGTGACCTGAGTCTTCTTGTGAAACGGAGCTGCGGTGAACGTGCGGTAGCCTCGCTTGGGGTCGGCAGCGCCATACACCACCCTCGCCACTTGGCTCCAACCCAGGGCACCAGCGCACATCAGGCAGGGCTCCACCGTAACATAGATGGTGCAATCGGTGAGGTACTTGCCCCCCAACATTGCGGCTGCCGAGGTGATGGCCTGCATCTCGGCATGAGCCGTCACGTCGGTGAGAGTCTCGGTGAGGTTGTGGCCCCGTGCAATGACCCGTCCCTGGCACACTATCACTGCACCAATGGGCACCTCGTCGCGGCTGAGCGCCTCATGCGCCTCTTTGAGCGCCAAACGCATAAATCTCTCGTCGTCAGTTTTGTGCTGTTGCATAGCTTGTGGCCTGATTAAATAAAAATCTTCTTCACGTAGTCGCCAATCTTGACGATGTAGACCCGGTTGCGTGGCAGGTCAATCACTTGCGCATCGCTTGAGATGCGATTATAGTAAAGGCGTCCGCTCATGTCCCACACGCTGAGCCAGCGGCGATAATTGTTGGCATACACATAGATGGTGCCACCATGAGCCACTATTATGGGCTCGGGCTCGGCCGGGAAGGCATCGTCCACGAGTGGCTGCAGACCTGTGGTGTGCTCCACTATGTCTGGCTCGGGGAGGCCGTCGCCCATCATGGTGGTGGGCACTATTGTGTAGGCCACATCGTGGTCGCTCGCGGGCAGATAGCAGTAGCGCGATGCTGTCAGAGCCACGAGTTGGCCGCTCTCGTCAATCACCTTGTAGGCAAGATATTGGCCCAGCTCCACGCGCTTCCAGTCTTGATTGAACGGCTGCGCACTGCTTGCTGGCCGCACGGCGATGTCCTCGTTGGGGTATATGGCGAATGTGCCGTCGTGGCTCCAGCCCTTGGAGTTAAGGTAAGCATCCATCGCCTCTTCGTCGGGAACTATGAGGTCGACGCTGCCCACTCCGTCCCACACGCCCCACCCGGTGGCGCGCGGTGGCTTGGTAGCGGCGCAATATATCTCATAGAGGTTGTGGCACGACGCAAAAGCGTAGGGCTCGATGTGCTTGAGCGAGGATGGCAGAAACACCGTGTGGAGCAGGTGGCAGTCCTGAAATGCGCCATAACCCACACGGGTCACTCCCTCAGGGATGGCGATGCTCTCGATGGATGTGCCCAGGAAGCACTCACGCGGAATGTGTGAGATGTGGAGCGGCAGGGTCACATCGGTTAGGCGGTCGCAATCGAGGAATGCTTCTTCGCCAATGCGGGTGACGGTGTTGGGAATCACAACCTCGAAAACTCGCGATGCGGCAAATGCTCCCGGAGCAATGCCCGTGACCGAGTAGTTGTTGCCGTCGTAGTAAACCACAGGGGGAATGATGCACACTCCCTCGTAGGCGTTAAGCCCGCCCACGATGTTCTCGACCACCATTGCCTCGCCGCCGCGCGAGGTGAGGGAGAAAGCGAAGCCGCCGCTATAAAAATCTTGTGCACCGCAGGCGGCGGCGCTCATGACCAGGAATGAATATAATATGAGTCTTAGGTTCATAGCGATGAATGAATGGTTGGTTGGTGGTTTTTAACCTGCAAATTTGCTGAAAAATTTGGACTCGTGCAAGCGTTTGGCGAAAAATATTGGGGCCGGCCGGCGCTTTTCTTGACTTTTGGGACGGTTTGCGCCAGCGGAGGGAGCTGCAGCGAGGCGGCGGAGGCGGCCGATGGCGAGGTTGTTGATAACTTATTGCACAAAATTTTGCGATTGTGACTGGAATGCAGTAATTTTACGCTCGCAACTGGCAGGGGCTCGCGCCGCCGCTGCTGCCGCGTCAAGGGCTCATGGCCCACCACGCGCCAGGACGCTCAAAGCCCAAGCCCCCGTAACTAACAACTAACAACTCTTAACTAACAACTCTTAACTACCCAACAACGTATGATACCATTTGTGCATCTTCACGTTCACTCGCAGTACTCAATTCTGGACGGTCAGGCTGCGGTTAAGGACATGGTCGACAAGGCTATTGCCAACGGCATGCGCGGCATGGCGCTGACCGACCATGGCAACATGTTTGGCATAAAGGAGCTGCACGACTATGTGAGGGGCAAGAATGCCGATGTGAACAAGACAATCAAGGAGATAAAGCAAAATATTGAAGATGAAAGGAGCAAAGACGCTGCCGACAGCGCGGCCATTGCAACTCTTGAACAGAGGCTTGCGGAAGCTGAGGCAAAGCTTTTCAGGCCGATATTCGGCTGCGAGGTGTATGTGGCCAAAGACGACATGCACACCCACACCGACAAGCGCGACTATGGGCGCCACCTGATCTTGCTTGCCAAGAACCTCAAGGGCTACCACAACCTGACCAAAATTGTGTCGAAGGCATGGACCGAGGGATTCTACATGCACCCGCGCACCGACAAGAGCGAGCTTGCCGCCCACAGCGAGGGGGTGATATGCTGCTCGGCTTGCTTGGGCGGCGAGATTCCCCAACTTATTATGAGAGGTGACATTGAGGGTGCAAGGCGGGCAATTGAGTGGTATAAAGGTGTGTACGGCGACGACTATTACTTGGAGCTTCAGCGCCACAAGGCCACTGTGCCAAATGCCAACCACGAGACCTACGGCAAGCAGCAAGAGGTGAACGCCGCGCTCCTGCAGCTCTCGAAGGAGACTGGGGTGAAGCTCGTGTGCACCAACGACTCACACTTTGTGGACGAGGCCGACGCCGATGCCCACGAGCGCTTGGTGCTGCTCTCGACCGGCAAGCGCTTGGGCGATGCCAATGCCCTGCTCTACACCAAGCAAGAGTGGTTCAAGACCCAGGAGGAGATGAATGAGCTCTTTGCCGACGTGCCCGAGGCTCTGCAGTCCACCAGCGAGATTCTGGACAAGGTGGAGCTCTACTCGATAGACCACGCTCCCATCTTGCCCGACTTTCCGCTGCCCGAGGGTTTTGACAACGAGGACGACTACCTGCGGCATCTCGTCTATGAAGGTGCCAAGGAACGTTGGCCCAACATGGACGACGAGCACCGCGAGCGCATCGACTTTGAGCTCGAGACCATCAAGAAGATGGGCTTCCCTGGCTATTTTCTGATTGTTCAAGACTACATCAGAGTGGCGCCCTCACTGGGCTGCACCGTAGGCCCGGGGCGTGGCTCGGCTGCAGGGTCGGCAGTGGCCTACTGCTTGGGCATCACTAAGATTGACCCAATCAAATATGACCTGCTGTTTGAGCGATTCTTGAATCCCGACCGAATTTCGCTGCCCGATATCGACGTGGACTTTGATGACGACGGCCGCGCTGCAGTGCTTAAATATGTGACCGAGAAATATGGCGCCGAAAAGGTGGCACACATCATCACCTACGGCACGATGGCCGCCAAGATGGCGATCAAGGATGTGGCCAGGGTGCACGACCTGCCCATAGCCGAGAGCAACCGCCTGGCAGGCTTCATACCGTCGCGCCCCAACGACATGCCCGAGGACGAGAAAGGCAAGCCCTACAAGATCAGCATCAAGAATTGCCTGAAGTGCTTTCCGGAGTTCAGGCATGAGCTTGACAACCCCAACCCCGTGATTGGCGACACGATTAAGTTTGCCGAGAAACTCGAGGGCAACGTGCGCGGCACTGGAGTGCACGCCTGCGGCGTGATCATCGGTCGCGACGACATTACCGACTGGGTGCCCGTGAGCACCGCCCCCGACAAGGATGGCACCCGCATAGTGGTGACCCAATACGAAGGCAGCGTGATTGAGAGCACGGGCCTGATAAAGATGGACTTCTTGGGCCTAAAAACCCTGTCGATCATCAAGGATGCTCTTGCCAACATCAAGCAGACGCATGGCCTGGACATCGACATCGAGAAGATTCCGATCGACGACAAGAAGACCTACAAGCTATACTGCGAAGGCAAGACCACGGGCACTTTCCAGTTTGAGAGTGGCGGAATGCAGAAGTACCTGATAGAGCTGCAGCCGAGCACCTTTGAGGACTTGATTGCGATGAACGCGCTCTACAGGCCAGGGCCAATGGCCTACATTCCGCAGTTCATCGCTCGCAAACATGGTCGCGAGCCCATCACCTACGACTTCCCCGAAATGGAGAAATACCTCAAGGACACCTACGGCATCACCGTCTATCAAGAGCAGGTGATGTTGCTCTCGCGGCAGTTGGCAGGCTTCACACGAGGCGAGAGCGACGTGCTGCGCAAGGCCATGGGCAAGAAGCAGAAGGACAAGCTCGACAAGCTCAAGCCCAAGTTCCTGAAAGGTGGCGAAGATCGCGGCCATGACCGCGAGACACTCGAGAAGATATGGAGCGACTGGGAAGCGTTTGCCTCCTACGCCTTCAACAAGAGTCATGCCACTTGCTACAGCTGGGTGGCCTACCAGACGGCATATCTGAAGGCCAACTACCCGAGCGAATATATGGCTGCCGTGCTAAGCCGCTCGGGCGACGTGGAAAAGATGACCAAGTTTATGGACGAATGCAAGGCCATAGGCGTGAAGGTGATGGGCCCCGACATAAACGAGAGCTACAAGTCGTTCAGCGCCAACAAAGAAGGCGTGATCCGATTTGGACTGAGCGGCATCAAGGGATTTGGAAGCAACGCAGTGGACGCCATAATATCTGAGCGCGAGAAGAATGGTCCCTTCAAGGACATCTACGACGTGGTTGAGCGAGTGAACCTCACAGCATGCAACCGCCGCGCCATTGAGTCGCTGGCTCTGTCGGGAGCATTTGACAGCTTTGGGGTGCAGCGAGAATCGTTCTTTGAGAAAAACACCAAGGGCGAAGACTTCAGCGAAGTGCTGCTCCACTACGGCCAGCAATATCAGTTAGATAAGAGCCAACAAGCCAACACGCTGTTTGGCGACATGATGGACGAGCTCACCTCTAAGCCCGCCATCCCCAAAGCCGAAGCCTGGCCCACGATTGAGAAGCTCTCGCGAGAGCGTGACTTGGTGGGAATCTACCTCTCGGCCCATCCGCTCGATCCGTTCTATATGGAGCTCAAGTTTGGCTGCAATGCTACGCTTAAAGAGTTTGCCGAGCAAGGGAGCAACCGCCTGGGCCATGAGTGGGTGCTTGGCGGTGTGGTTACCGATTACACCGAGCGCCCAAGCAAGCGAGGCAACAACTTTGGCATTCTCAAGATTGAAGACAAGACGGGAAGCGCCGAGTTCATGCTATTTGACAAGGTTTTTGCAAGCTATCGCAACTATTGCATTCCTGGCACGGCAATTGCAATTAGGTGTATGTATGCCAAGAGCCGCTACAACGACAGCGTGAAACTGCAAGTCAACTCAATTGCCTTCTTGAAAGACCTGAAGGGGAAAATGGTGAAATCGATTTGCATCAATCTCAACGAGAAGCAATTAGACATCAGCACCATCATCAAGGAGCAGCTGAAGGAAAGCACCAGCAACCGCTGTGACCTCATCTTCAGGGTTCACGACCTGCAGTCGCACAGATATGTCGACATGCAATCGGCCTTCAAGCTGCCGCTGACCATCGGTTTCCTGGAGCAACTCGATGAATTAGGGGTAAAATACAGTGTTAAAAGTGAATAATAAAATTATTAATATTTAAAAAAGAAGAAAATTATGGCAAAAGAATTTAACGACAGCAACATCAATGAGATCATCAAATCAGGCAAACCCGTTGTGGTTGATTTCTGGGCAGAGTGGTGCGGACCATGCAAAGCCGTGTCGCCCATTGTAGACGAGCTCGCACAGGAATTTGAAGGCAAGGTCGAGATAGGCAAATACGACGTTGACGAGGGAGGTGACTTCACCGCCGAATATGGCATTCGCAACATTCCCACCATACTCTTCTTCAAGGACGGCGAGCTCAAAGACCGTAATGTGGGCTCTATTGCAAAAGACGCACTCAAAGCAAAAATCGAGGCCCTGCTCTAAAGGCAACAACTCCTTGCCGAGAGAGCACAAGAGCTGACTGCGGCATGACAATGCGTCAGTTTTTATGCTGCCAAGGCTGCGGTTATAGTAATCCCATCAAGTTTCGGAAAATCTTTCCGAAACTTGAATTAAACATCTAAGATTATGACAAAGAAAACTTTTAACGTTAGTGGCATGAAGTGTGCTAACTGCAAGGCCAATGTTGAGCGCACTCTTAATGCAATGGATGGTGTAGGGCAAGCTGTTGTAGACCTTGAGGGAGGTAATGTCACAGTCGACTACGACGAGGCACAGGTCACACCACAGGCAATGAAAGATGCCGTTGACGACCTGGGCCGTTTTGAAATGACAATTTAATGCGCAAGACTGTTCCAGTCATAGGCATGGCCTGCTCGGCTTGCTCGGCCAATGTGGAGAACAAGCTTAACTCAATAGAAGGAGTGAATGAGGCTACCGTGAACCTCGTTGGGCGCACGGCACTGATTGACTTCGACCCCGAAAGGGTGACACTCACCGAGTTAAAGAAACACATCAGCGACATTGGCTACGACCTGGTAATCGACGAGGAGCAAAGCGCCCACGAAATCGAGGCACATCGGTTCAAGCGGCTCAAGCGCACCACTATTGTGGCTTGGCTCTTTGCCGCTATGGTTATGTGCCTCTCGATGAGATGGATTGATGTGGGGGGCAAAGATGCCGCTAACCAGCTCTCGCTCGCAATGGCACTGGGCTGCATTGTCGTGTGTGGTAAGCAATTCTATGCAAATGCCATCAGGCAACTGCGTCATGGAGTCACAAGCATGGACACGCTCGTGACTCTATCTACTGCAATAACTTTTATCTTCAGCGCATTCAACACGTTCTGGGGTGAAAGCACATGGGGCAGCTACGGCATTGAGTCGCACACCTATTTTGACGCAGTGACGATGATCATTGCGTTTGTGCTCACTGGTCGCATGATCGAAGAGAAAGCCAAGGACAGCACAGCAAGCAGCCTGAAGCAGCTCATGGGCATGGCCCCAAAGACTGCGCGCGTGGTTGACAAGAAGCAACCAGCACAAGACGATGAAGCGGGCGACATGGTTCCAATCACGACCATCGACAAGGGCGACCTGCTCGAAGTGAGGGCAGGCGAGAAAATACCCGTCGACGGCGAGGTGACTTGGGCCACAAGCTTTATGACAAGCGATGCTGCCTACGTCGATGAGAGTATGATAACAGGCGAGCCCACACCTGCAGCAAAACGACAGGCCGACAAGGTGCTGGCAGGCACTATCCCAAGCCAGGGCCGACTCAGAATGCGTGCGCGGCAAGTGGGCGAAGAAACTGCTTTAGCCCAAATCATAGCCATGGTGGAACAAGCTCAAGGGTCTAAGGCTCCAGTGCAACGCATTGTCGACAAGGCGGCCTCGGTGTTTGTGCCAGTAGTGGCAGCTATAGCTTTGCTCACATTCATAATTTGGATAATAGTTGGAGGCATGCAAGCAATGCCGCAAGCCATTGCCTCGGCAGTTGCGGTGCTGGTTGTTGCTTGCCCCTGCGCCATGGGACTGGCAACCCCCACAGCCCTAATGGTGGGCATGGGTAAGGCCGCAGAGCATCAAATTCTCATTAAGGATGCTACAGCTCTCGAACTACTGCGCAAGGTCAACACCATTGTCACCGACAAGACCGGAACCATCACCATCCCCAACCCTGATATTGTGGACTTTACCAAGTCAAGCGACCTGACACTTGAGGATCGTGAGACTCTTAAGCCCAATGCACGCAATGCCATTGAGGCACTGAAAGGCATGGGCATTGAGGTGCACATGCTAAGTGGCGACAATGAGCGAGCCGTAAGACACTGGGCGCAGAAAGCTGGAATAAACCACTATCAGAGCTCAGTGATGCCCGGCGACAAGGAGAACCTTGTCAAACTGCTGCAAGCTCAGGGCAAGACGGTGGCAATGATGGGCGACGGCATTAACGACACACAAGCACTGGCACATGCCGACGTGAGCATTGCCATCGGCACCGGAACCGATGTTGCCATCGACGTAGCACAAGTGACCCTAATGGGCAACGACCTCATGAGCGTGCCGCACGCAGTAGAAATCAGCCGCAAGACGGTGAAGATGATTTGGCAGAATCTATTCTGGGCCTTTATCTATAATTTACTGTGCTTGCCACTGGCAGCAGGTTTGCTTCATATCTTTGGTATCAATTTCCAAATCACGCCCATGTGGGCTGCCGCACTGATGGCGATGTCGAGTGTGTCGGTCATCCTCAACAGTTTGAGACTTAAATACATGAAACTATAATTTAATATATCTTTTGAAATGAACGACAAGACTAATAAGCCTCTTATTTTCATCAGCAATGACGATGGCTATAACTTCCCGGGTATAAAAACTCTAATTGAGATGGCACAGGAATTTGGCGACGTGATTGTCGCTGCACCATTGCATCACCAGAGTGGCAAAGGCTCATCAATTTCAACATTCGAGCCTCTCAGAATCATCCAGATGCAGAAGCAAGAAGGGCTCGCCGTCTATGCCGTTCTCGGAACGCCTGCCGACTGCGCCAAAATTGGACTTGGGGTGCTCACAGGGGGACGCAAGGTTGACTTGCTGCTCTCGGGCATCAATCACGGCCTTAATCACGGCTCGAGTGTGCTATACAGCGGCACCATGGGCATAGCGCTTGAGGGTGTGCTCGAGGGCATACCAAGCATCGCATTCAGCTATGACGACTATCATATGGATGTGGATTTCACGCCATGTTTGCCAGTGATAAGACAGACTATTAATAATGTGCTCAGCAAGGGTCTGCCACATGGAATTTGCCTTAATGTGAACATGCCTAAAGTAGATGACCACATCAACGGCATCAAAACAACAATAGCATCGCCTGGCAGATGGACCAACACGTGGGACCATCGCATCGACGTGCACGGTATGGACTACTACTGGATGCTGGGAAACTATGAGGAAGAGGCACCCGACGATGACCGAACCGAACTCTACTGGCTGCGACGAGGATATGCCTGCGCAACTCCAGTGCACGTTGACCAAACCGACTACGACACATTGAAGGATGTTGACAAAATCCTCAACACCTAATTACGGTAACTACTGCAACGGCACTTCAACGATGCTATTGTGCCGGGCATACCACAGATAACCCTTCACTGAGTGACCACTACCCATGATTTGCTGCATCAGCTCCATATACTTGGCCACTCGCGCACTGTGTGCAGCCATCGTCTCGCTATCGTTTTTATAGCCAAACTTGTAGTCTATCACTAAGACGTCACCACCGGGCCTAATCACCACTCTGTCGGGGCGATAATGATTGAACGACATTGTGCCATCGGCTTCTCTTACAGTGGACGAAATTGTGCGTTCATTGAGAACTTGATTTTTAGCATCAAACCATGAAGCGAGCAATTCGTCAGTCGATATAGAATTGACGAGTTCCACAAATTGTTGACGCTTCCAGTATTTATTGCCATCAAACAAGCCATTAACCACCGCAAATCGCAACGCGCGGTCCACATCGTCAATACTCCTAATAGTGCTGAAAATAGTGTGCATTCTAATGCCCTCATCGGTATAGCCCGAGGTTGTGTTCACTTTCACACGAACCGGCATGATCTTATTGCAAAATCTATAATTTGGCATTCGCAGGGTTTTACCCCACTTGCCAGCGACATCATCGTCCACACAGTCGTCTCTTTTCGAGGTCACGCCCAATTGAAGCGATGAAATCTGCTCCCACAACTGAGATTCGTCTACACTATCACATGGCTCTAAAACCGAAAGAGGACATGAAGCAAATTGCAATCCATCGGCCGAAATATTCGGGACGACCTTTAATATTAGCTCACTAACAGTTTTTACCGCTGACTCATCAATCTTTTTTATTTTTTGCTTTTCCGAATTATCAACAGCAAACACATGAAGCTCTTCGACCGGACGAGTGAATGCAACGTACAGTTTATTGATATTATCGATAAGACACCGCTCACGCTCAGCGTCGATCTGTGTTGTAAACAGCGAGGTGTTATACACCTTAGTGGTTGAGGCAGGGATGAGCGGAGGCAACATTTCCTCATCATCGATCTCATTCTCCCCTATCGGTTTGCCGCTGTTGTTCAATCCCATCCACTCCTCACGGCTTATCCAGTACAACTTATCATCTTTTATAAGCTGCCAGTCGGCAAATGGAATGATAACGCACTTGAACTCCAGGCCCTTCGACTTGTGAATGGTCATCACATTGATGGCATCGCCATTGCCTGGCGAGCTAACCGCAAGCTTATCTTTCTTACTCTCCCAATATTCAAGAAATTCGCATATTGTGCCTCCATTACGTTGCTTGCAGAAGTCATGAACAAGCGAGACAAATGCCAGAATAAAGGAATTCTCTATACTGCGAGATGACTTACCGCCATCTTTCGGAAGCACATATTTTGATATAATATTATCAACGATGTTGGCCAAACTGGTTAACTGATTATTCTTATCGGGCATCACGCCCTGTGCAACACTTGAGTAGATAGCCACTTTCTCGGCACTGCTTTTACTCTCATTAGACATTTCATTATCGAAACATTCGAGCAACACCTCTCCTGGGTCAACATCAAGGCTTGCATTCTGCATCCTGCTCTGGAAGTCATGCAGCACTTTATAGTGTTTTTGTAGTGAGATGCGTCGGTCAAGGAAACGATTAATCAACTCCTCATGATCGGATTCTTGCGGCGCCGGCAACACGAGATTCTGAGTGGCCTCAAGAAAGTAAAGCATGCTAATGATGAGTCTCACCGATGGGGAATTCTTGAGAAGCAACGACTCACTCGAAACCACATTGATGTGACGAGGGTCATCGTCGCTGGGCAGCTGCTCATTATATTGCAAAATATGCTCAACGATATCATTGCCCTCATCGTTTCTGTTGACCAAAATAGCAATATCGCTCATCTCGAAGCCCCTTGAACGCAAGCAGTTAATATAGGACGGCAAGCACTTGATTATCATTTCTCGCAACTGGCTCGCCGATCCATCGGGTGTAACAAAATTAAATCTCACTAAGCCATCGTCGCCTTCACTATTGACTTGCTGCTTAATGTTCTGGTAAGTCTTCTTCAACGATGGATATTGGCTTTCATCATGACAGAAGTAATTGATGATTCTTTCAAACACTGCATTGTTAAATCTCACAATTGAGGGTAGGCTTCGATAGTTTGTTTCAAGAGGACTGCTGTGGGCAAATCGTCTGAAATCGACCTCAACCTCATCTCGAAGCAAGCTCGGGTCGCTATTGCGAAAACGGTAAATCGACTGCTTCTCATCTCCAATGATGAGATTGCTGTTGCCAGTGTCGCAACTCTCCTTTAGCAATGGAGTGAAATTCTCATATTGCTTGCGGCTGGTATCTTGAAACTCATCAATCATGTAGTTGTGAAACTTTGTACCTGCATGCTCATAGATGAATGTTGCGCCACACTGCAGCACTCTTGAAATAAGATCGTTAGTATCAGCAATAAGAATGCTATTAGTGTCCTTGCGATATTGCTCAAGCTTTTCATCGATTTTTCCGAGCAGACCCAGGTTCCACAGGTTGTCATGCACGCTCTTATAAAACTGCATCATGTCCCAATGATGAATGGTTGCTGTGACAAGCTTTTGAAATTCGGAGCAATCGCTTAAATCAACCTGCCGCTGATAGGCTTTGAGTAAAATCTTGTCCACAAGCGACGTTTCACTCAATGCATAACTGCGCAAAGTGGTATTGATACTTTTGTCCGACACCTTGTCGATCTCACCGCGATAAATGCTCAAAACAGCATTTTTCTTCATACTCTCCTCGGGCAGTCCTTTTGAGTCGAAGAATGCTTTATAAAGTGTGGAACTATTTTTAAATTGTCCATCATGAAAATTTTGCAATCTGATGACCGCCTTTTTAAATTGGGCTATTCGCGACAGATTCTTTCCATTTCCTATGTCCTCGAGATACTTCACAATCTCGTCATGATGATCTCTGAAGAATTCCTTATAGATATTACTTGCAAACTTCTCTAAATTCTCAGAGTTACCAAAGAAATCCCACGTCTTATTCTGGGAAATATTGTTAATTATATACTCTTTTACCCAGTTGTCAATTGCCTTCTGACGAGCATTGTCACCTCCAAGATCAAGCATGAAGTCGTGAACAGCGACTTGTGTGGCATATTCTTCATCAAGCTGCAACTCATAGTTATAATCTCGATCAAGCTCACGGGCAAAGTTGCGCAAGATGGTCTGGAAAAAGGAATCAATGGTCGACACATTAAAGCTACCATAATGGAACAAAATATCACACAGCGACTTGCGAGCAGCTTCTATCACTTGCTCAAAACTATCATAAACAAAGTGACTCTTGAAATAATCTATATAGTCGCCCTCACCTTTGCTCAATGCATAAAGTTGTGTGATGATGCGCTGCTTCATTTCATTGGTGGCCTTATTGGTAAACGTGATAGCCAGAATGTGGTTCTGATAATCATACCGCTCACGCAACTTGTAGCGCTGCTCACTGCCACTATCATCTTGCACAGGAACACCTATCAGGTTGGTAATATAAGTCCTCGCAAGTGTATAAGTTTTTCCCGAGCCTGCCGAGGCTCTTATAATATTTAATTCACCGGTGCCCATTACATATCGTTAGCCTTCAATTAATTAAATTATTCGAGCTTTGAACCCTTTACTTTTAAGGTAGTCGAGCACTCTTTGCCTCTGATCTCCCTGAATAAGGATTTCTCCACCACGAGCCGAACCACCCACGCTGCATGCTTTCTTTAGATCTGCACTAAGTTGTCTCAAGTTTTCTTCACTCAAGCACAAATTGGCTATTATAGTAGCTTTCTTCCCATTACGACCCTTCTTGTCGAGGACGATATCTATCATCTTTTTACCCTGCTCTTCAAGCGCAGAGACTTGAGATTCAGTCGACGATTCTTCAACTTCTTGACTGCTCGATTCAGGCTCTATGTTAAATGCCGCACCAAGCATGGCTTTCCAATCTTTGCTTTCCATCTCGTGTTAATTGACTGTAATACTAATGAAGTTTTTTTCGAATTCAAAATTACTCTATTTTATTCAAAAATGCAAGTGATTATATGCAATAATAATCGTTTATTACAATACAATTACAAAAATTTGAATATTTTTCTAAAAAAAATCAATAAAAATTTTGCCAATTAAAAAAATATATATACTTTTGCCCATGAAATTATGAGTGAAAGTTGATTTGCCTTATTTGTAATTTATTATGTATCCTATTTAAACAATCAATATTTACTCATGAGAGTGCTTGTGACACGAGTTTATTGTGTTATGATGCTATTGCATAACAACAATGCACCACAGCACTTATTTTACTGGAAACATGATATTTATTTAGCATAAATATAAATACATTTAGTTACTAATGTGATAAGTTTGGTTTATTAAGACAGAAATAACAAAAAGCGAGTCGTGAGACCCGCTTTTGTTAGTTTTATGAATGCTTGATGATATTCTTTTCACTCAACACCACCACAGTTCAGAGAACATGAACACTTATTATTAAAAAAAACAATCGGTATAATTATTCACGAGGCTCAAACCACCGGCTCGTGATAATCATGTCGCTAATGCGCCATGCCTGCTGCTGACGCAAAAGCATGGGCGAAGAACCAGCAACCACACTTGGCGATACCGCAGCCGAGCAAATGTCATTCCGCATCACACTCAACCCAAGACCTTTCCATTTGTGTTCGTTAAGACCGAGCAAGTCCATCAAGGTTGGGAAGATGTCGATTTGCCCTATTGGCCCTTCTATCAATCCATTTTGACCTGAGTTAATGGCAATAAATACACAGTTGTCTCCTTCACGGTCAATCGACGGCCTGCCATTTGGAGCATCATCAATCATTTCATTGTGGTCACTAACAATAACTATCATTGTATTGTCAAACAAATTCTTACTCTTAAGGTCGTCTAAGAACTGCGACAATGCAGTGTCAAATGCATTGGCACACTCGAGGTAGCACCTCACAGCGCGAGTGTAGCGACCGCTTGACTGAATCCATGTGGTTGGCTTCAAGGGGGAGTTATACGGATGGTGCATCCCTGCTGTTGCCACCAATGCAAGGAAAGGACTCTTGCGATGTGGAATTAGCTCCGAAACCTCATCAAGCAATGCCTTGTCAAGGAGATAGCCATTCTTGTTAACCATTTCCCTGATTTGTTCTTTTCCATAGAAGTCGCTATAACCATAAGTTCGTGCTGTGGTGCTCACGTTCCACAAAGTGGGCTCGTCGCAGCATGCATACAAGCAGTCATATCCACCCAGCGACTTTGCAAGCGATGGATAGGGAACGTTGCCATAGGTGTTGGCAACAGCCTGAACCGTCAGCGGCAGCAAACCAGTATTGTACATGAAAATGCCATCGCTCGAACGTCCATTCTTGACCTGCGACTTCATCTTGAGCGAGACCAGGTTATTAACAGTGTCGCGGCTCAGCGCATTGAGGGTTGGCGTCACCTCGCGCCCATCAATCTCAAGACCTATTGCCCACGAGTTGAGCGACTCTACCACAAGCAGAATCACATTCTTGCCCTGCGCGGTAGCATAGTCACTATCGGTGTATTGTGGCTGCTCATTAAGGAAACTCACCACCTCTTTCTTTTGCGACTCGGTGAGTGTGGTGCGGTCGTCAATCGAGGTTGCTATGCCATAGAATATGTAGGGCAACGCTCCGTTCTGGTTCAGATAGTCGCCATGACGAGTCCACAACACGCAATAGTCGTTGACGAGTTGTTGACGATAGCTGTTACACTCTTTGTCGGCATGGTAATGTAGCGCACTCAATCCCAACCTGATGCCTGCAAATGTCGATAAGCACAGCAGCACAAGCCCCACACGCTTGAGTGCACTGTGGGTGGTAAGTTCCATCGGCTTCTTAAACCAGATGCGATACACAATATATAATATAACAGGTGGCAGCACCACTTCAAGGTCGGCAAGCCTCAGAGCGCCAACTGTGCTCCTGGCAAGTGTGTCGCCCGCATTGTCAAGCAATAGCAGCGACGAGATGGGCATCAAGTCACGATAGCTGGGCATGTAAAGCAATTGCGCCAGGCACCACAGCGTGAAAGGCCACATCACTATCCACCACCACTTGCGCCATCGTGCCTTTAAAGCCACAAGGGGCAGCAGCAACAGCGACGCATCAGCAATATTGTTTGCCACAAGATGTCCAAGCTCCGACAGGCTCAAGTGTTTCAACCAATCAGGATCAACAATCTTGTTGAAATGATATTCAACAGCAAGGAGTTGAGTTATGATACATCCTGCTGCCAGCACGGCAAACCACATCACTGGGTTCTTTAGTTTTCTTGATGTATGCTCTGATTTTATGGATTTCATGTGGCAAAATTAATAATTGTAGGATTCATTGGCAATACTAAACAAAAATTTTTTCGTTCCAATCTCCAATCGGTCGCAATAATAACAAAGCAAGAGAGTCAATGAAAGAACATCAAGTGCCAATAAACAAGCGGCACCACAACCACTCATGGTTGTGATGCCGTGTTTTTTTGTTAACAGCAGCTTTTTAGCCTTCGCTAATTGCCTCGTTGGGACAAGCCTCAGCGCAAGAACCGCAGCTGATGCAAGTATCTGCGTCAATTACATAGATGTCACCCTCGCTGATAGCGCCAGTTGGACACATATCCATGCAAGTTCCACATGCTACACAGTCGTCACTAATTACGTATGCCATAGTTGAAAAATTTAAATTAGTTAAGTAAAAATTAATAGTTAGTATCGTAAACAGCTGCAAAATTACTGATTTTATTTTATTTTCACCAAATAATTCAGCAACTATTTTCAATAGTCAATGCAAATTATGTGCCAAATCGCAGCAAATAAATATTATTTGCACTGTTCTGTTGTTGATTCTTCGTTCAAAGCATTCTCGGCAATCTTGGCTGCATCTTTTTTATTCAAGTTCACTTTCACATGGTCAAAGCCCTCGCCATACACACCCTTAACTTTGGCTTGCGAGACAAAGGCGTCGGGATCTATGGCCTTGATGATGCGGAAGATGTGCATACTCTCATAGTTGCGAGCCATCACAAGCAGGATTGTGGTTTCTTTGTGGGTATAGCCCCCAGTTCCGTGAAGCACAGTACAGCCACGGTGGGCCTCATGAGTGATAGCATTAGAAATCTCCTTCCACTTCTTGGAGAATATCATGAATTGCACACTCTGGCGGTTACTGTCAATCACCATATCGGCTGCAATCGAACTGATAAACATAAAAATAAGACCATAAACAATCTTATCAAGTGTGCCAAAGATTATGTAGCTCGAACTGATTATGAGCATGTCAACATAAATCATTGTGCGGCCAAACGAGATGTTGCTGTGCTTGCTCACCATAGCAGCAATAATGTCGGTGCCTGCCGAGCTGCCATTATGGGTGAACACAATACCCAAGCCCATTCCGCACAACACAGCGCCGATTATCACATTCATGAACGTCTGCTGAGCTACAATGGGCTCCTTGAACAGAGGAACCATCACACCAAGCAGCAAGGTCGCTATTGTGGCGCCAATCACGGTGCGAATGACAAACTGATTTCCCACAGTCTTGAAAGCGATAGCGAGCAGTATAGCATTGATTACATAAAATGTAATTGCAACGTTCCACCCTAACCCAAAGTAGAGCAACGATGCCAAACCCGTAACGCCACCTGTCACCACTTTCTCAGGCAGCACAAAGGCCGAGTAGCCAAAACAGTAAGACAATAGTCCCACAGTTATCATGAAGTAGTCCTTCACCTGAATGAGTGCATGCTTATTTATTTTTCCCATTTCTGATGTAATTTATTTTACGCTTTTACCTAATTCCTATATTAATTTCGTGTGCAAAATTAGTCATAAAAATCAACGTAGTGTATCACACAACCCATTTTAATTGCATTTTTCACAAAAAAAACTCAGGCAGGGCATTGACCCCACCTGACATTTTCCTCATTGCTGCGGAGTGACCGAGATTCGAACTCGGGAACCGCTTGTGACGGTTACACGCTTTCCAGGCGTGCCTCTTCAGCCACTCGAGCACCACTCCTATTGCTGAAAAACGGTGCAAAGATAGTTATTTTTTCTTGATATTACAGAATTTGTTGCTAAATTTGTACCCAATGAATGCAAAAAACACTAATCAGTCACCTCTCACAGCGAATATTGAGGAACAAGTCATAAAAGATTTTTACCTTCAGGTTCTCGACTTGCTCCACTATGAACCCAATCATGAGCAAGTTGAGGCTTTCGCTGCGTTTGCGCATTTCTTGTTCCATGGCAGCGACCGCAGTGTGTTCTTGCTTAACGGTTATGCAGGAACTGGAAAAACGTCGCTCATGGGAGCTATTGTCAAAGCTCTCACCATCAAGGGCAAAAAGGTGGTACTGCTGGCTCCTACTGGACGCGCAGCTCAGGTGTTTAGTGCCTATTCACAGCGCAACGCTTTCACCATCCACCGCAAGATTTATCGTCAAGATAGTTATCTGAGTACAGGGTTTGGCCTTGCCGAGAACAAACATACCGACACACTTTTCATTGTTGACGAGGCATCGATGATTGCCAATAACAGCAATGAGGGTTCTATCTTTGGAACTGGACGGCTGCTCGACGACCTGGTTCACTATGTCTATAGCGGGCATAGATGCAAACTCGTGCTAATGGGCGATGATGCTCAGTTGCCTCCTGTGGGACAGATGCAAAGTCCTGCGCTGCAGGTCGATGTCATGAAAAGTTTTGCTCTTGACCCTTACTGTGTTCACCTCAAGCTAATAGCAAGGCAGGCTGCCGATTCAGGCATTCTGGTCAATGCAACAATCTTGCGCAACATCGCCAGTAGTAACAATCTTGTGGTACCATCGCTCAAGCTTGAGCAGTATCATGACATCGAGGCAATAAATGGAGAGTTTCTTCTCGAGACAATCAGTGACTGCTATGACAGAGACGGCATCGACCAAACAATTATCATCACGCGTAGCAACAAGCGTGCGTCGCTTTTCAACAATGGTGTGCGCAACACAATTCTTTACCGCGAGGAGTTGCTATCCTCTGGCGATATGCTCATTGTGGCTAAAAACAACTACTACTGGACAAAGGACTTTGACCGACTCGACTTCATTGCTAATGGCGACTTGATGCGTGTGAAACGAGTGTGGGGCGACATAGAGAGTGCCTATGGGTTAAGGTTTGCCAATGTCACAGTCGAGCTACCCGACCATGACAATATTGAGCTTGATGTAAAAATCATTATCGACAGCCTGATGAGCGACACCCCGGCCCTTACCTTGTCGCAAAGTCAGCAACTTTACAGCCAGGTCCTCGACGAGTGCACTGGCGACAAGCGTGAGCGCTATAGGCAGATGAAGGAGCATCAGTATTTCAACGCATTGCAGGTTAAGTTTGCCTATGCCGTAACGTGCCACAAGTCGCAAGGTGGGCAATGGAAAAACGTCTTTATCGACATGGGCAGCATCATGCCCGATGCATTAAGCTCACTCGACTTCATGCGATGGCTCTACACAGCTATCACACGTGCAACAAGCAAGGTGTTCCTGATCAATTGTCCCTTAAAGTCCGATTTGGGTTAAACCGCAACAGCAACAATTAAACATCAACATTTAGCCTCCTCAACATCAATCCTCATCGAAGTAACGGGGGTGATACTGAATAAATGTTTCCATTGCCTCATAGCTTGCCAGACCTAAGCGGCTATAGAGCGCAGCGGTTTCTTGATTGCGCCTTAGTGAGCGTTGCCAGTTAAGGTCCTCGTCGTCGGGGTCGATGAACGGAGCATCATGAACCTGTGACTGATGCTTGAGAATGGCGTCACGCTTGTACTGGAACTCCTCAGGACTCATGGGTACTGCCATCTCAATGTGGTCGATGTCCCACTCACCCCACAGTCCACGATACATCCACACGCGGCATTGATGCATGTAAGGCTCGTCCTTGAGTTCATCAATGGCAGCAAGCACCACATTGGCAGCCGGCTCATGAGTGCCATAAGGGTCGCTCAAGTCGTCGGCAAAGAAGATTTGATGCGGCTGAATGCGCTCGATCAGTTCCTTGACGGGTTGAACATCGGCATCGCTAATGCGTCCCTTGCCATTAGGTGTGTTAACATAGAACGGAAGCGACAACTCATGAACATTTTCCTCCTTAATACCCAAATAGTTACAACTTGTAATGCCTTCGCACACAAAAATTTCCCCTTTATATGCACGAGCCTCATCAACGTCGGGGTCACCAGGATTCTTGCTGGTTAGCGATTTTAAAATCTTTTCAAAGACCTCGCGCTGGCTGTCATGATAATAACCATTGCGCTGAGCCACATGAGCGGCCACCATCATATATCTTTTCAGGTCTTCGTCGCTAACCATCACATCGCCCGATGTTTGAAATGCAACATGCACCTCATGGCCTTGCTCGGCAAGTCGCCGCAAAGTGCCACCCATTGCCAAAATCACATCATCGGGATGTGGGCTGAAAGCCAGAATGCGCTTGGGATAGGGCTCTGCACGTTCAGGCCGGTGGGTATCGTCAGCCTTGGGTTTGCCACCAGGCCAGCCTGTGATGGTGTGCTGAATATCGTTGAAGATTTGTATGTTCACATTATATCCTGAACCATACACAGCCACCAGTTCGCTCAAGCCATAGTCGTTATAGTCCTTATTAGTTAGTTTAAGGATGGGCTTTGCTGTCTGCTCACTCAGCCACACAAGCGCTCGACGCAACAAGGTGCGATTCCACTCACACGACGTCACCTTCCAAGGATAGTTGATGCGAGTGAGTGCAGATGCCGCTTCAAGGTCAATCACGAGTTGTACATTGTGGTGCAACTGCAAGAACGATGCTGGATACTGGTCAGTAATCTTACCCTCTATCGTATTGAACACAGCTTTAGCGCTACCCTCGCCCCATGCGGTGCTAATCACTCGACGAGCATTGAGTATATTGCTTATGCCTAATGTAACAGCTGTTTTGGGCGATCGTTCACACTGGTAGCTGTCGGCAATGCGAGTGCGTGTTTCACCTGTGAGCGACACCAACCGACATGCCGACATGCTTGTTGAGCCTGCCTCGTTAAATGCAAGACCTCCATTCTTAGTGAGCTCACACACCACCAGGTCGAGACCTCCATACTCGTCAATCTCGGTCTCATAGGCCTTGCACAACTTGAACACATTTTCTTTAGTGGCATCGGTGCTGAAAGTGTGCACATTCTCGGGGGCGATGTCAACCTTGTTGAGAAAGCCATCACTAAGCCGTTTAAGAGTGCTCTGGCCATCATCGATGGGAACACCAAGGCCCAACTCGGTCATGTTGAAGACTATCACGTTAGTAAAGCTCACTTTATCGGCAAAATACAATTTCACCAGTTCGCCATAGACGTCCATGGCGCAACGTCCGGCCCCAAGCCCCATCACGCATCGTCCTTTCTCTCTCACGCACTGTTCAATAGTCATTGCTATCTCTTGCGCTGCCCAGTGAGCTCCCTCTTGAGAGGTCTCAACCACACATGTAGGGACCTTTTCATATCGTGTCAGCGAGATAAGCTCCATCTCGCTCTCGGGCTTGTAGTATCGTTTGGATACTTGCTCAAGCTTAATGTGTGAACTCAAGTCAAATTTCATATTCCTGTTTGAATTATTCTGGAGTTTATAGCATTTATCTTAAAAATCAATATCCAGTTCCACCGGACAATGGTCGCTACCCATTATCTGGGTGTGAATTTTAGCGTCAACCATCTTCTCGCGCACATCATTGCTCACCAAAAAGTAATCGATGCGCCAACCGGCATTCTTTTCTCGAGCTTTGAAACGGTAGCTCCACCACGAGTACACACCTTCCAAGTCGGGATTGAAAAAACGCCAGCTATCGGTAAACCCAGCATCAAGAAGCGTTGTCATCTTCTCTCGTTCTTCGTCGGTGAATCCGGCATTCTTGCGATTGCTCTTGGGATTCTTAAGATCAATTTCCTGATGTGCGACATTTAAGTCGCCACACACTATCACAGGTTTACGCTTGTTGAGCCCTAGCAAGTAGGCTCTGAAGTCGTTCTCCCAGCGCATGCGGTATTCCAGCCGCCGCAATCCATCCTGGCTATTGGGAACATAAACGTTCACAAGGTAGAAATCTTTCATCTCGAGAGTGATTACCCGACCCTCGTGGTCATGTTCATCTATTCCAATGCCCAAGTTGACACTTAGAGGTTCGCAGCGAGTGTATATGGCAGTTCCCGAATAGCCTTTCTTGTCGGCAAAATTCCAATAGCTATTGTAGCCTTCAAGTTCCAATTCGAGTTGCCCTGCCTGCATCTTAGTCTCCTGTAAGCAAAAGAAGTCAGCATCGAGAGCCTTGAAAGTCTCAACAAAGCCTTTTCCCACTATTGCCCGCAAGCCATTAACATTCCAAGAAATAAATCGCATCATTGTTCGTCTTCGTTTTTATAATCGTCTTGGGAATCGGCATCATCAGTGTCTTGCAAGTCACCATCCTCAATAGCTTTGTCGACTGCGTCTACCTTAGAAGCATTGTCAAGGATTTCACGTTCGATGCGCCGGCTCTCCTCACGGTCAATCTTTCGAGCCTTGACAAATAACCAAATCGAGGCACACATAGCCACCAGTGCTATTAGAGCCCCAGTAGCAAGCGCCCAAGTTGGTATTTTATCGTTTGTACCTAAGTAAAGCAGTACACAACACAACGCCAAGCACAACACATCAAGAATAAATGCATGACGCAACAATAATTTAGCATTTTTCATATTTTTAATCTGATTGATTATTTCCTATTTTAATTTTCAGTGACAAAGATAATCAATTATTGAGAAACGGAACAATAATTTCAAAATAAATAAGTAATTTTGCACTCTAAATCAAAAACATCACTACTATGGCAACAAGAATGAACTGGGAGCAACTAATTTGCGACACCCGTTTGGGGCAGGAGGATTACAAACGCAAAAAAGAGGGCGTGCGAAGCGACTTTGAACGCGACTACGACCGGCTAATATTCTCTTCACCATTTCGCCGCTTGCAGAACAAGACGCAGGTGTTCCCGTTGCCAGGCAGCATTTTCGTCCACAACAGGCTCACCCACAGCCTCGAGGTGTCGTGCGTGGGGCGTTCGCTTGCTGGCGAAATTGCCATTTGCCTTCACGAGAGACACCATAATGAGCCCTGGCGTGATCGGCTGTGGAACATGGGTGAGATTGTTGCCGCTGCTTGTCTTGCCCACGACCTGGGCAATCCACCTTTTGGTCACTCAGGCGAAAAAACAATAGGCGAGTTTTTCTCCAAGGGCAAGGGCAAGGTGTTCAAAGATCATCTCACTCCACAACAGTGGGCCGACTTAACTCACTTCGAAGGCAATGCCAACTCATTCCGCACTCTTGTTCACCAGTTCAAAGGTCGCCGCCCAGGGGGCTTTGCAATGACCTACTCCACTCTTGCTTCAATAGTGAAATATCCTTACTCGTCGAGCCATGCAGGTGAGAAAGGCAAATTCGGATTCTTCACTACCGAGAAAGAGACATTCGAGCAAATTGCAACTGCTTTGGGCATGATCAAGCTTGAGGAGGAAAGGTATTGTAGGCATCCGCTGGTCTATGTGGTTGAGGCAGCCGACGACATTTGCTACCAAGTGATGGACATTGAAGACGGACACAAACTCAAACTCATCTCAACCCACGAGACCATCAACTTGCTCATGAGCCTCTTTGACGAAGAGCGCAAAGAGCACATGCGGCTGATGATGGAGGGTGTAGCCGACCCAAATGAAAAAATAGTGTATCTGCGTTCATGCGTTGTGGGACTGCTTGTGAAGGAGTGTGCCAAAGCCTTTGTAGAGCATGAAGATGAAATTATGGAGGGACGGTTCAGTGGTAGCCTAATCGACAACATATCAACATTGCCAAAGCAAGGCTACAAGCGATGCAGCGACCTTGCTTACAAAAAGTTATATCGGGCTGGATATGTGGTAGACGTAGACCTCGCGGGAATTCGCATCATTAATCTGCTGCTCGAAAAACTCACTCAAGCAGTGCTTAATCCCGACAGTAACTACTCGCAACTGCTGCTCAACAAGTTCCCGCAGCAGTATGACGTTCACGCCTCTACCCTATTCGAAAAAATTCAGGGCGTGCTCGACCACATTAGCGCAATGACCGACGTCTATGCCCTCAACCTCTACCGCCAGCTCGATGGTATTAGCCTGCCCACTGTTTAATCAAAAGTTGCATTAAAGGTTTTACTATCATTTTATGCAGCAAATGACTTGTTTATAACTTTTTTTTGATTTTTCTATGCGTTTTTTTTAAAAATGTAGTGATTTTTTATAAATTTGTAAGATTAAAAATTTCAAACTATAATCATCAAGATAATATTAACATCACTTACTAATATCAATCACTTGATTTACAGAGAATTAAAAACACAATATTAACCATCAAAATAACTCTAAAACTTATGAACAAAAACATTACTCTACTATCATGGTTGCACGTCATCATGGTTACTATTATGATGGTCGTGACTTGCGGTGAAGCTCAAGCAGCCAAATTCGAGGCACTTGGCTACAACTGGTCAACCACAGGCACTAATGCAACACTCACTAAGTACACTATCACTTCTCACCAAGAAAATGGTGTAACTGTCAAAGACAGCCTGTTCTACACTGGCGACGAAAACAACATCGTCAGCATTCCCGAGACTTTTGAGCATGATGGCGTCACCTACACCGTGGTGGCTGTCGACGCCAATGCATTCGTAGGCTGCGCTCTCATAAAGGAAATACACCTGCCTGCCACTTGCGTGAAATTTGGCAACAACTGTTTCAGAGGCTGCACAAGCCTGACAAACTATCCGGTGACCGAGACTGCCACAAAACTGGGCAGCGGCATCATTTGGGACTGCCCCAACGTTACAGAGGCATTCATTCCAGCCGCGGTAAACGACAAACTAATCTCTAACCAGTTCTCTGGTTCGGGAATCAAAAAACTCACTATCAGAGCAAGCGGCACCAGCACTCCATTCCAGTTCAACAAAAATGCATTTGGTGCCACAAGTGCCGAGTGGCCACCCCTCGACACGCTGATTATTGAGCGCGAACTCAATACAGGCGACTATGCCTACAATCTGCAACCGTTCCACGACTATACCACAATTAAGAGAGTGGTAATGGGAGGTGAATTCACCAATATTCCCAACGATTTCTTCATCCGTTGTTCAGGAATTGAAGAGGTGGAATTCGAAGATGGAAATATCATGGCATCCATCGGCACTGGAGCGTTTCAGAGTTGCACAAGCCTCAAGCGCATAGAGTTACCGGCATGTGTGACAGCTGTGCCCAACAGTTTGTTCTACAACTGCTCAAGTCTTGAGAGCGTGAGCTTTCTGGGCAACATAACAGCTATCAATCAGAGCGCATTTAACGGGACAATATCTCTCAAGAGCTTTGATTTCCCTGCCACTCTCACCGCCATAGGCACTACCGCATTTCTGGGCAGTGGACTCACGGGCGAGATTGAGATTCCCGAGGGAGTCACCTCAATTGGCAGTAGCGCATTTGCTGGAGCCAGTGCCATCACTGGCATCAAGTTGCCATCAACTATTGCAACAATAGGCAATGCGGCATTTGGACCTATCGAGCAACTTGCCTCGATTGAGCTTGCAAACGGCAACAGCGCTTTTGCAGTGAACAACGGCATTCTGACCAATGCGGCCAACACTCGCCTCATTGTCACAGCCCATGAGGGTGATATAGGTACAACAATCAACAATAGCACCATCGAAACTATCGACAACTATGGACTGGCATTCTCGCCCTACACCAACGTAAGCCTCCCTGCACTGAGCGAGATTGGCAACTATGGTTTCTACCGTGCCGCCATCAAGGAATTTACCTATAAAAAAGGTATGACCGTCAATGCCAACGCATTTCTTGAGAGCGACCTCGAGACATTAAACACCGAAGAGGGTGCACGCGAGATTCCTCAGAGTTTGTGTGCCAACTGCACTAAGCTCACCACAGTGAACATATCGAGTACCGTGACCAATATCTTCCAGGACGCATTCGCCGGATGCACCGCACTCAAGCACATGGAGCTGGGCTCGCACATCAACTACATGGAAAAAGGCGCGGTGCCAGCCACCATCGAGAGCCTGCGAGTGCTCAACGTCACTCCACCAGTGCTGGGAGCTGGCGTGTTTGAGCCAAGCCAGAGCAACGTTGTTTGCCAGGTAGCTGCAAGCTCGGTTGAGAGTTACGAGGCCGCCAGCCAGTGGCAATATCTCAACATCGAGGGCGATGCTTCAATCACTGGCGAAGGCACCACCCTGGGTTGCCCTACAGGCCTCTATTTCGCCACTAAGGACGGACGCCTCATGTATAAGAATAATGAAGGTGAGATAATCGACACCGAGTTCAAGACTGGCGAGCATGCATTTAACATCCAGCTCTACAAAGAGCGTGTGTATGTTGCCACTGCAGGCCATAACTTCCGCTACGAAGATGCCGATGCTCAGGCCAGCGGCGGCGATGGCGAGCTCTTCTACGTGAACAACACCGATGGCATGTGGTATCGAGTCACCGTGCTCAACAACGTTGGATACAAGGCATTTGAAGATCCTTTCTCAATGTATATCAGCGAGATTGACAACAAAATATACATTGCCGACCGCAACGTGGGCATTCACGAGATGAGCGCCGACACCGTGGGACTCTATGGCTCACAACCATTTTTCATGCAGAACAACTGGCTACCTTACTATAATGACAAGATATCCTATGGCGCAATCGGCGCTGGCATGACCATGCGAGCTACCGATGTGATTGCAGCCGACGGAACCACTCGCAACAACGTTTACTGGGTGGCCAAGAAATATAACGGCCAGGGAATATTCCGCTTCGACAAGAGCATGCTATATAGCGACGGAACTGGCGACCAACACCCCGACAAGCAGTTGCCCGTTTACTTCAACAACGTGCAGATGACAAGTTTCTACCTCGATGAGGCCAACGGATATGTCTATCTCTTCGTTCAGAAAGACAATGTCGACAACAGCACTCCCGGCCTCTATCGCATACCACTGGCTACGCTCGAGGCAAAACAGGAAATGGCTACAATCAAGAATGATGCCATGCTCATCGACAACTCCCCCATTCTGCAAGAAGGTGGTGGCGATGAGGTCACAGGCATTACTCAGATAACTGGCGACGGTTCTCACATCTACTGGGCCTACATCTCAAGCGAGGGTGGCACAGCACTGCCTGGCATGGTGGAATATGACGCCACCAATCCTCTGCACCACACAGGCATCAAGATGATCGACGCTGCACCAGCCGATGCATCGGTTCCACCAGTTATCACCTTTGCCGTTGAGGGCATAGCAGCCTATGGTGTAGCAGCCTCACAAGGTGGCAACACCCCACAGCCACCAATACCAGGCGACGTCAACGGCGACGGGGTAGTGACAAGTGTTGATATCACCGCACTCTACAACTACCTGCTCAATAGCGACGATAGCTCTCTGGTTAATGGCGATCAAGACGGCGACGGCAAGATCACAGCAGTCGACGTCACCATCATCTATAATATCATGCTGGGCAACTAACGCCAGCAATGCAAAGTACTCAACTAACAATAATAACGTGAGTTCGACAAATTGCTTTACTGAAAACCATCATGATAGCAACTCCCCTCTAAGTTTGAGGGAGAGTTGATTACCAAATAGTTATTTTTGTCGAACTCACGCTAAAACCAACATAACTTCTTAATTAAAAATTAAACACTTAATTATTTATTGTTTTATGAAAAAATTATTCTTATTGATTATGGCAATTGCCGCCTTCACACTCACTTCGTGCAGCGGCAGTGGCGAGAAAGCAAGCGGCAGTGCCGCTACCAGCAACCAACAGCAAGGCGCAACTGGCAAGAGCAACGAATTTGTGGGAGCCAACTTCACCATGACTTATCCCGAGATTCTTGTGAAGGAAACTTACAAAAGCGACAACACCATTAACGCCACAAACAAGGATGGCGACGTGAAGATGGATGCCACATTTGGCGAAATGCCCTGCAAGCCTGAAGATTTTGGCAAATACAGCGATAACCTGAAGATTGTAAACAAAGACTACACCCCTCAGGCGCCAAAGATTGATGGAAACATCATGACTATGAAGTTTGTCAAAGACGACAAAGCTCAAACCCAATTCAGCGTTTTCATTGATGAGAAAGCTGGAGTGGCGGGGAAATTTGAATATCCCCTGAGCAAGGCCGAGCAGGTCGAAGAGCTCATCATGCCAATGCTCAAGTCTATTAAGAAGAAATAGACATTTTTCTGTAAAAAACAATGTATCGAACAAGACTATGCAGATTTTTTGCATAGTCTTGTCATTTTTTATTTACCTTTGCCACAAAATTAATAAATACACATTTTTATTTTTCTATAAAACATGAAAAAAATCATCTTGTTTCTCATGGCCATCACGCTTGTCATCACAGCAAGTGCTGAGCCTGCCAACCCTACTCCAGTCAGCATAACTCAGCCCGACGGAACCACGCTCATGCTCAAACTCGTGGGCGATGAGTTTTATCACTTCAACACCACAACCGATGGATTCACGATTGTGAATGTAAACGGGCGCTGGGAATATGCCACTAAAAATGGAAACAGGCTTGCTTCGACAGGCATCCTGGCTCACGACCCCCAGGCACGCAGCGCCGTTGAGCGGCAGCTGCTTGCCGCCACACCACGCTTTCTTGCCGACGAAACCATGACCAACTCAGCCCTTAAAGCTCGCAACGAGCGCGACAAGAAGAACCACGTTGGAACCAAAGAGGCGGTCATCGACTATAGCAAGTTCAGGGGACTCATCATCCTGATCAACTTCAACGACAAGCTGTTTCAGATGAGCAACCCTAATTCATTCTACGACCAACTGTGCAACACTAAAAACTATAATGGTTTTTATCACAATGGCAGCTTCCAGCCATGCACCGGAAGTGTGCGCGACTATTACTTCGACAACTCAATGGGGCAATTCGACCCTATGTTCGACATCGTGGGACCGGTCAATCTCGACTACTCGTGCTACGAAGGCAATGACCAAGCACGCGAAATTTTCCAAGACGCACTCAATGCCGTCGACAGCGAGGTCGATTTCTCGCAATACGATGCCGACGACAATGGAGAAATCGACATGGTATTCTTCATGGTGGCTGGCTTCTCATCGAGCTACAGTGGCAACAACAGTGGCTACCTCTGGCCTCACATGAGCTACCTCTACGGATGGTCGCAAGATGCTGGATGGTACTATCTTGAGTATGACGGCAAACACATGGGCCGCTATGCTTCGTCCTGCGAGATTTATGGTTGGGAGAGCTATGGCTACACCATGCCTAATGCCATTGGCACCATCTGCCATGAGTTTGGGCATGTGATGGGTCTACCCGACCTCTACGACACCGATTATCAAGGTAGTGGGGGCGAGAGCAACCATCCAGGCGACTGGGACGTGATGGCTGGCGGCAGCCACAGTAACTATGGCCGCACACCAGTGGGTTACAGCCTGTGGGAACGATGGGAGCTGGGCTTCGCCAGCGAGCCACAAGAGTTAACGCTCGGAGCTAAAAGCCTCACTGCCATCAACGTCAGCAACACTGGCTACAAAATGAGCACTTCAAACCCCGATGAATATTTTCTCTTTGAGAACCGCCAACTAAGCAAATGGGATGCCGCCCTGCCCGGACACGGCTTGGTCATTACCCGTGTGGACAACAGCAATCCCCAGGCCTGGTGGAGCAACAATGTGAATTCCGACCCCGCACACAACTATTATGAGCTGGTGCGCTCTAACGGCAACGAAGTTCCTTTCCCCGGAAGCACAGGCGCCTCCACAATTAATTCGGTCACCGATCCTGCTCTTCTCACATGGGAGGGCCAAGCGTGCCAGTATGGACTCAGCGACATAACCGAAACCGGCGGCGCCATCACTTTCAACACTGTGGTTAATGTAGATCCTGGAATTGTTACCGAAGACTTTGAAAACATGACCGATGGATATACTGGCACAACCGACCAACTGGGCAACTTCGCAACTTGGAATTTTGTTCAAGCCACTAAGGCGACTGATTCAAATGGGGCTTTTGCGGCTGCTCTCAAAATGCCAGGCGGCATCACCATGACCAGCGACATCGATGTCAAACCTTTCAAAATCTCGATGACGGCCCACAACACAGCGTCAACAATCTCTAAGGTTCAGCTCTACTATTCTACCGACGGGGGAGCCAACTGGAAAAGTCTTGGTTCTGAGTCTGCCATGGCCAATAGCACCACTCAGATGTCGTGGCGCCTAAAACTCGACCAGCAACCCGTGCGCTTCCGCATCAATCGCACTTCGGGTTCAAAGACCGTCGACCTCTTGATCGACGACATTACCATTCAGTACACCGACTCGACTATCTATAATCTGAGCCTTGCCGGAACACAAGTGAGCGGTGCGTGCATTGGCAATTTGTCTCAAATCGACGGTGTGCAAGGCCTCGTGCAGTACCTGCCTTTGAGCAACACTTTGTGCATGACCGATGCCACAATCACCTGCGGCAATTCAATGGGTATATCAACGTCGGTTGCAGGTCTCACAATAAATGTTTCCGGCAACAACACTATCAGTAGTGGCCAAAATGGCATGACCCTGGGCAGCAGTTCCACCATTAAGGGAGATGGCATGCTTCAGGTGAACTCAAGCAGAAATTCAGGTCTGTCATTCAACGACAATTGTGTTGTAGAGGCAGGTGCGAATATCGCTCTTCATGGGTTCAACTATGGCATAGTGGGAGCTGGATCTGCCGAGCCCACCTTAACAGTCAAGGGCTCAAACACCCGTCTCAGCGCAATGGGCGACAATGCTTCATCCATAGCCAACCTCTACAGCCTCACTCTCTTCGATGGCCTAACAATCACTTCTCCGGCAGGAGCACATTTTGATGCTCAGGCACACTCAGTTGTTGACCTCGATGGTGTCAGCATTGCCAGGCAATGGGTGACTATAGGCAAAGAGGCTTCGCTCCCTGGTGACGTTGACGGCGACGGACACATCAGCAGTTCCGACGTCACAGCACTCTATAACTATCTGCTCCAGGGCGCCGACTCTATCAGTCTCATTAACGGTGACCAGAATGGCGACGGACACGTCTCGGCCGCCGATGTCACTATCGTCTACAACCTGCTGCTGGGCAACTAACGCCACACACCACCAGCACATTCTCACAATCTCGAGGGATCAATGCGCGCAATTCGCCTTTGGTCCCTCGACATTTATGTGTACAGGCACATCAACAGCGTCAAAATCGGCCTGCCCCAGCTTTTTTCGTCATAAGCACCATGCCATTCAATTTTTTTGTGTAAATTTGCGATTCAAAAAAAACAATAATCATTTCTATGAAACAAATTCACAAGCTACTCACTTTAATCAGCATTGCGGCACTGCTCAGTGCATGCAACGGCAGGGGCAGCAGCCACCACACCACCAGTAGTGGCACATCCATCATAAAAGAAGCCCGTCTGCTAAAAATAGCGCGCCACCACGGCTATACCCAGGTTGATATCACCAATCCTTGGGACACCACAAGCCTTCTGCACACCTACGTGCTGGTGCCTGCAGCGGCACCATTACCCAAGAACTTGCCCCAAGGAACTGTTATCAGAACCCCCGTTAAGAACGTGCTCGTCTACTCCAGTGTGCACTCAAGTCTGCTGCAGGAACTCAACGCTGGCAATGCCGTGAGAGGGGTGTGCGACGCACAATATTTTACCGACTCCATCATTACAGCAGGCCTGGCTACCGGAGCCATAGCCAACTGTGGAAACTCGATGGAGCCAACTGTGGAGAAAGTGATTGAGATGAAGCCCGACGCCATCATGCTGTCGCCCTACCAAGATGCCACCTACGGACAAATTGCCAAACTCAACATTCCCATCGTGGAATGTGCCGACTACTTGGAGTACACACCCTTAGGACGCGCTGAGTGGATAAAATTTTACGGTGAACTGGTTGAGCAAAGAGAGCTTGCCGAGAAAATCTATAACAAAGTGGTTGAAGATTATAACCAAGTAAAGAAATGGGTAGCCAGCAAGCAACTGAAAAAACCACTCGTACTCACTGAGAATGTGATAAGCGGAGTGTGGAATGTGCCAGGTGGACAAAGCTACATGGCGCAATTCATCAAAGACGCTGGTGGCGACTATCCGTGGAAAGATGACCCTAACACTGGCTCGCTGTCGCTTGACTTTAATCAAGTGCTTGCCAAGGCACAGAAAGCCGACTATTGGTTACTCAAGTCACCAAACATCAATTCGCTCGCCGCTCTAAAGAGTTCCTATTCGCTCAACGACCAGTTCGAAGCCTTCAAGCAAGGCAACGTGTATGTATGCGACACAAACACAAGCAACTTCTTCGAGAGGTTTCCTTTCCATCCCGAAGTGTTACTGAAGGAATATTTCAAGATATTCCATCCCGAGGAGCCTACCGACTACCAACTGCTATTCTTTAAGAAAATAGCATAAAACAAGCAAGACACGAGAGCGTTACACTCCACAATAAACCTGCAAGCCCAAAACATGCAAGAGACAAACAAAGCAATTTCAAGAAGGACGATAATCGTCACAGCAGTATTGATTGCTGCATTAGTGACACTGAGCATAGCATGCCTGCTAATTGGCTCGGTGCACATCGACGCGAGTGTGGTTTTCGGCATATTGCGAGGCCACGACAGCGGCAATCAGGCCTGGGACATCATCGTTACACAATCGCGACTGCCCATGATTGCCACTGCCATCCTGGCAGGAGCTGCCCTGAGCGTAAGTGGCCTGCTGCTGCAGACCACCTTCAACAACCCCCTTGCCGGGCCTTCGATACTGGGAGTCTCGACAGGTGCCGGACTGGGTGTCGCCATCGTGATGCTTGCCATGGGAGGCACTATTGGCGGTGTGTTTGGCGAGACTGTGGGCAGCTACATGGCCACCTTGCTTGGAGGCTTAGTGGGCGCTGCTGTGGTTCTTGTAATTCTCATTGCTTTTGCCTCAATCGTTAAAAGCTCCACTATGCTGCTGATTATTGGCATACTGGTGAGCTACTTAGCATCAAGCGTAATATCGTTGCTCAACTCGGTAGCTTCGGAGCAAGGACTTCACAGCTACGTTGCGTGGGGATTTGGAAATTTTGCCGGAGTGTCGCTTCAGCAGCTGCCAGTCTTTGCGTCAATAATCATTCTCGCACTGGCGGCTTCGCTTCTAATGATAAAGCCACTGAACGCCCTCCTGCTTGGCACTCGATATGCTCAAAACTTGGGAGTCAACACCCATTCAACTCGCAACCTGCTGCTGGTGATAACTGGTGTGCTCACTGCTGTGGTCACGGCCTTTTGCGGTCCCATCGGATTCGTAGGTCTCGTTGTGCCACACATTGCCAGATTGGCTCTCGGCACAGCCGAGCATGGCAAGCTCTTGCCAGCGACAATGCTTACCGGTGCCGTTGTGGCACTGCTGTGTTCACTCTTGAGCGTGATTTCGCCGCATGGCATCATACCCATCAACGCCATCACGCCCATCATTGGAGTGCCAATTATCATCTATATAATTATCAACCGTCGCCGCATAAACTATTTCAACTAACATGGCAATTTTAGAGACACACAACATGGCTGTGGGGTATGGCCAGGGCAAGAGGCGCAAAGCTTTGATCGCAAACCTGAACCTCGCACTTGAGCAGGGCTCTATGGTGGCTTTGCTCGGAATGAATGGTGCTGGAAAGTCGACCCTGATCAGAGCTCTCACTTGCGACACGCAGCCAATTGAGGGCGAACTGCTCATTAATGGAAATAATGCCACAACGATTTCTAAAAAAGAGATTTCAAGACTAATAGCACTTGTGGCTACCGAGAGAATAATGGGCGGCGGATTCACCATTTGGGAACTGGTTGCACTGGGCAGGCATCCTCACACTGGCCTGCTGGGAAGACTCAGCAGTCACGACCGCGAGGTGGTGGACAAGTGCCTCGATGATGTGGGCATCACTCATCTGGCACACCAACATGTGGCGAGCTTGAGCGACGGTGAGCGACAAAAGGCCATGATTGCCAAGGCTCTGGCACAGCAAACACCCATCATAGTGCTCGACGAGCCCACTGCATTTCTCGATGTGGCAAGCCGCATCGAGTGCATGAGGCTACTTCACAAGCTTGCGCGCGAGCAGTCTAAAGCAGTGCTACTGTCGAGCCACGACATTTCACAATCGCTACTGCTGGCCGACGAGCTATGGGTAATCACCCGCGAGCGCAACCTGATAACTGGCACAACTGAGCAAGTGGTGATGAGCGGAGCCATGAACAAGGTGTTTGACAATGCTTCAATAGTGTTTAATAGCAACCTCTGTGACTACGAGGCACAGCTGCCAGTTGTGGGAAGTGTTAAGCTCTCATGCAACGACCTTAGACTCAGGCGATGCATGGTCAATGCTCTGTTGCGCAATGGTGTCGCCATCAACGAAGACAGCCACATCACATTGCGTGTGAACGACATCAACGACATTACAACCAGCACTGGGCACATTATCCATAACATAAAAGATATTGCCACACTATTCCAATAAATTAGAGTATTACACGTTATTATTATAAAAAAAATTATGACAGATAAAGTAGAAATAAAGATAGTCAACAAGAGCCCAAACGAACTTCCGGCGCTCAGCACCGAGATGAGCGCTGGCATGGATCTGAGAGCATGGTGCCAAGAACCTGTTGTGATACAACCCATGCACAGGGAGTTGATTCACACAGGCATCTACATTGAGCTGCCTAAAGGATTTGAATGCCAAATAAGACCACGCAGTGGACTCGCGCTCAAGAGAGGTCTGACTGTGCTCAACTCGCCAGGCACCATCGATGCCGACTACAGAGGCGAAGTGTGTGTTATCCTCGTTAACCTGAGCAACGAAGCTCAAATCATTGAGAACGGTGAACGGATTTGCCAAATGGTGGTGGCGCGATACTCCACTGTGGAATGGATTGCCGTAGATGAACTGACGCAGACTACAAGGGGCGAAGGTGGTTTTGGGCACTCTGGCACATTATAGTTATGAGAAATATGAGAAAAATAATGGTCACATTGCTTGCAACCGTTGCCTTATCGGGGATGATGGGAGCAATCTTTGCAAAAAACAACAAAGGCCGGCATTCAGACATCAGCAGCCAGGACAAACGTAAAGCTGAGTACATATTCCTACAGGCCCAGGCATTGAAAGAGAAAGACAGCATTGCCGACTATTTCGACCTCATCAAGCATGCCTATATGCTTGACTCGACCAACACCGCCATCAGCTTCTACTACGGGCACTTGCAACTGCTGGCCGATGGTCGAACGCCAGCTGAACGCGAGCGCGGAATCATGATGATGAAAAAACACATCGATGCACACCCCGAAGACTATCACGAGGCAACATTTTTTTACAATGCATGCATGAGTTTGGGAAAGAGCGAACTTGCGCTCGAAACCATGGAGAGGCAAGCCCTGATTAATCCCAACAAGACAGATGTGCAGATGAGACTCGCAACAGCCTACGTTAGAAACCAAAAATATGCTCAAGCACTCAAGGTGTATGAAAAAATCGAGGAGTTTGAAGGCAGATCAATCGAGACAGCAGCTTTCAAGGTGATACTATGCCGAGAGATGGGCGACACTGCACAAGCCATTGAGCAGATGCACAAGCTCTATGACGAAGCGCCATCCAATGTCGACTACAATCTGGCAATGAGCGAACTCTTCACTGCCTTTAACATGAACGACAGTGCCCTACACTACCTCGACAAAGCTCAACAGCTCGACCCCGACAATGGAAACGTCTACTTTGCCAAGGCACTCTATTACGACGAGATAGGCGACTCAATCAATTATGACAAAGAAATCTACAACGCATTGGTCTCAAGAGATATTGCAGTCGAAACCAAACTCGACGTCCTGTCGCAATACACCTCCACTCAACTCATGCGCAACGACTCCACCCAACGGGTGAACAATCTCTTCAAGGTGCTCATTGAGCAACATCCGCATGAGACCAAGGTGCATGAGCTTTACAGCCAATATCTTTACTCGATGAAAGACTACACCCATGCCGCCGAAGAGTTAGGCTACCAACTCGACCTCGACCCAACCAACGCCGACGCATGGCAGCGGCTAATGGTCATCAACATCATGACCGACAAATACCCTCAAGCCGTAGATGCCGCGCAAAAAGCACTCGAGTTCAACCCCGATAACGTGGACCTGTATCGCTACATCGCTATGGCCTATTTCCAAATGAAAGATTACGACAAGGCATTGTCAACCTACGACAGCGCCCTGAATCTCGTTGACAAGGAGAAGGACAACGAGCTCTACAGCGACTTGCTCGGAGTGAAAGGAGATGTCATGGTCGAGACTGGCGACACCACCGCTGGGTTCCAGTGCTATGATGCAGCACTTGAGATTTGCCCCGGCAACACCAGTGTCATGAACAATTATGCCTATTTTCTCGCGCTGGGCAACCGCGAGCTGGACAAAGCTGAGCGCATGGCAGCAAAGGCCGTCTACGCCAACCCCAACAACGCCACTTTTATCGACACCTATGCATGGGTCTTTTTCAAGAAAAAAGATTACGACATGGCGCTGTTCTACATTAAGCAGGCGATTGCCAATACCGACGAACCCAGTGCCGACATTCTCGATCACTATGGCGACATCCTTTACGCCTCTGGCCAAGAACAAGAAGCAATCGAGCAATGGCAGAAAGCTCTCGAACTGGATTCAAGCAATGAGCTCATCAAGCGAAAAATTGACGACAAGAAATACTACGAAAAATAATTTTTTATTATCTATAACATGAACAACAAAATCATTGTTCTCATAATGAGCTGCGTGGCTGTGCTGATGACCACCGGGTGCTCAAAAAAAATTGTAGGCAACAACGATGTGCCTGCTCTGGTTAACGATGCGGCAGGGGCAACCAACAACCCTTCAAGATATTACCAAGCCGACTGGACATCGTTCAAGAGCGGTGGACATGCCGACCTCGCTCTGGCAGGAAAGTCGCTGGGGTCGTCCATGCAAATGCGAATGCAGCGAGGCAAGGCCATCTACCTCTCGCTCAGGCCTGCGCTCGGCATCGAAGTGGCCAAGATGGTGATTTGTGGCGATTCCATACTGCTCGTCGACAAGGTGCACAAGCGATATATCCTGGAGAAAGCTTCGCTGCTCACTGGTGGCATCCCTGTCACAGTTGACATTCTGCAAGATATTTTTCTGGGCCGGGCTTTCGAACTGGGCAAGGGATCGTTCAACCAGTCTATGACCAACGATTTCACCATTGAGAGCGACAACGGCGGCAATGTCATCCTCAAACCTAAATTCCAGTTTAAAGGATTCGAATACAATTTCGTCTATGACACCAAGGGAAATATACTGTCGCTCGACGTCACACCGTCTAAAACTGGAGCGTCGACCTATAGCGTTAAATATGCCAACTCCAAACCCACTATTGCCGGCAGAGTGCCCACGCAGATTGATGCTGCCACCAAGATTAACGGACAGGCCCTCGAGCTGAGCCTCGAGTACGACGACATGAAATGGAACGAAGTTTTCGACATCGACGCCACAGCTCCAAGCAAATACAAGCGCATCGAAGCCAAGGACATAATGCAGATATTTGGAGGAGGCAACTAAAACAGCATGATTTCAATTGAAGTATACAATCAGAGCATGAAGCCCATGTGGGACGAAGCTGTGAGAGGGTCGAAAAACGGTACCTTTCTACACTTGCGCGACTACATGGATTATCACAGCGACCGTTTCGACGACAGTTCTTTATTGGCAGTGGAAGATGGCAAAGTGGTTGCTCTTTTGCCAGCTTGCATCCAGGGCAATAAGCTCCACAGCCATGCAGGTCTCACCTACGGGGGGTGGATAGTGCCACTGCGCCACTTCGACGTGAACACCATGATGCTGTTGTGGCAGAGCGCCAATGCGACCATGCGCAAGCTTGGAGTCTCGCAGTTAGTCTACAAGCCTGTGCCCTATATCTATCACCGCTACCCCGCTCAGGAAGACCTGTACGCCATCTTCAGGGCTGGAGGAAAAATCACGGCTTGCAATATCTCTTCAACGATCGACTTGAGCTGTCCTCTACCCTTCGACCGCGGCAACAAGCGCAACATCAACCTTGCAAAAAGAAACAATGTGATTGTAGGCGAGGACACCCGATGGGATGCATTCTGGACAATTCTTGAAACCTTGCTGATGGAAAAATACAACACCCCACCAGTGCACTCGCTCCAAGAAATAACTATGCTCAAGGACAAGTTTCCTCACAACATCAAGCTCTACACCGCCACCACACAAGGCGTGCCCATCGCTGGCGTGGTAATGTACTACAGCGAGGGACAAGTGGCGCACTGCCAGTACATCTCTTCCACACCTCAAGGCAGGGAGCTTAAAGCTCTGCCACTATTGTTCGACCACCTCATCAGCAAAGCCAAGCACGATGGCTACAAGTATTTCGACTTCGGCATCTCGTGCGAGCAAGGTGGCCTCTACCTCAATCAGGGGTTGGCAACACAAAAGTGCCGACTGGGTGGACGAGGCGTGGTCTATAACACATTCACTATCGACTTTTAACCATTCGAAATGGAGCAACGCAGCACCACAAGAAACAGCCTTTCAAGAATGATTCTCAAAGCAATGGGAATATTCGGTGGAGTGCAGGTATTGAGCATTCTGTGCTCGCTTGTCAGGAACAA
Organism: uncultured Prevotellaceae bacterium; assembly: GCA_946186575.1. Lineage (GTDB taxonomy): Bacteria > Bacteroidota > Bacteroidia > Bacteroidales > Muribaculaceae > Sodaliphilus. The sequence continues at coordinate 59,031 of CAMHNO010000003.1, forward strand.
GCTTGTGGCGTTGTGGATAGGCCCTGCGGGGGTGGGACTGTTTGCATTGTTCAACCAAGCCCTTGAGATGATTAACATTGCAACCAACCTGGGGGTTCGCAACAGCAGCGTGCGCGACATTTCTCAAGCCGTTGAGCGACGCGACAGCTCTCACATCGCTCGCATCCTCACCGTCGTGCGTCGATGGTCGTTATGGTTAGGGCTGGGCGGAGCGTTGATAACCATGGCCATAGCTCCAGTGCTCAGCAGGTACACATTTGGCGATTACAATCACATCTGGCACTATGTTGCACTCTCGGCTGCAGTACTGCTCATGGCGCTCACCAATGGCGAGTATGCCGTGCTGCAGGGGCTCTCAAAGCTAAAGAAGTTGGCAAGAGTTACAATTACTGGTACTGTGGGCGGCCTGCTAATCTCCATTCCCATGTTCTATTTCATGAGAGAGAACAGTGTGCTGCCATCAATCATAGCCTATGCACTATGCATAATGATTGCTGCTTTTATCTACAAAGACAAGCAGTATCCTGCCGTCCAAGTCACCAGGCGCGAAACGGTGAGCATAGGCGAGGGATTCATCAAACTCGGCATTTTCATGACGCTTGGCTCTTTTGTAGCCATGCTTGCTTCCTATGTTTTTGTATCATGGCTCAACATCAACAGTGGCAAGGAGGTGGTTGGTTTTTATCAAGCTGGCTACACACTTATCGACAAGTATGCCGGCCTGGTTTTCACTGCACTCGGTTATGAGTTCTATCCACGACTATCAAGGGTTGCTAATAGCGCCAAGAGGCTTAGGGTTTACGTCTCTAACCAAATCAACATCTCATTTATGGTGCTCACGCCATGTCTGATAGCATTCATATTGTTGCGCTCGCAACTGGTGTGGCTGCTCTACAGCGAGGAATTTCACGTGATTTTGACCTACATCTCATGGGGAGTAGTAGGTACAGTGCTACGAGCCATGTCGTGGTGCATGGCCTTTGTGATGCTCGCCAAGGGCGATGGCAAAATTTATCTCATCACCGAGTCGCTCAGCGCTGTGTTTGGGCTTGTGCTGAACATGCTTTGCTACAGCCGGTGGGGAGTTGACGGACTGGGTATCGCCTATCTCTCATGGTACGTCATCTACACCATCATTGTTGCAATAGTCTATTACAGAGTTTATCATCTCACCCTTGCGGGCAACTGTGTTCGCAACATGGCGCTAACCCTGATAGTGTGCATCGCGGCGGTCATTGCCATGCAAGCTGGAGTCTGGATTGCCACTGCGGCAATCCTGGTCATCGCATCGGTCATCTGCGGAAGGCAAGCGTTGCGCTCCTGGAACCGCTCTTAACTCCCCCGTTCACATTCTGTGAATCACAGCTTAATACTCTGTTGCTTTGCAAAAAATTAGCTAAAACCGCCGCACACTGAGGCAAAACTCAGAACCCACAACCACAATGAGTGGGTGATTGGTTAATAAAACTGAATTGTTAATAACTATTTTATTTTTTGTTTGCACATTATTAATAAAGTCTCTAATTTTGCACTGAAATAAAAATTTGAACAACAGCGGAGGGTCTCACACTGCAAGCGAGATTCTTCGGTTTTTAATCTGTGTTTTTAAACTTATTAACTGTAAAATTTATTTAATTGATTTACCATGGCTATTAGTTATATGACCAAGGCTGGTTATGACAAGAAAATGCAAGAGCTTGCTCACTTGGAGAATGTAGAACGACCTGCGGTAGTTCAGGCTATTGTTGAAGCACGCGAGAAAGGTGACTTGAGCGAGAATGCCGAGTACGATGCCGCTCGCGAGCGTCAGGGAATGCTCGAGGCTAAAATCGCCGAGCTCAAGAACCTCATCGCTGGAGCAAGAATTATCGATGAAAGCAAAATAAACACCGATGAAGTGCAGCTTCTTACCAAAGTTACTATCAAAAATCTGGGCAACAATGCCAAGATGACCTACACCATCGTAACCGAGACCGAGAGCAATCTGCGTGAGGGCAAGATCTCTATCACCACTCCCATTGCCAAGGGGCTCGTGGGCCACAAGGTAGGCGACGTGGTCGAAATCAAAGCACCAGCAGGCACTATGAAATTTGAAATCCTTGAGATTTCTATCTAATATTTTCACAACTTCCAAAGTCAAAACACAAATGGCATCAATATTCAGTAAAATAGTAGCGGGTGAAATCCCAAGCTATAAGATAGCCGAAGATGAGCATTACTACGCTTTTCTCGACATCAATCCAGTGGCTCCAGGCCACACGCTTGTCATCCCCAAGCGAGAGGTAGACTATATCTTTGATCTTGACGACAACGAGTTGGCTGGGCTCACAATCTTTGCCAAGCGCGTTGCTGCCGCCATCAAAGCCGCCATTCCATGCGTGAAGGTGGGCGTTACAGTTTTAGGTCTTGAGGTTCCTCATGCTCACATTCATCTTGTGCCTCTAAACAAAGAGAGCGATATGAATTTCGCCAAGAAGAAACTCACATTGCCACAAGATGAGATGGAAAGCATCTGCAAGCGCATCAACGAGCAATTCAAGTAGTCGAGAACTTGCAACGCTTTTAAATCATCAAGCTTATTATAAAGTCACGCAGTGCGGTTCACCACTATAGGGGTGGGCCGCACTGCGTGTTTACACAAAATGCTCACGCCTGCAATGGTCAGAGCATGCTCTTTCCCTACAATCTATCTAATAATTTATATTATTATCTGCTTTACTTCTCGACTCCATCACGAGCCTTAAGGAAAAGATCATATTCATTGCCAACTGGCACATATTTTGACATCAGCTTCTCGCTACCCATAGTAAGCTCAAAATTAGGTTTTACGTCGCCGCCTTTCACTCCAAATTCGGGATTGAACGAGTACACAACTCGAGAATGAGCCCTCACCGTTTTTCCCCTAAAGGTCTTGGTGCCATAATCCATCGCTCCCGACTCATAGTCACCTGTCACATCATCATACATGCTCCAATAGTTGCTCAACTTGCAACGAACCACATAATCACGTGGTTCAAGATCAATGTCACTGTTGTTAGTCACGACCACGCTGGCATCATCCATTGAATTGACATTCGCTGTGACACTGACCTTGCTTTTCATTTCATTGTAGACAAATTCTTCAAGCCAGTCATCGAGAGCAGTATCATAGAGGCGCTTCAAAAGCACCATATCGTCAAGGCCCTCCTTGTATTGACCTGTTCTTTTAGCTTTTTCAACCTTTGCGGCATCGAATTTCAAGAAGCCTTTGCTGCCAGTCACCTCAAATATTCCTCCATCATGGCGCGATAATGTGAGGTAAACATTGCCTATTGTCACCGCAAACTGATTGGGATCTTGTGTTTTCTCTACTATTATATCTCCATCAAGCATCGCAAACTTTGTTTCCACCGAATCAAGGCCAGGATAAACGGCCTTAATGCTGTCGACAGCATTGCTTCTGACATAGCCTGCCAACTTTGACGCAAAATCTTGCACCGAATCTTCGGCAGTCCTACCAGAGAAGAATCCACCACAACTCATGAGCATACACGATGATAATACAACTAATGATATCAACAACTTTTTCATTGAAAAGAAATATTTATAATTATAACTATAACGAAAGCATGCTGGGTTGATTATTCACAGTTTTGATTGTGATTGACAATAACAAATTTAATAATCACAAAAATACACATTATTATTTTATAATACTAAAAAATAGGCAGAAAAAGCGTAATTTTGCACAGCATTTAATGAAACCGGAACTCTACATATTTGATTTCGACGGAACTCTGTGCAACACACGGCACATAATTCTCACCACCATGAAGGCTACCATGAGTGAGCTGGGCCTGCCTGTTGCAAGCGATGAGCAGTGTGCAGCCACAATTGGGTTGCCACTCAAGGACTGCTTTAAGCAAATCTATAAAGACATGGATGATGAGGAGGCACAACAGTGTGCCTTGGCCTACTGCCGCATCTTCGACGTGAACAAACACCACCTAACCCCAACTCTGTTCCCAGGCATCTACAGCACACTCAACACATTGAAGCTGCACGGCGCCACCATGGCAGTAGCATCTTCACGCTCACATGCTTCGCTTGTTGAGCTATTAAACATGCTCGGCGCAGGCAGGCTATTCTCGCTGGTGTTGGGGTGCGACAATGTTGAGCATCCCAAGCCTCACCCCGAAGCTGTGCTGACTATCATGGAGATGCTTCAGTTCACCGCACAGCAAACACTCGTTGTAGGCGATATGCCTGTCGACATCGAAATGGGAAATCGTGCAGGCGCTTTGACTTGTGCCGTCACCTGGGGCAATGCCTCACGCGAGCAACTGCAACATTGCTCGCCCTCTCTCATCATCGACGAGAGTGCTCAGTTATTGCACATCAGCACCTAAGAGGCAGCGCGCAAAGCACGCATCGCATTCAGGACAGCAAGCACTGTAACGCCCACGTCGGCAAAAACTGCCATCCACATGGTGGCAACACCAAGTGCCGCAAGAATGAGAACAGCAACCTTCACACCAATGGCAAACCACACATTCTGACGTGCAATCGACAGGGTGCGACGTGCTATTTTAATGGCAAGGGCAATCTTTGAGGGACTATCGTCCATAATCACCACATCGGCTGCCTCGATAGCAGCGTCACTGCCTAAGCCGCCCATAGCAATGCCTACATCGGCCCGTGCCAGTACTGGGGCATCGTTGATGCCGTCGCCCACAAAGGCAAGTGCCCTGCCGCATGAATTCTCAGCAATTAAATGCTCCACATGTTTCACCTTATCGCCAGGCATCAGCTCTGCATAAGATTCGCTGAGCCCCAACTTCTGAGCCACATCTTTGCCCACTTCCTCGCGATCGCCAGTGAGCATCACAGTGCGCTCAACACCCAAAGCCTTGAGAGCAGCAATCGCACCGGCACTATCATCCTTTATCTTATCGTTAATAACAATGTGCCCAGCATAGTCACCATTAATTGCAACATGGATGATGGTTCCCACATGGTCACAATCACGCCACTTTGCTCCAACCGCATCCATCATGCGAGTGTTTCCCACCTCGACCAAGTCATCACCCACTCGAGCACGCACACCTTGGCCTGCTATCTCTTCAACATCAGTCACCTGACAACCGTCGGTTGCTTCATCGGGAAAAGCATCACGCAAGGCAGCACCTATTGGATGAGAGGAAAAGTGCTCGACATGGGCAGCAAGATGCAACAAGTGATGCTCGTCGCATGACTCGGGATGAATGGCAGTGACCGTGAACTGACCATGAGTCAACGTGCCAGTCTTGTCGAAGACTACAGTACACACTTGCGACAACACATCTACATAATTAGCCCCTTTAATCAAGACACCCTTGCGCGAGGCACCGCCTATTCCACCATAGAATGACAACGGCACACTAATGACAAGTGCACACGGGCACGACACTATCAGAAACATCAATGCCCTGTAGAGCCATGTGGCAAAGTTGCCAGCAAAATCACCACTGAGCAGTGGTGGAATAAATGCCACTGCTATTGCTGCAAAGACCACCACAGGAGTATAGACACGGGCGAAACGAGTGATAAACGACTCGCTGCGCGACTTGTTACTTGCCGAATTCTCAACAAGGTTAATTATCTTAGAAACAGTGCTCTCGCCATAGCTCTTGGTCACGCGCACCTTAATCAGCCCACTCATATTGACACAGCCCGAAATCACCTCATCGTCGACAGTAGCATCACGAGGAATGCTCTCACCAGTGAGAGCAACCGTGTTGAGCGAGGTGCTGCCTTCAAGCACCACCCCATCGAGAGGTATCTTTTCTCCTGGCTTCACGATTATGGTCTCGCCCACCGCTACCTGATCGGGGGCAACTGCATCAACCCTGCCATCACGCTCCACACTCGCCACATCGGGGCGAATATCCATCAGGTGTGATATGCTATTTCGACTCTGCCCCTCGGCATAGCCTTCCATCATTTCACCAACCTGGAAGAAGAGCATCACAAACACCGCTTCAGGAAACTGCGTTTCGGCACCTGGCAAAAAGCCTATGCACAAAGCACCTATAGTGGCTATCGACATCAAGAAATGTTCATTAAAGGCATCACCATGCAACAGCCCCTCGGCAGCCTCTTTGAGAGTGCTGTGACCTATAAGCAAGTAAGGCACAAGATAAACGAGCAACAACTGCCAAACTGGCAAGTCAAGACTCTTCTCGATAAAAACTGCAATTGCCAGCAGCACGGCCGTAATTGCAATCAACACAAACTTTTTCTTTACACTACCATGCTCATGGTGGTGATGATGCCCATGACAACTGCAATGACAATGCTCATGCTCGTGCTCACACTCATGTCCATGCTCATGCTCGTGTCCGTGATTATCATGAAGTTCGTGATTATGATTATTATGGTTATGTTCATGACATGAACACCCGTTACTATGATTGTGATTGTGTGCCATAATGGTTATTTTTAATAATTCACCACAAAGGTACACCATCTTTCGTGCAACTAAGTTGCAAATGTATATTACAGGAGCATTATTTCTTCTTGCGGCGCGACTTCTTCGACTGTTGTTGCTTGCGCAATTGCTTTGCTATATCGCGGTGCTCATCGGCAAGGTCGTCAAGGCCAATCTTTTCATAGAGATGTGCCAGTGCCACATGAGGCTCTACCGCTGTGCGCGAGGCTCTGATAGCTCTCTTGTAGCCCTTGATTGCCGCTGCGGCATCCTTCTCGCTCTCATGTATCGAGGCCAGAGCCATTATTGCCTCGTAGCAATTCTTGTTCTTTTCAAGTATTTGTTCAAGAATGTCTACAGCCTTCGACATCTCCCCTATCGATTGCAGCAACTTAGACTTTCCAAGCATTGCAGGGACATATCCAGGACTCAAGCGCAAGGCCTTGTTATAGTTGGCAAGTGCCGATTTTATTGCTATTTCGTCGAGACGTGGTGCCGAGTTACCATAGGGCACTTCATCTTCCTGAGCGAGTTCTCCAAGTCCCATCGACTGGTCACCCATTGCGGTATACTCACTTGCAAGGTCGAGAAGCATCTTGTTTTGTGAATCGATGACCTCTTCAAGGGTCTTTATCTTAGCATTAAGCTTAACGAACTTATTGAATTTTAGCTTGATGAGACGCTTTGCCACTGGAGAAGAGAGCACGCTGTGTATTTCCATCGCCTGTGTCATGCAGTCGACGCATCGCGAGAAATCATCATTGTCGAAAGCGATTGACGCCATGGCATATAGGCCATTGGCTTTCTCCACCAAGATGGCATCGTTGATAGCTGCTTGGTTGTTGAATTGGCGACTGAAGTCGGCAATTGCAGTGTTGACAATTATGTCGCGTTGAGAAAGCGGTTTGAGGAGAGTGATACCCTCAAGAGAAGTGCATCGCGAGAGAGCAACATAAGTTTGTCCGCTCGAGAATGCTCCACCGGCAAAGTCGATGACGATATTGTTAAACGTGAGTCCCTGACTCTTGTGGACAGTGAGCGCCCAGGCGGGCTTGATGGGATATTGCCTGAAAGTACCCACCACGTTCTCAATGACCTTCTTTTCCTTCTCGTCGTAGGAGTATTGAACATTCTCCCAAACTTCCTGCTCCAGATTGTAACCCTCGCCATTTTCAAGTTGCACCTCTATCCCACTCTGATCCAGCCTAGAGACCTTTCCTAGCGTGCCATTGACCCATCGTCCTTCCTTATCGTTGCGGATGAAGATGACCTGCGCCCCTTGCTTGAGGATGAGTTCCTTGTTGGTTGGAAGGTCATTGTCGGGGAAGACATCGGTGACGATGCCAGTGAAGACATACTCGGGTGTGTCGAGGGCCTGCATGTGGTCGTCATTGATAGAATCGACAGTATCGCGCCTTGTTGCCAGCGTCATCACGAAACCACTATCGGGCTCCTCGTAATCGGGGTTGCAACGGCTGTTGAGCAACTGAATATCGTTGTAAGAAGCATGGCTGACCCTGACCCGATCGAGCATAGAGATAAAGCTAGAGTCGGTTTGACGATAAATTTTGCGCAGCTCAATGGGAATGAGTCCGAGCTGGTTAAACACCTTAGCATTGAAAAAGAAAAATTGCTTATAGTAGCGTCGCAAGATATCGCGCATGTCACGTGTGATGACCGGCTCGAGCTGGAAGATGTCGCCTACGAAAAGAAGCTGCTTTCCTCCGAAAGGTTCACGCATGTTACCCGAATAGATGCGCAGCACTTTGTCGATAAAATCGATGATGTCGCATCGCACCATAGAAATCTCGTCGATGATAATAAGTTGAAGCTTGCGAATGAGTTTCACTTTCTCGGCTGAATAGCGAAGAGTCTTGCGAATTCGCCTTGGAGAGAAATCGGGATCATCGGGCAGCAACGGCTTGAACGGAATCTTGAAGAAAGAGTGTAACGTCTGCCCTCCCACATTAACTGCAGCTATTCCCGTTGGAGCAAGGACCACGTGTTCCTTAGATGTATGGACACAAATATACTTGAGAAATGTGCTTTTTCCCGTACCAGCCTTTCCAGTAAGGAAGACAGAGCGACGAGTGTTTCGAATCAAGTTCCAAGCGTTCTGGAACTCGACATTGTCGAGGTCAATATTCTCAAGATTGATAGAGTTCATGCCATAAATAAAATGTGGTCAAAGTTAGCCAAAAAGCTCAAGACCACAAAAACATTAGGAGGCATTTTTTTAACAACGCCTCCTAATACCACTATTTCTTTGCGCTCAATGGCGCGAAAATCAGAACTTGAACCCCAAAGTGAGAGCTATCTTGTTATTGTTGTCTTTCACTTCTTCGCCTTGCTCACCGGGGAAAGCATGATAATGGCTTGTGCGAGTTTGGTGAACATAGGCTGCATCGGCGTAGAATCTCTTGTAGCGGTAGCCAACGCCAGCTGTGAAGTACTGGTTGTTCTTGTCGTACTGATACATGTAGTTGCTCGAAACCACATCTACGTTTTCGTTGGCCACACCTTTCACCTTGTCTTTAACAGGCGATATCTGGTAGGAATAACCTGCCCTGATGCTGAGGTGAGAAGTGGGACGCAACTCACCACCCACGCGCAGGATGTGAGAGGGCTGTAGCTGATCCTTAATCTGGAGTTCGGTGTCGGTGTAGTTGTAACCACCCTTGTCGCCGCAGCGCATAGTGTTGGCACCCACATACTCATAGTCGAAACTAATCATGCCCTTGTTAGAAGGAATCACAGCAACACTACCGATGAACCGCCATGGAGTCTTGATAGTGTAGCGATACTCATCGTAATATCCTTCCTCACCCGTCTCGGTGCTGCCCTGATACATCTGAGAGTCGCCATCGGCTTGCAGGTCAAATCCACTCCTGACCTTGTAGAGGTCCTTAAGGTCAAAATAGGTGGGTGTGTGGAAGGCGGCACCAATGCGCAGCTGGTTAACTGGTTTAACAATCACACCCAACTTGAAATTATAGCCTGTGCCGCGGGTCTCCTGATAGGACTGCAAGTCATAGCCCACATAGCCATTGGTAGTGCGACCATCGTCGAAACGATAGTCATAAATGTCGGCATTGTCAAGTTCCTCACTATAGTACTGGTAGCTGTCGAAACGCAAGTCGGTGATGCCGAAGTTCAAGCCCCAGTAGAACACGTTCTTGAAGTTACCACCCAGAGTGATGTTATACTCATCGGTGTGACCACGCTCGTCGACGTAGAAGTTGGCAGTACCCGAGGTGTTAGGTCCAGCAAGTCCCGCCAGCGAGCCATCGCTGTAGGCATTGAGCAGATAAGATTGATAGGCGAGAATTCCCAGCCAGGGAGCATTGCTGTCATAGTAGATATTACCATCATAGCTGTCAACCGAGAGGTCATTCTCAATCCATCCACCAGCATTCAAGTTATTAGCGATTTTGTTAGTGAGCGAATAGTTGGCACCAGTGCCATATCCACCTTGATAACGGCGGTTGAACGACTTGATGCGATTAAACGAAAATCCCCAGTTAAAATACTTGAAGAAGTCGCTATTGATCCTCATCGAACCAACGTAAGCCACATTGTTAAAGTAGAACTTTGTGTCGGTAAGTTTTTGATAATCGCCACTCTTTGTAGAGAGGAAGTTAAGATTCATAGTTGCCGAGATGTCGCTACTGCGGAAGATACCGATTCCACCAGGGTTAACATTCAATGCCGAAGCATCGCCACCCAGAGCGCCAAAGGCACCTGCCATCGACATGTAACGCGACGAACCGCTTAACTCAGTTTCCGACAATTTAAGTACATCAAAGGTTGCTTGTGCGCTTGCCATGAGCGAAACGCCGCCCAAAAGCATAGCAATATATAATTTTTTCATTTTAATCTATCAATAGGTTCTTAATAATAAATTGAATAAAACAATATTTCTCGTGATTTATTATCGACGACCACCGTGGCCACCGCCGCCACCATGGCTACCACCGCCGCCACCATGGCTGCCACCCGAGAAGCCACCGCCACCGCCGTGGCTACCGCCTGAGTAACCACCACTGCTGCGACCACCTGAATAGCCACCGCTACTGCGACTACCGCCTGAGTAGCCACCACTGCTGCGGCTACCGCCTGAGTAGCCACCACCCGAGTAGCTACGTCCCGAAGGACGCGAAGGAGTTGCTCTCACGCCACTGCTTCCGTTGCTATAAGAACCACTCGAACGACGAGCGCCCATGTTGCCGCCAGCCGAGCGATTGCCAGGCTGCATAGTCGAAGTGCGGCCACCGCTGTAACCACCTGTTCCAGCCGATGCACGACCAATGTTGCCGTGGCCATATCCGGCCGAGCGGCCACTGTTCACGCCAGGAGCAGCTGCCACGCCATGCGATGGGCCTCCAGCATTGCTTCGACGGCCATTATTCACACCAGGACGACGTCCGGTGTAACCGCTGTTATAACGTCCGTGATTTCTCCATCCATGGTCACCGTACCAGCCGTTATGCCAGCCGCCCCAGTGGTGAGGATGATGCCATCCCCAACTCCAGCCATAGTGCCAGGGGCGAGACCAGCCGTACCAGCTGTTCCAGCCGTACCAGCCGCCATACCAACCCCAGTCGTTCCAGTAGCTGTAGCGCCATGGGCTATACCAACTCCATCCCCAGCTGTACCAGGGATCATAATAGGCCGAACGCCATCCCCATCCCCACGACGAGGTCCACCCCAAATCGACACCTACAATAAGGTTGACTTGTGGAGTGTTGTCGAAGTAATACTCAATCAGGTCAGGGTCATTAGAACGAATTACGATATCGGGGTTGTAGAATCTCTCTATGCGACGAGTGTTGGCAAAGGTGTCATCATCAACGTAGAGCGTGTCGTTCTCATCATAATAACCACCATTGCGACGATTGTACTCATCCACGTCACGACCATTAACCACACCATGCACAGGAGCAATGGTAACCACAGTGCCATTATCACGCACTGTAACAACCGACTGCTTCCTCACAGGAGCTGGCTTAGTGGGTTCAGAACTCCCATCGTAGTAGATGTCGTCCTCATAATCTTGAGCCACTGCACATCCCATTCCCAGGAGCAAGGCACCAATTAAAGACAAAAATTTGTAGTTCATAGCGAAATATTTTTATGTTATAATTAATCAATATTATTAATTATTCATTAGACTGATAGCTAAAAAGAAAGTTTAATTAATAATTAATGTGCAAAATTACACAAAGTATTTGAAAAAGAGCTGCATCAATGCTCATAAAATCAACATTAATCCTCATTTTTCACCCTCTAAACAATCAAGTAGTGCAAATACTGCACCGAAGCCACGTCGTTTTAACGTTATTTAACTCATTTATTCGAATTTAAGAGTCAGCATCACGATAATAATTTTGTTACTTTGCAGTGTCTAAAAAAATCAGCACTATGAAAATTGGCCAGTACAACAAGTTAATGATAAACCGCTTCGTTGATTTCGGAGCCTATCTAATCGATGAACAAGAGAATGAAGTGTTGCTACCCAAGCGTTATCTTAATGGAGAGGAAGAACTTGACGATTATTTAGAAGTTTTCGTCTACAACGACTCTGAAAATCGACCTGTGGCAACTACCGAGAGGCCTGTGGCAACGGTTGGTGAGTTCTGTCTCATGCGTGTGAGAGCGGTCAACGCCATTGGGGCATTTCTCGACTGGGGATTAGTGGCTAAAGACTTGCTGGTGCCATTTGGCGAGCAGCGCGTAAAGATGCAGCCTGGCCGTAGCTACATTGTCTACATCTATCTCGACCCATCGAGCCATCGCATTGTTGCCAGTGCCAAGCTCGACAAATTCTTAAGCAAAAAATCACCCAACTATTATCACCGCCAGAAGGTGGATGTACTCATTGTGCAGCAACAAGAGATAGGCTACCGCGTCATCGTCGACGGCCAGCACTGGGGCATGATTTACAACAATGAGATTTACCATCCAGTCAACATAGGTGAGCACCACATGGGCTTCATCAAGCAGGTGCGCGACGATGGCAAAGTCGACGTTACACTTTCCAAAATCGAGAAGATGCGCGTCGACGACGTAGCCGCAACAATCCTCACCCACCTAAAATCGCACGGCGGCAGCATGAAACTCACCGACAAGTCGTCGCCCGACGACATCATGCGTGCCTTCAATTGCAGCAAAAAAGACTTCAAGAAAGCCTTAGGCTTGCTCTACAAGCAGCATAAGGTCGTCTTGGGCGAGATGACCACAGTTCTTGCTTAAGCCCCACTCCTGCAAGTATCCTCAACCCAAATCTCTAAACGCTAAACTTAGGCCCTCATTGGACACGACCAATGAGGGCCTAATCAGTAAGATTGGACAGAAAACTTCATAAAAATCATTGCATTTAACTTAATTTGTTTTTAATGGGCAATATTTTGGCACATTAAGCATATACCTTTGCAGTGTAAAACATAAAAACAATGTCACCAATGGCATTAAAAATGGAGGATACAGCTATGAGTAACAATTCAACAACATTATCAACCAGAGATCAAATATTTGCCAGTCTCGAGGTAGCTGGAAAGATTGTGGCTACAGTAAAGAAGAGTAACTTCTCGACCATAAACGAAGTAGTAAAGCTCACATGCGCAATGGCAGGAGAATTTATGGGGCTCGCACGCCTCAACATTCGCAACATGAGCCAGGGCTGGACCATGACACTGTCGCTGGCCACAAGGCAAACTTCCAAACCTCTCACTACAGCCAGTGCACCTATTTCAAGCTACAAGCAAGCATCACTATTCAGCTAAAGACACACTACACACACCGACATTTATCTTTAAATCATACCATGTTAAGCACTTAAAACTCGTTTTTTATTTGTTTGACTTCAGTAACTAATGAGAATCTTCCATGCGACATGGCGGATTCTCTTTCCTGTTTTCCGCGCAGTAGTTTTTTTTTAAAAAAAAGATGCTTGATTTTCAACAACATAGATGATATAATTTGCAAATTTGGGTGTCTCATTGCGGAAAACAGGAAAAACTGCAAATCAAAAATTTTGTCTTGAAAAACTTTGACCTTTATTCTCAAAGCTTAATGCAACACATTTACTGTAACGATGACCCATTAATCAAAAAACGCGCTGCGACAATGCAATTAAAGAGCAGGTCGCAGCGCATTTTTTTGATTATATTGTAATAGTGTCAATCGCCCATTAGGATGTTGTAGATTACGGTAACGTCAGCACTTGTAATCACACCATCGCCATTCACGTCGCTCGTGGCAATATAGGTCTCGTCACCATTGAGCAAATAGTTGTAAAGGGCTGTGATGTCGGCGCTTGTGACCTCACCATCGCAGTTCACATCGCCAATGATATGACCACTACCTTTCACTGATGTCACCACAACAGTAAAGTCGGGTATAGCGATTTCGGTTTGTGCATTGGCAGTTGTCATCACCACATTCTTCACAATGAACTGAGTGGTACCTGTGAATTCTTCAATAGCTTGCATGTCAATGTTCAAGACAGCACCACTATTGCCACTAAAATCGGCAGGAGGGAAGCTCACAGCCACCACTCTAATAGTGCCATCACTCTTGGGATTGGCAATAATATAGTGATTGTCGCTCATGCGGGAAGTCAATGTCATGCTGTAGTCACCATTTGCCGAGCGTGGAATCGACAACTCAAATGGCAATTCAATATCAAATTGCAGCGCAGCAATATTTGTAATCTCATTGTCCATAATCACAGGCACAGCAATCGTTGACCCTGGCTCCATACTGAAGTCATCGATGTACAATGTATCAACTGGCACATAAGGTCCACTCGCATTTACCACTACCGCAAAGTCATCGATAGTGATGTCACTGCCCTTGGTTTTGAGTACCACGTTCTTGACATTGATGACTGTGGAACCTGTAAATTCCCTTGAGGCATTCACCTTAAGATACATGATATTGCCATCATCACCTGTAAATGGAGCGGATGGTGTGGCAGCCTCCACCACATGAATCATTGAACCCGATTGTTGTGTGGTGACAAAATGTCCTGATGCTCGCTCTCCCAGCCTTACTTGCGACGATAGAACAAGCTCTTGAGGAATTTCAAGGTCAAACTCTACAGCGTTAACCACAGCTGTCTCATTTGTAAGCACCACAGGCACCTGTTTAGAGCGACCGGGAGCAATTGAGAAGTCATTTATTGTGAGATTATCACTTGGCACGTACACACCATTGGCGGTAACATTAACATTGAAGTCATCAATAGCTGTCTCAACAGCATCGGCTGTTGTCAGCGCAACATTGCTCACACCTATCACTGCAGTACCCGAGAAATCGCGGCTTGCGGTGATGCTGATATACATTACAACACCTTCATTACCAGAGAAAGGTGTAGGTGGGAAACTGAACGCGGCAATTCCAAGCTGATTTCCGTTCAGATTGGCAACTACCTGATGATTGCTGCTCTTGCGGTCGCTCAGTGTAACGCCTTGAGCTGTAGCTGTGAGGCCTTGAGGCATGGTGAGTGTTAGCTGGAATGCAGCAATTTCACTTGCCTCATTGTCCATTATCACAGGCACTTGAAGAGTTTGTCCTGGGGTTATTTCAAAGTCATTGATATAGAACAAGTTCTCAGGTTCAAAAATGCCATCGGCTGTTACTGTAACATCAAAGTTGTCAAGGGTTGTAATATCGGCATTAGGCTCAACAAGCTTTATGTTGCGCACATTAATGATAGCCTGACCTTCGAAATCACGACTTGCTGTGACTTCAATGTTCATTATTGCGCCATCAATGCCTGTAAACACCTTGCTTGAGTTATCGTTTACCTTAATGGTAAAGCCATTGTCAAAAGCTTCAACATCGAGTTCATGGCCGTTGCAACGCGCGGTAAGTTCCATTACCTCGCCACTTGTAGTTAGTCCCTCGGGCATCACAATATCGAAGCTGAAACCACTGAATGCTGTGAGCTCGTTATCGAGCAATACTGGAACTGCCAACTTCTTGCCTGGCTTGATCGAGAAATCGTTGATACTTAGACGGTCGGTGGGAGTGTAAACTCCATCGGCGGTCACCTGAACAGAGAAATCCTCGATGGGACAGTCGCGGGCATCGCTCGTTGACAGCATGATGTTTCGAAACTCAATAGTGGCATTTCCTGTAAATGATTTACTTGCAACAAAATCGATGTACATTATGTCTCCTTCATCGCCAGTGAAATCGGCTGTTGGGAAGCCAAAGGCTACTACACTCCAGTGGTCTCCGTTCTTGTTGGCGACAACCTGATGTTCGGCACCCTTGCGGTCGCTCAATGTGAATGACGAGGCAGAGGTGCTGATGCCCTCGGGCAAATACATGTCGAACTGGAATCCAGCCACGGCACTCGCTTTGTTGTCCATCACAACAGGAACCCTCAACGTTTTTCCAGGTTGAATAGTGAAGTCGTTCATGTAGAACTCATTGCCAAGCACTACGAAACCTTGAGCGGTTACTGTTGTCGCAAAGTCGGGTTGAGCGTTCTCATGAGCATCACTGGTGGTGAGTGCTATATTCTTGACGTTGATAATTGCTTGACCTTCAAAATCGGCAGCCGCTGTCACGTCTATATAGGCCACTGCCCCACTGTTGCCAGTGAAATCGGTAGCAGGGAAACTGAATGACATCACCGTGAGATGATCGCCATTGACCTTTGTCATGAGCTGATGAGAGCTTGAAGCCCTTTCCCCTAACCTTATACCACCTTCGGCGTCCACACTGAGACCCTGTGGCATGTATAGGTCAAGCTGGAATGCCGCCAGCGCCTTATCGGGATTATCGAGAAGCAGTGGTACCGTCACAGTTGTGCCTGGCTCGATAGTAAAATCCTCGATTAGAAGGCTGGCAGCACTTGCCTTGGCTCCTGTCAAGGCAAGTACAATCAGCATTAATAAGTATTTAAATCTTGTGTTCATCTCGTGCGAGCATTATTATTTCACAAGAACTTTCTTGCCACCAATCATGTAAACACCAGCAGGCAGACCTTGAGTGGCTCTTGAAGCATCAACGCCCTGACGCATCATCACACCTTGCATGTTATACACGTTGACCTTGTTGCCATCCACACCAATTGTGTTGATCTCGGTAGCCACAGGCGACTTAACGACAACATTGGGCAACACGCTCTCAACCTCATTGCTCTGGGTGAAGAAAATGTCGCTGATAATCAGGTCATCATTTGCATCAATAGCTGTCAATGGAGAAACCTTCAATGTAATAATGGCATCGCTGCCACTTTCTATCTCCTTGCCGTCAAGCGAGAAGCCAAGCAGACGGATTGAACCGTCGGGGTTCACACCAGTCAACAGGATGTGACCATTGGCACGACCAGTGAGGCTTGCGCCATCAAGGGTCAATCCATTTGGCAACTTCACATCCATCTGGAAGCCTGCATAGGTCAACTCATTATTGAGCGCAATTGTGATTGTTCCTGTTGATGGATTGTAATTGTTTACAATAATCTCATCGTTGGTCAATGTCTTGGGCACTCTCAAGGCAGGAGCATTAGAATTGCCCACTGCAATATTGGCAATGGCAATCAGGTCGGTGATATTGATTGAGCCATTGGCATTGACATCGGCGGCTTCTTCGACAAAAACTTCGGGAGTCACGCCCACGATGTAGTTGGCAACGCACATAACGTCGGTAACGTTAACCTTCTTGTCACCATTCACATCTCCTGGAATGACTGGTTCTTCAAATGGCAGAGTGCCACTGCTGAGGACAATCTTGGCATTGCCGCCCACAAATCCCATGCCATCGTTCTTGGCATCGGCAAGAGTGATATTACCTAAGGTAAATACGTCCTCGGCTGTAATAAATGCTCTTGCATCATCGTTAGTAACCACGTCGCAATAGCCATCGGCATTCTGAACCCAGTTGTAGAGTCCAAAGTTGTAGGTGACACCGGTCTGGTTGTCCTTGTAGCTGGTGAGCACCTGGTTGGGGTTAATCCACTCATTCTTCTCCTCGCCAGGAGTGAACTCAGGTACAAAACCATAGTCAAGGAAGTTGTATATTGTCACCTTATTATTATAATAGTATAGATACACAGGCATTGAAGCCACTTCGCCGGTGCTGTAGATGTGGTCGCTGTCGTCGAAGTCGCACACATCATAGCTCATGGTAGCATTGCTTGCCAGGAACTGGGTGTACATGCCGTTATCGTACATAGCACCCGCATTGACATAGGTTTGAGAATCGGGATCATAATAGATAAGCGCTAAGTTCCAAGTGGTAGATATTGTGAAACCGCTGGTATTGACACGGCCCGATAGAGCTGTGTTGAGCGCTGTGTTCACATCGCTGTTAACAACAGACTGTGCCACCACATAGAGATAGCAAGTGTAGTTCTCGTACTGATAGGTGTAAACAGCTTGTGGCATGAACGAAATGGTGTTAGCACTCCAGTTCACACTGAAAGTGAGGTCACTACCTTGAGCAAAGTAGTTAGACACCGTAACACGGCTGGAGCCTCCGCTATAAGCCATGCTCACACGGTTAGAGCCAACGGTGCCACCAGTGTAGATGTCTCGGTCGATCTCGATATTGATACTCGCAAGTTTGTCGGCAGTGAATGCCGTAGCCGCTTGCGACACATTTGTCGAGAGCAGCGCAAGTAATAAAATTGTTAAAAGATGTTTTTTCATTGGTCTGGATTAATTTTTAGTATAAGTTATTTAAAAAGTTTCTTTGTAGCTGTGCGAGTGCCATCATCAAGGGTTGTAACCACAATGTTAACACCGCTAAATGGAGTGCAACTCTCAACACCCATCAAGTTATAATATTTCACATCAACAATCTTGCCCATGCTCACCGCTGTGTTGATAGCAGTGGGTACATCATAGAGACGCAAAGGATAAACAAGATAGTCGGTCGAGAGGTCATCAGTAACAGGATTACTTTGACTGCCATCTTTCAAAAGTGGTGCACTACTTGTTGCAGGTGCAACTTTTCTCAAAATAGCGTCAAATTCATAAACATATCCATCCTGAGGATTGCCATCAGGATAGTAGTCCCAGTTAACCTTGATGCCGCCTGTGAGATTATCGATATTGCCATCGCTCATTGTATAGAAATTGCCGTCGGCAGCATTATAACATGCCCAAGTGATGTAGGCATACTCCTGAACCTTTGGAGCCACGAAGAAGAAATGGCTATCAGGCGCATAATAAGCCTCATTGAAGCTTGGCATAATGTAGAGGTTGGGCTCATATGTGCTCTCATCCCCAGCCACTGGATTAGAGGTTACTGCAATTGTGGGGTTAATCTTGTCAACGAGCTTTCCTATAATGCTCTTGCCCTTTATAATCTTGCCCACGTAGTTATCGGCATTGGCAACACCAGTGAGCATCACCCAGTTGCTCTGGTCATATCCAGCAGCGGGATGGACCTTAGTCTCATACATATCTTTTGCTTCAATTCTTCCCATAAAATCAATCTGCTCATCACCAAGCACAGATGGATTTTTATATTTGCCTAAATCCTTAGCAAAAAGCACTTTGCCTAAAGAGATAGGATAATTATTGCTTGACGGCCCATAACGTCTTCCATTGACATAGCTCCATCCTCCGTCATCATTATTTTGTGCCAAGTCGGTTGTAATACTAAAGTAACTATAACCATCACCTCGGTCATAAAAATTCACAATTGCACTATAATGAACTCCATCGGTAGTTACCATACGTTGGCCTTGAGTAGGGTCCCAATAATTGATGTTATAGTCGTTTACCTGTCCAAAAATATGAACTCTTGTGACACCTTCTTCAAAATCAACATTCCAGGGCGTTAATTGCTCAGCAGAAGATGCTTGTGACACTCTAAGAGACACAGGTTTTTTGTTGTCGTCTAAATCTACTTCTAATTTATATTTTCCTGGAGCAATTTTGAAAGTGTTTTGAGTAATATAATCTGCAAATTGAATACCCTCAGCCGGCACATTATCAACAACCTTTACCCCTACGAGGTCGTCATAAACCTGATATTCCTCGCCTACTGTGCCATCGTTGACGATGTCGACCAACTCGGTTTTATATGGAGTCATTTCTGACCTTTCGAAATATTCAACTACACCTACATAGCCACTAGAACGTTCAGTTCTGATAAAATGTCCCCATGGAGTCATTGTAAAAGAATCATTCTCCATATCATATGTAACAGTAACATAACCTGTTGAAAGACCATATGCAGGTCTTGTTCCATCAAATGCATCGAGGTAAGGGTTACTAGTGTTAGTATTCGGCATGGCTGGAGAAACAAAACCAAAGAACCATTTTGTAGAAGTGTAATGTCTTCTATTAAAGTCAACAAATACACTTTTTTGCATATTACAATAGAAATGTTCTCTCCATTTAAAGGTTGCGATTGTATTAGTCTCATCCCAAGAGGTCATGCTTGGAATTGATACAATTGTAATAGGACCTGTTGTTGCATCATAAGGATATGCAGTCTGGTAAAAATTTGCAAAAGAAAACGTATTAGCTGTTGCATCCCATGTCACAGTCACTTTCCATGAGCTAACGACTTCACCGCCACGATAATTATTCATTATATAGTCTCTGGTAAACGACTCTGGCTGTGCTTTTGCAGTATTATTAGTGGCAAGAGTTGTGAACATTGCGACAAATAATACTGATAGAGTAAGAATTTTTCTCATAATAGTATAAATATTCAAATATCTAAATATAATATTTGAGTTCTGAAAGTTTTTGTTTATATTTATTCGCTTTATTCAGCAAGAAAAGGGTGTAACAAAATACATCAAGTAGTGCATTCTGAGACACCCTTCTATTGCTATTATAAAATTATCTCATCAGTTGCTTAGTAACAGTTTTCTGTCCATTGTCAAGCTCCTTAACAACGATGTTCACTCCATCGAAAGGAGTTGCCGATTCAACGCCGAGGGTGTTGTAATAACGAGTGTTCACCACTTGAGCGTCGTTGTCTATGTCATTGATGGCAGTGTTGGTACGTGTCATTTCTGACCTCTCGAAATATTCAATAACAATAGATGCGCTCATATTGTTCCAGTTGTTGTTGCCTACAACGCATCCCCATGGATCGGTGATTTCGATAGTGCCAGCAGCAACATCGATGGTGCCGTGGCAATCCTGTCCACCATAATAGGCAAAATAGCAGCCAGGATCAACATTGTTGTAAACTGGGTCATAAATCCTCACGGGACTAGTGACATGCTGGAAACGAGCCACAACAGCAGCCTTGTAGGTGCGGAAAGAAGCATAAGAGAAGGGAAGGTTGGCAAAAACATCGCTCTGTCCCATAGAGCAAGCACGCCAAGTGAAGTTTGCCTTGCTGTCGCTTACCCAAGTCAAAGTGGTTGGACTAGAAGTTTCGGTAGCATAGGATGGGAACACAAGACTAACAACCTGATCATTTACCAAGTCATTGGCATAAAAGTTATTGAAAGTCAACACACCTGTCGACTTGTTCCAGACTACATTGAGATCGTTGGTCCTTACAACTTCTTCACCTCGGAAGTCTTCCTGGTGGAAGTTACAATTGAACGACTCGGGCTGTGCGCTAGCAGTGAAACCCGCAGACTTGCCCCCTGCAACAAGCAAAAGAGCCATTAAACCAGTGAGAGTAAAAATTCTTTTCATACGTAATGTTTTTAATGTTATTAATAGTTATTAAAGTTTTAAGTTTACTTTGGGTGATAAATACCAGAATCAAGACAAAAGCGATGAATCCTTTTTTAATATCCTTTTATCATCCTTGAAAAATCACGCAAATATATAACATTTTATAATAATAGGCAAGAATTTAGGCCAATATTTTGACAATTCGCAATTTATTGAAAACAAAATCGACAAAAATGTACATTAAATGACATAAAATATTCTTTTTTATTGCAGTTTCATCGTTTTGTAGTAACTTTGCAGTAAATTAGAAAAAACGTTGACAAGAAAATATTATGAAGAAAGTAATTTTGACAGGCGATCGCCCAACAGGTAAGCTCCACTTGGGGCACTATGTGGGTTCACTTCGCCGCCGTGTTGAACTGCAAAATGCAGGTGATTATGAGAAAATGTTTGTCTTTATGGCCGATGTTCAGGCGTTGACCGACAATGCCGACAATCCCGAGAAGATTCGCCAGAATATCATAGAAGTGGCTCTCGACTATCTCTCGGCTGGACTTGACCCTGAGAAATGCATTATTTTCATCCAGAGTCATATACCCGAACTGGCCGAACTCACAACCTACTTGATGAACCTCATCACCGTGAGCCGAGTGGAACGCAATCCAACAGTGAAGACCGAGATCAAGATGCGCAACTTCGAGGCAAACATTCCACTGGGATTCTTTTGCTACCCAGTGAGCCAGGCTGCCGACATCACACTGTTCAAGGCCGACATTGTGCCAGCTGGCGAGGATCAGAAGCCCATGATTGAGATTACTCGTGAGCTGGTGCGCCGCTTCAACGGCACCTATGGCGAGGTGCTCATCGAGCCCGACATCATGCTCCCCGAGAACGAAACAGCTCGGCGCCTGCCAGGCACTGATGGAAAGGAGAAGATGAGCAAGAGCCTGGGCAACTGCATTTACCTCAGCGACGATGCCGACACCGTGTGGCAGAAGGTGCGCTCCATGTTCACCGACCCCAACCACCTCAACGTGAGCGATCCAGGAACAGTGGAGGGCAACGCTGTGTTCACCTATCTTGATGCTTTCTCTAACGACGAGGATTTCGCAAAATATCTGCCCGACTACCAGAACCTTGACGAAATGAAAGACCACTATCGCCGTGGTGGATTGGGCGACATGAAGTGCAAGAAGCTCTTAAACAGCATCCTAAACGAGATGCTCGAGCCCATCAGGCAGCGCCGCCACGAGCTGGAACAGGACATCCCCGAGATTTACAACATCTTGCGTCGAGGCACCGAGCGAGCACGTGAAACAGCTGTCAAAACAATGGACGAGGTACGCAACGCAATGAAAATCAACTACTTTGATGACAAGGAGCTCATTCAGCAACAATCGGATTATTTCAAATCGAAATAAAAACCAACCATAATAAAACAGTAAGAGGGTGTTCAAGTTGAAACTCCCTCTTAATTTTTTATTTAAGATATTGCTTAATGTAAAGTTCGCAGTTAGCCACGAGTTCATCATACCATGCCTGCCCAAATCGTCTTATCAATGGCTCTTTCAGAAACTGATAGACTCTGATTTTCTTGCTTCGCCCAAGCACCTCGGCACTCTTGCAGATTTTCCAACGATGGTAGTTAACAGCCACATTGCCATTAGACAACGTCTTGAGGCGCAATGGATAAAGAGCACACGAGATGGGTTTGAACTGCTCTATTCTGCCCTCACGATAGGCCTTCTCTATGGCGCAAATGCACTTGCCGCCTGGAGCATAGCACGAAAACACACAATTGCTGCCGTCCAGAATTTGAGTCACAAGCTCACCCTCTGGATCATGATAAGAGATACCATTCTCTTCAATTTCCTGTTGCGCCCGTGGCAGCAGGTCGTCCCATATTTCGGGCAAAATTTTCTTTATTTCCTCTTCTTCCTGGGCAGTGAGTGGCGCACCAGCATCGCCGTCGATGCAGCACTGCCCCAGGCAAGTGTCGATGTCGCAGCAAAAGAATCGCTCCACAACATCGAGCGTGACAAGAGTGTTATCGTTAATCAAGAACATCGCTTATTCTATTAGTTTTGACAGTGCATGCTCAAGGTCGGTGCTCGAGAGCTTAAGATGCATCTCGCCACGATGGGCATAAGATATATTTCCAGTTTCCTCACTCACCACCACAGCAATGGCATCAGTAGCCTGCGAGATGCCAAGGGCCGATCGGTGACGCAGTCCTAAATACTTGGGCAGATTGGTGTCGTGCGACACTGGCAGGATGCAGCCTGCAGCTTTGATCTTGCCGTCGTCAACAATCACAGCGCCGTCGTGCAGCGGACTATTCTTGAAGAAAATGTTCTCTAGAAGGCGGTTGTTAACCTCGGCATTGATGATGTCGCCCGAGTGCTCATAGTCTTCGAGCGACAGATTCTGCTTGATAACAATCAATGCGCCTGTTTTTGACTTCGAGAGGCTCATGCAAGCATATACAATGGGCATAATCCACTTTTTGTGCTGCCCTTGCGACTGGCCGCTGTGCCACAACCTGGATATTGACTTCCACCCTCGTTTTGAGCCAAGCTCGGTGAGAAAGCGCTTAATCTGATCCTGAAAGATGATAATCAAGATGAAAATGCCACTCTCGATGATGCGGTCCATTATGGTGCCAAGCAGCTTCATGTCGAGAATCTTGTCGACAATCACCCACGCCACGATAAAAGCAAAGACTCCCACAAAAATGTTGAGCGCCCCACTCTCCTTCATAGTGCGGTAAATGTAGTAGAGCAGTGCTCCCACCAGCAAGATGTCGATAATGTCTTTTATTCCGAATGAAATCATATATAGTTGTAAGTTTCTAAGTTCTTGTAGTGTCAGATCATGCTCTGACCATTGCGAGTTATTGTTTTTTCTATAAGTTAGTTTGCTGCATTGTAAGGGAGACCAGAGTGCGAGCCTCGACTGCGGCCTTAACATCATGAACCCTGATTAGGTGAGCCCCCTTCATCATTGCAATGGTGTTGACCACTGTGGTGCCACCCAGGGCATCTTGAGCGCTGCAGTTGAGAGCCTGTTGTATCATTGACTTGCGCGACACTCCCACAAGCAGCGGCACATGCAAGCTATGAAACGCTTCAAGGCATGCGAGCAGGCGGTAGTTTTGCTCCATCGTCTTGCTGAAGCCAAAACCTGGGTCGGCTATCACGTCGTTAACGCCCAACTGGTGCAGGTCATCAATCTTGCGGGCAAGTGCTTCGAGCACCACTGCCGCCACATCGTCGTCGTATTGCGTGAACTGCTGCATGGTTGCGGGATTGCCTCGCATATGCATCACCACATAGGGCACTTGCAGACTGGCCACCACCTGGTGCATATCAGGGTCTAAATCGCCACCTGAGATGTCGTTTATGATATCCACTCCCAAATCCTGCACACATCGCCTGGCTACACTGGCACGGAAGGTGTCGACCGAGAGTATCATGTCGTCGCCGGCCACCTCACGCGCAGCCTTCACTGCAATTTCCAGCCTTCTCATTTCCTCGTCGCTGTCCACAACTTGCGCTCCTGGCCTTGTAGAACATGCACCTATGTCGATTATGTCGGCGCCCTGCCCCACCATTTCACTCACCCTCGCCACCACAGCATCGCGGTCGATTGCGCGGCTATTGCTGTAAAACGAGTCGGGCGTGGCATTGAGCACGGCCATCACCAGCGGCTGGTCAATCTGGACCAATCGTCCATGCAGGTTCAAACTATATTTCTTAAATGCGGTCATAGGTTAAATAATTCCCACGTAATAAAGGAAAATCAAGATAATAGCCACGGGAGCAATGTAGCGCAACGAGAAGATGATGTAGGGCTGCACAAAGCGCGAGCGATGGGCTCCGCCGTTGGTGAGCTGGTTGTGGATAATATCTTTGTTCAGGAACCATCCCACATAGATTGCAGTCACAAGGCCGCCCAACAGCATGAAGAAGTTGGGTCCAACAAAGTCGAGGAAGTCGAAGATGTTCCTATCAAGCAGTTTCACATCACTCAAGGTACTGAACGACAACGCACTGAGCACGGCTACAATAGTCATTAGAACTGCTGTGATGATGATGGCCTTGATGCGAGAAATATTGTACTCATCAATCATGAAAGTGATGGGAATCTCGCTCAATGAGATTGTCGATGTTATAGACGCAAAAAACAGCAGCACAAAGAACAGCACTGCCCAGATTGTGCCACCAGGCAACTGCTGGAAGATTGTGGGCAAAATCTCAAATATCAGCTTTGGCCCGGCATTAGGCTCAAGTCCAAAGGAGAATACTGCCGGAAAGATTACAATGCCGGCCAAAATAGCGACAAGCGAGTCGAGCATTGAAATGGTGACTGCGTCCTTCATGAGATTGCTGTCGTCCTTAAAATAAGACGAATAGGTGATAAGGCACGTCACGCCCAACGAGAGCGACATGAAAGCCTGGCCCATGGCATCGACCACGCCCTTCCAGCCCAAGTCGTCGAAGTCTACCTCAAACAAAAACTCCAATCCATCGTCAGAGTCAGGCAGCATCAGCGAGTTGACGCAGAACACAATGAGCAGCACAAAGAGCACCGGCATCATCACG
The DNA here is from genome assembly GCA_946186575.1 of uncultured Prevotellaceae bacterium. Classification (GTDB taxonomy): domain Bacteria; phylum Bacteroidota; class Bacteroidia; order Bacteroidales; family Muribaculaceae; genus Sodaliphilus. Next base: position 84,701 of record CAMHNO010000003.1, read on the forward strand.
TTTGAAATGCGTTCCACACCTTTTTCAATGCCCCTGTTCAAAACAAGGAAATTCAGCACCAAAAACAGCAGAGTCCACATCACGCAGCGCTGAGGCGTGCCCACAAAAGTAGTGAAAATTTCGCTATATTGCTCAGGTGTGTGGTTCAGCAGCGTGCCACTGACCGACGACCACAGGTACTCTATCACCCAGCCACACACCACGCTGTAGTAACCGCATATTAGCAAAGCCCCCAACACTCCCACGTAGGCAAAGAACTTGAACGGCGAGCCAGGTGAGAGTTGCTCAATGGCTCCCTTCATACTTTTGTGAGTGGAGCGGCCTATCACAAACTCCGACATCATGATGGGCACTCCCAGCAGCAGCACACACAGCAAGTACACAAGGATATAAGCACCGCCACCATTCTCTCCAGCCTGATAAGGGAAGCGCCAAATGTTGCCCAATCCCACTGCGCTACCCACAGTAGCAGCAATGGCGCCGAGGCGAGTAGCAAATCCTGTTCGTTTCATATCAATAGTTTTAATTTTATCTATAGTTACAATAATTACTATATATCCAACTTTAAGCTTTTTAGCAATTGATAGTGAATCATTTCTTCACCACACACGCACTAAGTTCATAGATAAGATAGATGGGCAGAAACACGATGGTCAGCGTGAAGGGGTCACCAGTGGGAGTGATGAAGGCTGCCAGCACAAGCAGTGCCACAATAGCATGGCGGCGATACTTCTTGAAGAAACCGCGACGCAACACACCCATGTTGCCCAGCAGCCATGCCAGCAACGGCAGCTCAAAGATTATGCCCATGATGAAGATGAGCATCAAGAAGGTGTCCATGTAGCTGTCGAGCGAGATTTGGTTTGGCACCATGTCGCTCACGTGATAGTCGGCAAGAAAACGAAGTGTCACCGGAAACACCACAAAATAGCCCACGGCCACACCCAGAAAAAACATTAGGTTGCCAAAGGCAAACGCACGCTTGATGCCGCGTTTCTCGTTGTCGTAGAGTGCCGGTGCAACAAAGGTCCACAGCAGGTAGATAACAACTGGGAACGAGAACACCAGGGCGAGCCAAAACGATGTGCTCATGTGAATAAAGAACTGAGAGGCCAGCTGAATGTTGATCAGCTCCACATGGAAGCCTTGGGTCGAGAACTGCGGCAACCCAGGAATGCCAGCCGTGAGTTGCTCAAAGAGGCGGTAAAGCACAAAGTCGCCGTGGCAAGGAGCAAGAATAACATTGTCGAAGATGGTGGGCATGAGGGCAAAAAACACAATGGCCATAGCCACAACCACCACGGCAATCTTTATCAGCACCCCTCGCAGCACGTCGAGGTGGTCCCAGAACGACATCTCCTGCAACTGTCCCTTGCTCTCCTGGCTCATCTTGAGACTCGCTTACTCTTTTTCTTTTTTCTCCTCGTCCTTTGCCGGCTTCTTGTCGTCGCCATCTTTGAGCGGCTTCTCTATCTCACTTTTCACATCCTCGAGGCCTTCCTTGTAGCTGCGAATGCCTTTTCCTATTCCCTTCATCAGCTCAGGAATCTTTCTGCCTCCAAAGAGGAGCAAGATGATAACAACAATTATTATCAACTCGGTGGTGCCCAAGTTGCCAAAAAGCAATAATATTGAATTCAACATGATTGTAATGATTATTTGGTTATAACTTGCAAATTTAAGCAGAAATTTTGAAAATCGCACAACAAATGTCGATAAAACATTATTTATACCTTTTAAGTTTGTCGAAATAGAAAAATTGAGTACTTTTGCGGCGATTTTAGAGATGTGATTAAAATAAAACTTATCATTAAAAATATTTTATTGTATGAAAGCATTTGTTTTTCCTGGACAGGGCGCACAGTTTGTGGGTATGGGCAAAGACCTGTACGAGAGCAACGCCGAGGCCCGCGAAATGTTTGAGAAAGCCAACGAAGTGCTCGGTTTCCGCATCACCGACCTGATGTTCAATGGCACCGAGGACGACTTGAAACAGACTAAAGTTACTCAACCCGCTGTGTTCTTGCACAGTGTGATACTTGCCAAAACTCTTGGCGACGACTTTAAGCCCGACATGGTGGCTGGTCACTCATTAGGTGAGTTCTCGGCTCTGGTGGCTGCAGGAGTACTGCCCTTTGAGCAGGGGCTGAAGCTCGTTGAGACACGTGCGCTCGCCATGCAGAAGGCATGTGAGGCAACACCATCGACCATGGCGGCCATCATTGGCATGGACGATGCAAAGGTTGAGGAAATATGCGCTTCGATCGACGGCGTGTGCGTTCCCGCCAACTACAACAGCCCAGGTCAAGTAGTGATCAGCGGCTCATTCGAAGCTATCGAGGAGGCTTGCGCCAAGTTCAAGGAGGCTGGTGCACGCCGCGCTCTGCCACTGAAGGTGGGCGGTGCCTTCCACTCGCCCCTTATGGAGCCAGCACGCGAGGAGCTTGCAAAGGCCATTCACGAGGCCAACTTCAGCGAGCCCATCTGCCCCATCTATCAGGATGTTGACGCTAAGCCTCACACTAATCCCGAGGAGATTAAGGAGAACCTCATCAAGCAATTGACAGCTCCGGTGCGCTGGAGCCACATCGTGGCCAACATGGCAGCCGACGGCATGACCGAGGCCGTAGAGCTTGGCCCCGGCAAGGTGCTGCAAGGCCTCATTGGCCGCACCTGCAAGGAAGTGGCAGTGAGCGGAATGCAGTAATCAACGCATAATTCATAATGCACAATTAGGCTCCGCCTGAAAGAATTCACTATTAAAGGCATTGCCCTGTAATAACTCGGGCAATGCCTTTATTGTGTGTGTGCCCTAAATGGGCCTGTTTTAGAGCACACGCATCACACGGAAAAGACAATGAGGCTTTCATGCTAACAGTTTTTTTGTTAATAACATATTTTCCACTTAACTGGACTAATTATATGCTTGATTGCACATTTCTCAAACATTTTTTATTATACATGACAAAAATCACAACAATTTTGCAAACGGCCCAATTATGCAAAATTGCGATGCATAAATTTGCACATTCGAATAATTACTACTAATTTTGAAGCCAATTACAGGTTTTAAACTTCATTTTTATAGTAACTAATGGATTATCTATTTCTTTTCTTGGGACTGGCACTGCTGCTGGTGGGTGCCAATTATCTGGTTGATGCCTCGGTGGCAATTGCCCAGCGTGCAAAGATTTCAAATTTCATCATTGGACTCACAATTGTGGGCATCGGCACCTCGGCGCCTGAGCTTTTTGTGTCGATACAGAGCGCACTCACAGGTCATGGCGACATCGCCATGGGTAACGTGCTTGGCTCCAACATTGCCAATGTATTCCTTATACTGGGCGTGACGGCAATCATCCTGCCGTTTGAGATAAACAGAGAGCAAACCAGGCGCGACATCCCGATAGGAATTATTGTTGCACTGCTTGTATTCTTGCTTGCTAACGATGCCCTGATTCCCGGCATCGACGAGAACAACCTCTCGCGCGTGGATGGCGCAATGCTGCTGGTGTTCTTCATCGTCTACATGGCAGTGGTAATCCTCAAGAAAGGAGAGAAGCCCAAGGAAGCACTCGCCGAGGCCGATGAGGAAGCCACCTCAAGTCTCACGGGCAAGAACGTTTGGCTGCTGTGGGGCATCGCAGCGGTGTCGCTGGCAGCTCTGCTATGGGGCGGTAACATGTTTCTCGACGCAGCAAAGAGTCTGGCCAAGACATGGGGCATGAGCGAGGCGGTAATCTCAATCACCATAGTGGCTGTGGGCACATCGCTACCCGAACTCATTACAGCCATTATAGCTGCAGTGAAGAAGAATCCGCAGCTGGCGCTTGGCAATGTGATTGGCTCCAACGTGTTCAACCTGCTCATGATACTGGGTGTGGCATCGTGCATCGACCCTTTCCAGCTCGAAAGCATCAACATCGTGGACTATGCCATGGCCATCCTTGCCGCTGTGCTCACCTGGATTGTAGTGTTCACCTTTGGCAAGCGCAAGTTCGATCGCATCGAGGGCTTCATTTTCTTAGCTATATACATTGCTTACACCGTCTACTTGCTCATGCGATAAAACAAGAGTGTCTTGCTTTCACACAAGGTTCCATCTGCTTTAATCATTAAAAATATTCTGCTTCATGCATAGATTTTTGACATTTCTCATCATTACCCTGAGTCTTAGCACAACGCAAGTTTACGGACAAGATGTGAACACGTTGCTCATTGAGTTTGAGCAAGTGAGTCAATCACAACAAGTAGACATTGCCAACAAGATAATGAGTGTCTACAGCAAGACCGAAATAACCGATAAACCCTACAAGTTTGCAGCAAGCACACCATCCGACTCTCTCAAGAAGCACGTGTGGTACTGGAGCACTGAATATTACTATGCCGCTCAAGACTTTCCTCGCACCATCGAAATGGGCAAGAAAGCATTGCAGTTGTGGCGAGGCGGAGAGATGGAAGCCGATTGCCTAAACTTGCTGGCAATGGCTTGCTTCCGCCAGTCGCAGTTTAAAGATGCAATAGCCTATGCCCGGCAGTGCTATGCGCTCGATGAGCGCAGCGGCGACCCCGACGTGATGAGCTCGTCGCTCAACACCCTTGCCGGCATCTACTTGGGTGCCAATCAGCCTCGTGAAGCAGAAAAATACATTCTCAAGGCCATTGACCTTGCCAAGAAGGTAGACAACCCGGCACGCATGTCGGTGCTGCAAGGCAAGGCTTCGGAAGTCTACCACGCTCTTGCCGACGACCAAAAGGCCCTCGAGCACATCAACAAGGCTTGCGCTATAGAGAAACAGCTGGGACGCGACGACATGCTCATGGTGCGCAATGCCCAAAAGGCATCGGTGCTCATTGGATTAGAAAAATATAAAGAGGCCGAAGCGCTGTTGAAACAGGTGATTCCCTTCATGCGCAAGGTTGACGACAAGTTGTCGCTGGGCATCGCCTGCAACAAGATGGGAAAAGCACTGCTGGCACAGAAGCGCGAAAAGGAGGCCATACCCTACTACCGCGAGGCTGCTCAAATTTTTGTCGCCAGTGGAGACATCGCCAACGAAATGCACTCGCGGCGCGGACTCTACGAAGCCCTGTGGCACAGCAACCCCGACAGTGCCAAGCTTGAGCTCGACCGCTTTGACCTGCTCAAGGACTCACTCTACAGCAACGCTAATGCCGAGACACTGGCTCGCTACAATGCCGAGTTTGGCATCGACGAGTTGCAACATGAGAATGAGCACCGCAAGCAACTAACCATATATATAGTAATAGGTGCAATAGCTTTAGCAATATTGATGGCACTGGTGGTATGGTGGTTCATGCGCCGCCGCATGCGTGTGCGCGAAGAAGCCCTGCAAGCTACCATCAATGCCCTTCGCAGCGAAAAGGCCGAGAACACTCCTGCCGCATCAACTGAGCTCAATGAGCAGGATCATCAGTTGCTCCAGCAAGTGGTGGCAAGTGTGATGAAAGCTGTGGAGAATGGCAATGTCAGCATTGAGGCTATTGCCACCGACGTGTGCCTGTCGCGAAGCCAGCTCAACCGCCGCATCAAGGCCATCACAGGAGTGACCACACAGCAATATGTTAATCGCATTAGACTTGAGCAAGCACGCGAGCTACTCATGGAACACCCCGAGTTGCAGGTGAGCGAGGTTGCCTACAAGTGCGGTTTCGACGACGTGGCAAGCTTTTCACGAGCCTTCCGCCGCACCTTTGGAAAATCGCCATCACAGCACCGCAATGGTGACAAATAGTTGGCATAATAGTGCATTTGCATCATTTTGCCAACACGATGCACCATTTTGCATAGTAAAATAGACGATAGATTACGAACTTTGCAATATCATTAACCACACCGATATTGCAATGTTCACAAGCGAAAGCTACAACACATTCATTTCTCAATTCAGCAAGGTAGTGACCAAGCACATGGCACAAGGACACGTGTCGCTCGTGAGCATTGCCCAGGAGTTTCACATCACTCGTGGCCAGCTCAACCGTCGGGTCAAAGCTCACTTAGGCATCACTGCCCAGCAATTGGCACAAAACATCAGGATTGACCACGCCAAGCGTCTGTTGGTGAACAATCGCGAGTTGCCAATTGCCGATGTGGCATTTCAGTGCGGTTTCGACGATGCAACCAGCTTCACTCGCGCCTTCCACCGAGCCACCGGTTACTCACCATCACTTTATAGAAATAACCCAAAAAAACATCATCTATGAAAAAAATTTTTGCCACATTATTATTATCTCTCATTGCATATAGCGTTCAAGCCTCCACCTACTACGGATTCAAGATTGGTGGTGTGGCAGTTAACAGTGACAACTATACTAATGTGAAAGGCTCTAACATCAAAGCTAACGACACCACCCTGCCCTACAAGGTGTCGTATGACCCCTCTACCAAGACCGTGACACTTAACAATGTAAAAATTGAACGCACAGGCAGTGACAACCGTTGCATCTACAATGAAGAATGCGATGGGCTGAAAGTCTTTTTCAGCACCGCCAACAGTTACCTGAGTTCCACAACATGCGCTCCTATCCGCCTTAATGCTAACACCACTTTCACTTGTGAAGCGCTTGTGCAGGTGAGTGTGCATGGCACCGATGGCGACGCTAATGCTCTTTATGCCAGCAATGGCGCTACCGTAACATTCGACCATGCCACATTTTTCATGTACGTCAGAGGAAATTCTAATCCGGCAGTAAGTTGCAGTAGCACCACCGACGAAAAACTTGTGATTCACCATTCTCGCTTCTATGCTCAAAGTGCTAATGGCAGTGCCCTATCGCGCTTCTCAAGTGTGAGATGCGAAGGCTCGGCGGTGATACTAAATACCAATAGCGAAACAGCCTATGCTATGAGCCAAGTAACAGCCTTCTCTTGCTCCACTTACCCAATGATGACAATCGGTTACAACCATTCTATTACCAATTTTCTGACATATACCTGTTTTGGAGCAGCATCATTCAGCAGCAGTGTGAAGACATTTGTAAACTTAGGTAATGACGTTTTGCCAGGCAAGGACATCATCATTTCACAGCGTATTCCTATCGATGAGTCAAACTTCCTCGATGCCGCCTTCCGCTCTTGGCTGACCGAGAAATATGGCTCCTACCTCGAAACTTACGAAATTTTTCAGATTCGTACTATCAATGTTGAAACATCGGGCAATACAGTCTTGAAGAACGTGCAGGACTGGACAGGTATTCATAATTTGGCATGTCTCAGGCGGCTTTGGATCCAGGGCGGAAAGACAATAATTCTACGATTATATTCTAACAAGGAGTTTTATCACTTGAAGTGCTACGACAATCCGCTGGGCCTTTCGTGGGTAGGTCTGGCATCTTCTTTTAACCCAGTGCCAAGTGGCAATGAAGGCGTAATAGAAGGGTTTAACGCTACTGCTGGCGAGCACAATTATCTCCCTATCCGCTCTCAACTCGCCCAGATGAAGAGCAATGATTTTGACTTCGTTGTAAAGAATGGCGACCAGACCTTTTCGCTCAACGCACTACAGGACTATTGGCCCATCGATTACTTCCACTTCCCCGATGACGCTTTCCGCACCTACCTTTATAGCACTGCCGCAGGCCTCGACGCTGTGGTTTATGATAGCGAGAATGCCAACATCCTCGGCTTTGACCTGAAAAACATGAAAATCGCCGACCTCACAGGAATTGAGGGCTTCACTAACCTCACTCACCTTTATGTCTACCAAAATAAACTATCAACAATTAACCTCTCGCAGAACTCCAAATTAGTTTTGCTTTATTGCTACTGGAACAAGATAAAGAGCGAGGGTTGGGACCAGTTTATTGCCAGCGCACCCACATTTCCTAACCGCCTCGATGTGTATTGCTACTACCCAAGTAGTGCCGAGCAAAACGACCCTCCCACCTATGAGCAAGTGGCTCAAGCTAAAGCCAAGAACATCCACTTCTATCAACGCTTAAGCTACAACTGGGAAGAGATGAGCGACACCCCACCTGCGGTCCCTGGCGATGTGAATGGCGACGGCAAGGTGACATCGGTCGACATCACAGCACTCTACAACTACCTGCTCAACAGTGACGACAGTGCCATTGTCAATGGCGACCAAGACGGTGATGGGCACATCAGCAGCGTCGACATTACCGCTGTCTACAACTTATTGCTTGGAAATTAAAATTTTTTATTCAATTATTAATAACATAACAACCAAAACCTCCTATTTATGAAAAAATTATTTCTAATGATTGCAGCAGTGGCCGCGCTCACAGCTTGCAGTGGTAATGGTAACACAGGCAGCAATGCAGGTAGTGGAGAACAAAACAGTGCGAGTGGCACCGAGAAAACTACTGCAAACGCTGGTGTTATAGCCGAGAACGACTACTTCAAGATTACAAAAATCCCGAATGGATGGGAGAAAGACGCTAAGCTTGAGAGTGAGCGCAGAATCGACATTAAGCTCATGCCTGACACCGACCTTGGCGAATGGCAATATGTTGAAGTGGAGCATGAAGACTTCCAGGATGTGAAAGAATGGCTCGACCAAGTGCTGGTGGGCAGCGAGACTACCCGCAAACTTGCCGATGACGTGACCATTGGCGACAAAACCTACAAGCAAGTGCAATGGATTAACAGTGCCGACGTCAACTGCGCTCTCATTGGCAAGACTCCAAAGGGTGTTATCCAAATCAAGCTCACCGAGAAACTCACACTCGACAACCCCGACGTGAAAGCCATCATCGAAGGCATCGAGTACAAGAATTAATCAATGTTTTATTGAACAATCATAATCCTTTATTTTATGAAAAAATTATTTCTAATGATTGCAGCAGTGGCCGCGCTCACAGCTTGCAATGGTAATGGAAACACAGGCAGCAATGCTGGTAGTGGAGAACAAAATGGCGAAGCAGCAACCGAACAGACTGCCGACAAAGCAGCTGGAATGCAAGAAGGCTCGAAGGGTCCTGGCGCTCTTGAGGCCACCAACTTCACCATCGATGTTCCCGAAGGTTGGGAAGTGACCAAGAAAACCGACGAGGAACTATGCGTGAAGCCACCCGAAGGCAAAGTATTCAGCTTCCAATACTCCGATCAGGCCAACCATGAGCAAGAGAAGCAAATGATGATGGACCTCAAGGGCATGAAAGACCTGGGCGAGAAGCAGTTTGGCAACAACACCTACCACCTCTACATGTGGGAGCAAGAGTTTGAAGGCACATTCAAGGCTCTGCTCAAGATTGGCGACGGACAATCGGGTTCGCTCGAGGTTACTTGCAGCGGCCTCGAAGATGCCGATAGCGAAGTCGTGGGTCAAATCCTGGGCAACGTGAAGATTAAATAACGCTCTTTTCTAAATCAACAAGACATTTTAGGGTGTGTCATAATTATGGCACACCCTAATATCATTAATGATTCAAGCTATTACCGCCCTGAATAGATGATGCCGAAGCCCACAAAGTGGTCGTAACGCTCGCCGAAGGGACGGTCGTAGACTTTGACGAGGTACTCGTTGCACGTCTCATACTTGTCGCCTTCAATCATTGAGGTACGCCCCACTCCACTGCCGTTAGGCACCCACAAAAACTGATAGTTATAGGCTCCCTGCTTGAGAAGGATGTCGCAGTTGTAGGTTCCATTATTAGGGTCATAGCGCATCACGCATTGCTCTGGCGGCATGCCCAGGGTGAACTCGCCTTGCACAAAGATGTTGCCACCCTCGAGCTTTTGGCCAGTAAAAAGAGCGAAATGCGTGACGATGTAGTCGCTCTCCACGTTAGAGTCATAAGCCCCCGAAGTCCTGACAGTGAATCGCCCATACTGAGTCTTGTCATAAAGGTATTGAGCATCAACGCGGGGTTCGGCAGTGTAGAGCGTGGCGTGATAGTATGGCTCGAAATACTGGATTTTCTCCACACCAGGGTTGAGCGAGTTAACGTTCACCATGTCGATGCGCCGGTATTCATTGCCAGCCGGGAAAATCAAGTCGTGGTTGTGCTCAAAGGTCACCTTGTTGCCCATCACCATCATGGGTTTTGTCACCACCACTTCGTTGTCGGGACGCGAGTTTTGCGTCACTATAGCAGTGAGTTCGTTATATGGGTCGCTGATGCGCCCTCCATCGCGTGTGGTGACCACAAAGTTCACTTGCTGGTTATGTGCATTATAATCCACGTCGGTGTTGGTACTCACCTCGGCATACACACCCATCGTGTTCTCGCACACCGAGAAGCGCGTTTGAGCCAATACCCGGTCGGGGTCGTCCTGAGGGTAAATAGTTAGCAGATAGTTGCCGCTCTTGGTGATGATGAAATTATCGTTGGGAATGGTGAAGTTATAGTTGAAATAGTGCACAAAAGTTGCCTCACTGGGTTTGTAATCCTCGATGTCGGCCTGGTTAAAACCGTCGATGTACTCGCTCTCTACCAGTTGCGAAGGCTGCCAGTTGGCATCGCAATGCGTCACACTGTATCTGAAATATTGAATGTCAAGATCGAGATAATCGAAGTTCACATTAAGCACATCATCGCTGCCCAGCACATAGATGGGCGGGAAATACATGTTGCTCATGGGAGCAATCTTGAGCGACTTGAGATTCTGGTCGAAGATGTGAACCTGAGTGTCCACTCGTTGAGCACTTGCAGCTATTGCCACAGCACACATTATAATCAATAAATATAACTTCTTCATTGCCATTTTTGTTTCAACTTTTGACAAAGATACAACATTTTGGTTTAAATGCAATGTTCTTTTCTTTATTCGGCTGTATAGCACCTAATTACAAGTGTATTCTTTGTCGCTCTCATGCGCTTTGGACAATAATCCGACAATTTTTATTGTTTTTTGGTAATTTCAGCGTTGTCTAATTTTATCGCACCGAGAGAGAGTAATGGCTTCTCATAGGAGGACAGTGGCGAGAGTGCGTATGGCAATACGCTCTGGAATGGGAAACCCGCCATAATGCCTTTGAGGTAGTATATGTCTCCCTCGACAAATTTTGCCGCATCTTCACGAGATTGTGGAACCGCGACTTGCAGCTCAAGCCCGAGTTCAATCTCTGTGGCGTCTTTCTTATACATAAAACCAACAATATAGCGGTTGCCATCTTTAACGACACCTTTGCAAGAGAACGGCAGTTCCTCGATTAGTGGCATGTGCTTGCCCTTGAACTGCATCGCATATTTCTTGAGATCTTTCGCTATGTCTTCACGGATGATCTCATTTTCTATGTCACCTGGATGGAGCCCAAAGATAGAGTCTGCCACATGAGCGAAGATTGAGTTCACCACTTCGGGTGCTTTTTCCTCATCATAAACATTTGCCACGGCAACGCTGTCACTCGTGCCGTTTACACCATTTTGTCCTGTTGGTTGGCATGAGCATAAGAGTGCTGCCAGCGATACGATTGCTAATACCTTTTTCATAATTGTCTTGTTTTATTAGTTATTACTGATTTTGGAGTTGCTTGATTTTTTCTTGGAGGTTGCGAATGGTCTCCTGCTGCATGGAGATCACGTCGATGAGGTTGTTGAGTCGTTGCTCCTGTGCCTCGTTGTTGGCGAGCATGCTGCCGTTGCCCCTCAATAACCAATTGGCATCAATTTCGGGGAACTCGTCGGCGACTGCCAAAATAGTTTCAAGACTGACTTTTCTTTGGTCGTTGAGCTGACGCCAAAGAGTGATTTGTTGTATCCCAATCCTTTTTGCAAATGCTGCGTCCTTGAGGCCGCTGTAGGCGATAACTGCCTTTAATCTTTCCTGTATCATACCGCAAACGTTTTATACCCCTAAATATGGGCTCAATTATTAAAAAACCGTAATTCTGTGCAAATAATTACCATTTGGTGTTGTTTATTTGACAAACGGTATTAAATTTTCACTATCTATCAATTACAAAACAAAGATATAACAAATTTTTGAGACTGCAAAACGTTTTAATTCAATTTTTTAATAAAAAACAAACCGACTATGAGCAAAATTAAGAAAACGCCTACTGAGGCAAAAAGAGAACTGGAAGAGTGGCCCTTGAGTGCTTTCGCTGGGAGAATTGTTAATGATAGTGTTGCCATAATGTATGTTTTTTTCGACAATAATTCGGAAACAAAAATGCGTTTTCGACAATAATCCGACAATAATTTAGCCTCAAATTTGTGGCTGAAAGTTATATTTACATACATTCTAAACCTCTAAAAGTTCGCTAATTAGGCGATTTTCAGGTAATTTTTGCCCAATCTACTCTATTAGTTACACATTTTTGGTTTAAAATGCCGAATTTTTACTGATAATAATTATATTTGCAAAAAAATATCATGACAAAGCAAGAAAAATATGAGCAACTGATGCCTCAACTCATGGGGCTAATCGACGGCGAGACTAATGCCGTGAGCGTGATGGCCAATGTGACGGCTATGCTGCATGACACCTTTGGCTGGTGGTGGACTGGATTTTACACCGTCAGTGGCGACCAATTGGAATTAGGCCCATTCCAAGGGCCAGTGGCGTGCTACCGCATCAAGCGCGGCCGTGGAGTGTGTGGCACAGCATGGGAGCGCAACGAGACAGTGATAGTGCCCGATGTGGAGCAATTTCCCGGACACATAGCCTGCAGCAGCCTCTCGCGCAGCGAGATAGTGGTGCCAGTGCATGACAACGACGGCAATGTGGTCGCTGTGCTCGACATCGACAGCAAAGACCTCGCCACCTTCGACGAAACAGACAAAAAGTATCTCGAAGAACTCGTGAAAGCCCTATCCAAAACCGTAGTCTGGAGCTAACATTAAACCCGATTCGGCCATTAGGATTTATGTTAGAACAGAATTTATTTTTAGCTATTAGTGTCCGGCAAAAGTTTTAGAATCTTAAGCCCGCAGGGCGCCCCAATTGTTTTATCGGATAATAATATTTTTAGACAGGAGTAACAGGAGTCCAACACTTTTGTTTCTCTTGTACATCATGTCTATGATTCTTTGACACTCCCGTTGGAGTGGAAATTAAAGAGCCTGCGGCTCTAAAATTCTTAGTTTAACGTGAGTTCGACGAATTTCTTCCCTGAAAAATGCGATTTAGCGAGACAAAGTTTTAGCTCGCTAAAAAACCTTGCGAGCGTGAGCATTTTATCTAAAGCCATTGCGTTAGCAGCTCCCCCTCTAAGTTAGAGGGGGCAGGGGGGGAGTGTGCCAGCCTTTGATGATAATCACACTCCTGAGGGTCGCACTCCCTCTCCTCCGCCCTAAAGGGCACCTCCTCTCAGGCAGAGGAGGAGTACAGCTCCTCTATCTTAGAGGAGCAGCCTGATACACAGATGTTTATTTTCGTCGAACTCACGTTATTTTAGACAGGAGGTACAAGAATTACAGGAGACCAACACTCTTGTTTCTCTTGTACATCATGTCTGTGATTTTTTTGCCACTCCCGTTGGAGTGGAAATTAAAGAGCCTGCGGCTCTAAAATTTTTTATTTTAAAATTTTAGCGCGAAGCGCTTACACAATTTTAGTGCGCAGCACTTTAATTTCGCCCGCAGGGCGCCCCCCATTGTTTTATCGGATAATAATAGCAAAAACATGTTATAAAACATGTTTTTCTTGGTCATTCCAGGATAAATAACTAATTTTGCACCCACAAACAAGCAAATAGTGATTAAAAAACGAGTAACCCCATTACTCTTATAGTATTAATTAAAATGAAATGAGTATGAAAAATGAAACAACAAAGAGGGGCGCCAATCGAGTAAACCAACTTCCACCCCACGCCTATCACCCCAACATCTCACTGCGACTGTCAAAACGCACTGGCTACATCGCCCGCCCCGAGTAACCACCCAATGTTTTTCTTGTTCCGAAACAGCCGTTTCCGAAACAGCGATTTCCGAACTATTAACAGTTTAGATTGGCTGCCCCTTCAGCAATAAGTGTATCACCACCAAGTTTTATCTCAATGAGACCATATCTTCCGTTTCTCAGATGCATAACAGTGTCACATTCTTGAAGCGAAAGAATTTTTTTGCACATTTTGGTCATTTGGCATGTTTTCGCTTAGCTATTTAGCTTGTTTTCGTTTGGTTATTTGGCAAAATTTTGTTTGGTGATTTGGGGCAAGTTTATTCGGTCATTTGAGACCTCCAGATTATAGTCTGATGCTTGAACCATCTATTACACAAAAAAATTATGCGTAAACATTTTTCTTTCACTACAAGTTCTTTTAGATTTATATGACTGATTAAATCTATCTTGCAATTAAGCAAATGCGCCACTCTCGATGTTGAGGGTGACGCATTGGTTTAATGTTGTGTTCTGGATTTACTCGCCAAGGAGTTGCTTTGCCATGTTTTGGGCGGCGCGGCGGCCGTCGCCCATGGCGAGGATTACAGTGGCACCGCCACGCACGATGTCGCCACCGGCGTAGAGGTCGCCAATGTTACTTTGCATAGTCTCCTCGTTTACAACAATTGTGTTGCGACGGCTCACGTCAAGACCCTCGATGGAGCGTGGCACGAGCTGGTTGGGCGATACACCCACAGCCACGATAACGATGTCGACAGGAATCTCCTCGATGGCTCCCTCAACGGGCACTGGCTTGCGGCGTCCGCTGGCATCGGGCTCGCCTAGCTCCATGCGCTGCACGCGCATAGCTTTAACATGTCCTTTCTCGTCGCCAATGTACTCGATGGGGTTGTGCAGAGTCATGAACTCCACACCCTCTTCCTTGGCATGGCCAACCTCCTCGCGGCGGGCAGGCATCTCCTCCTCGCTGCGGCGATAAACCAATATCACTCGCTTGGCGCCCATGCGCAGTGCGGTGCGGGTAGAGTCCATAGCAGTGTTGCCACCACCTATCACGGCGATAGTGTCGCCATGCATCACTGGGGTGTCGCCACCACGGCCGGCACTCATCAGGTTGATGCGGGTGAGGTACTCGTTGCTCGACATAACGCCAATCAGGTTCTCACCTGGAATATCCATAAAGCGGGGGAAGCCGGCGCCAGAACCAACGAAGACGCCCTTGAAGCCTTGCTCGTGCAAGTCGTCGTAGGTAATGGTCTTGCCCACGAGCACGTCTTTCTCAAACTTCACACCCATCTTGCGCAAGCCCTCGATTTCGTAATCTACGATGCTGTTGGGCAAGCGGAACTCGGGGATGCCATACTTGAGCACGCCACCAATCTCGTGAAGTGCCTCAAACACGGTTACGTCAAAGCCCTGCTTTGCCATGTCGCCGGCAAACGAAAGTCCCGAAGGACCACTACCGATAACGGCAACCTTGATGCCGTTGGCCTCCTTCATTGGAGGAACTTCCTGCTCAGTGTTGTTACGCTGCCAGTCGGCTGCAAAGCGCTCCAAGTAACCAATAGCCACAGCGGGCTGGTTCATCTTGAGGCGGATGCACTTGCTCTCGCACTGCTTCTCCTGAGGGCAAACACGACCACACACTGCAGGCAGTGAGCTGGTTTCCTTGAGAGTAGCGGCAGCCTGTGCGAACTCACCACGCTCGATGTTCTTGATAAACTTGGGGATATTGATGCCCACAGGGCAACCAGTTACGCACTGTGGATTGGGGCAGTCGAGGCAACGTGTGGCCTCGAGCACAGCCTGCTCGGCGTTGATGCCCTGGTTAACCTCCTCGTTACAGGTAATGCGGTAGGCAGGATCGAGCTGAGGCATCTCAACGCGTGCTATGTTGTTTCTCTCTTTTGCGGTCTTAGACTTGCGCAACTCTTCGCGCCAAGCCTCGTTGCGAGATTCGTTATAGTTTTCCATTTTTCTTGATTTTTGTCAGACAATTACTAACAATTAAACAACAATTTCATTAGATGACGACTTGATTTCTTGTCAGCTATTTTACATTTTCAAGCGCATTAACAACTCGTCGAAGTCAATCTCATGAGCGTCGAACTCTGGACCCTCAACACACACGAAGCGAGTCTTTCCACCCACGCTCACTCGGCAAGCGCCGCACATGCCAGTGCCATCGACCATGATAGCGTTGAGCGATGCCTCGGTAGGAACCTCATATTTCTTGGTCAATAACGAAACGAATTTCATCATGATAGCAGGACCAATGGTTACCACCTTGTCAACCTTCTCGCGCTTGATGACCTCCTCGACGCCAGCAGTAACAAGGCCCTTGGTGCCGTAGCTGCCATCGTCGGTCATGATAATCACATCGTCGCTCGAGGCTCGAACCTCGTCTTCAAGGATAATCAAGTCCTTAGTGCGGCCTGCCAACACGCTAACCACGCGGTTGCCAGCGGCCTTCATAGCCTTGATAATGGGCAGCAATGGAGCCACGCCCACACCGCCACCGCAGCATAGCACGGTTCCATAGTTCTCGATGCGAGTGGCCTGCCCCAGAGGACCAACCACGTCGGTAAGGCAATCGCCTGGCTCAAGAGCGCAGATTTTGCGAGTTGAGTCGCCCACGGCCTGAATAACCAGCGTGATGGTGCCAGCTGCAGGGTCGCTGTCGGCAATAGTCAAAGGAATTCTCTCACCCTTCTCGCCACAGCGCACAATCACAAAGTGACCAGCACGGCGAGCTTTTGCAATAAGAGGAGCCTCAACAACGAGTTTTGTTACATTCTCGCTGAAACGCTCTTTGCTTACAATCTTGTTCATTTTAAGAATTTATAGTTAATCGTGAATTAGTTTTTATTTTGAACCTGCAAAGGTAAATAGAATTTCTGAATTTGACTCCTTAATTATAATAAAGTTTTCAACAAATGTATTTATCGAGTGGTGCGCTGCACGTCCTTTACTCCCTTGAGGTTCTTGATTTTCTTTATCAACGCATCAAGGCTGCTAATACTATTGATGCCGATAACGAGGTAGCCCTCGAAGATGCCGCCATTGCTGTTGATCGACACGTTGCGCAGCATGATGTCGCCTTCCTTGTTGATGAGTGAGGTGATATTGGAAACGATACCAATGTCGTCGTTGCCCACCACCTTTAGTGTAGCGGCAAACTGCTTGCCAATCTTTCCACTCCATTGCGAGCGTATGATGCGGTAAGGGTATTTTTCCTGCAGATGCTTGAGGTTGCCACAGTCGCGGCGGTGCACTTTGATGGCACCATCACTGGAGATGAAGCCCACAATTGCATCACCATAGATGGGATTGCAGCACCGCGAGAGGCGGTAGTTGATGCCCTTCACGTTGTTGCCAATGACAAGAATGTCGTCGGTGGCACTGTCGTCGGCCTCATTTTTGTGTTGCAACACAAAGTTCTGGGCAGTCTCGTGCTGCTTACCAGTATCTTGTTGTTTTGCCAGGAAATCGAGATATTCCTCGACCAGGTCGGTCATCTCAATTTTCTCATCCTGGATTGCTACGTAGAAATCGGTCGTGGTTTTAAAACCTTTCTTGGCGATAAAGCGGCTCATAGTGGCCTCGTCAATGTCGATCTTGCGGTTCTTGAAACGGCGCTGCACAAGTTCTCGACCCATGTCGGCGCGCTTGGTCTGAGCCTCATTAATGGCTTGACGAATCTTGTTTCGGGCTCGAGATGTAACAACAATGTTGAGCCAGTCGAGACGAGGCACCTGAGAAGAAGAGGTAAGAATCTCGACGGTGTCGCCACTGCGCAGCTTGTAGTTGATTTTCTGGTTCTTGCCGTCGACCTTGCCACCAATGCAGCAGCAGCCCACCTTGGAGTGAATGCGAAAAGCAAAGTCAAGGATTGTAGCTCCCTTGGGCAGCTGAAACACATCGCCACGAGGTGTGAAAACAAAGACCTCCTCGTCGTAGAGGTTCATGTGCATGCTCCTGATAAGGTCCATACGGTCTTTACTTCCCTCTTCGAGCACCTCGCGAACGTTGTTCATCCAGCGGTCGATGCCACCTCCTTCGGCCTTCACACCTTTGTAGCGCCAGTGAGCTGCAAGTCCTCGCTCGGCCACCTCATCCATGCGCTGAGTGCGTATCTGCACCTCGACCCACTTGTCGCCTTTGCCCTTGAAGGTGCCATGCAGTGACTCGTAGCCGTTGCTCTTGGGCATAGTTATCCAGTCGCGCAGACGGGTAGGGTTGGCCTGATAAATGTCGCCCACCAGCGAATAGGCATACCAGCAGTCGCGTTTCTCATGCTGTAGTGGAGTTTCAATTATTATCCTGATAGCAAAGAGGTCGTAGATGTCGTTCATGTCGACATGCTTTGTCTTTATCTTGTTCCAAATCGAGTTTATCGACTTTGTGCGTCCCTTCACATGACACTTGATGTGTTCCTTCTCAAGCACTTGCTTGATGGGTGCGGTGAACTCTTTGATATACTCTTCGCGCTTAGCCTTAGTCTCGTTGAGGTGAGACGCTATTTTGTTGTACACGTCGCGCTGCAGGTACTTGAGCGACAGGTCTTCGAGTTCGGTCTTAACCTGATATAGCCCTAACTTATGGGCAAGAGGAGCATAGAGGTAACGCGACTCGAGCGAGATGTCATGCACAAATTTCTCATCTTTGTGATTATTGATTTCTCGCATCAGGCCCAAGCGGTCCAAAATCATGATAAGAACCACGCGTATGTCCTGGGCAAAGACAACTATGAGTTTGCGAAAGTTTTCATCCTCAACTGCCGCTTGTTTCTTATAGAGCTGCGACACCTTGATCAAGCCATGAACAAGCCCTGCCACATCGCTGCCAAACCACTGGGTAAGCTGCTGCTCGCTCAGATGCCCATTGCGGCACAAATTGTAGAGCAGAACGGCAATGGTCATGCTACGGTCGGGAGCTATATAGTCATGAATGAGCAATGCTGTGTGCATGGTCCTAATCACCGGATTGATGCCATACTTGTCGCGCTTATAGGCCCCACTATCTACCCCACTTGCTATAATTGAGTGCAGAAGGCGCACATCGTTCACCGTAGTGGTTTGTCTCATGTTGTGCCACAACTTTAGCACAAGTTTGAGCAATGTGTCACGCTCATTGGGTTGAAAATATCTTGCTTGGTTCATTTTTTTCAATCTTTTGGATTAAAAAACATTCAAAATTAATTTTTTATTTGTAACTTTACAAATTAATTCCAAAGAATTAGCAATTAATCACAAAAATATAGACCTTATGTTTAACGAGCAAGACCAGCAATTGATTGAGAGTAAAGGCCTCACGACCTCAAGAGTTGAAGAACAGGTAAAGCGTTTTGAACAAGGATTTCCCACACTGCGCATCCACTCGGTAGCCACTGTGGGCAATGGCATCATGCGACTGAGCGACAAAGACATTAATCACTATATCAAGATATGGCGACAGGCGCAGCAACAAGGGGTTACAATCGAGAAATTTGTGCCAGCCTCTGGAGCAGCAAGTCGCATGTTCAAGAACATGTTTGCCTTCACCACATCAGGACGGACAGCCCCTGAGACCGACTTTGAGAAGCAATACTTCGACAACATTGGCCACTTTGCATTTTATCCTGCACTCAACAAAGCCTGTGAGCGCCTTTACAAGGCACCTATTCCCAAGCTCATCGAAAATGGAAAATATGTAGAGATAGTAAAGGCCATGCTCGAGGCTGGCGGACTCAACTATGGATTCCTGCCCAAGGCCTTGCTCAAGTTTCACAAGGCAACAGGTGGCGGCGTGCACACCTCGCTCGAGGAGCATCTTGAAGAGGGGGCTCAATATGCTGCCGGTCTCAACCGCAAGGTGAACATTCACTTTACGGTTTCGCCTGAGCACCGCAAAGAATTTGACAAAGTTCTCAAGAGCAAAGTCCCCATGATGGAAATGGTGTGGGGCGTAAAATATAACGTCACGATGAGTGAACAGAAACCCTCGACCGACACCATCGCCGTGAATCTTGACAACACCCCCTATCGTGACCAGGAAGGGAACCTCGTGTTCCGTCCTGCGGGACACGGAACACTCATCGAGAATCTGAACGAGTGCGATGCCGACGTGGTTTTCGTCAAGAACATCGACAATGTGGTGCCATTGCGATTACGCAACACCACAGTGCGGTTCAAGAAAGCCATTGGAGGTTATCTAATCGACGTTCAAAGAGCTATCACAAAACACTTGAGCACTCTTGATGGTGACGCTACAATGAGCCAGTTGAAGAACATCCTCAAGTTTGTAGAGAACCGCCTGTGCACACACAGCGACGCCACCGCACAGATGAATGAAGAGCAGCTTACCAAGTACCTTCGCACCAAGCTCAATCGCCCCATCAGGGTGTGTGGCATGGTGCGCAACGAGGGCGAGCCTGGCGGAGGCCCCTATCTTGCCTATAACAACGACGGAAGCTACTCGCCACAAATTCTTGAAGCCGCTCAAATCGATGAGAACAATCCTGCAGCGGTTGAGCTGATGAAGAGCGGCACCCACTTCAACCCCGTCGACCTGGTGTGCTACATCAAGGACTACAAGGGCAAGAAGTTCAACCTGAAGCAGTTTGTTGACCCCAACACTGGCCTAATTTCGATGAAATCGACTGGAGGTGTGGAGATTAAGGCACTTGAGCTTCCCGGTTTATGGAATGGCTCAATGAGCGACTGGAGCACGGTGTTCATTGAAGTTCCCATCGAGACCTTCAACCCCGTGAAGACCGTTAACGACCTGCTCAGACCTCAACATCAGTAACATTAAACCCTTGCAGAGAATTTCAATCTAAAAATTATATTCACTCATTAAAAATAAAATTAATTCATGAAGAAAGCATTATTGATCATTGTTGCTATGCTTGCCATGTGCACCGTTGCAAGCGCACAATCTACAGCGAAAGTAAAAGTCATTAACCAACAGGAAATGATGTCTCTGTTTGACATGAATTCGGGATTGGCCTTAAAGCCTATGGTTATTGATTTCAATGCCACTTGGTGCGGGCCTTGTCGCAAGTTAGCTCCTGTTCTTGAGGAACTTGCAGCCGAATATGAAGGACGTGTTGATTTCTATAGCATTGATGTCGACCAGAACAAGGAACTTGCCAAGGCGCTTGAGATACAGAGCATACCCTACGTGTTGTTCTTCTCTCCCAGCAAAGAAGACCCTGAAGAGATGATTGGGTTTGACACAAAGGAAGAAGTAGTTCTCAATATTGAGAAAATATTACAATAATAACGTTATGAAAAGATTCTTTGCAGCAATATTGCTTATAGCAATGGTAGCGTCGGTGACATTCACAGTCGACGCTAAACGTAGAACCAACCGCAAGAAAGCGCAAACCGAGAGCACAGCTGGCTTAACTGCGCTTGAACGCAAAGTAGTGGGCAAGCACATGCTCAGCTTGCAGTGGATCTCGTGGGAGAGTTTTGGAACTGTTGAAATCAAGAAAGAGGCCGATGGCACTTTCTCATGCCGAGGCGAGCAGATGGCACGCAAGTGCAAGGGTGGTACCGAACAGGGCAATATCGACAACGATGACTATGTGAAGCTCGACGGCACTATCACTATTGTCGACGACACTCACCTTGTGTTCAACGGCGAAATCCGCACCAAGGTCTACCACATCAACCACGGCGAGGAAGTGCTACGACAAGGGACATTCAACTTTGTCGCCACCCAAAACCGCAAGTTCTGGCGCATGCAGGAGATGAAAAATCCTGTAGATGAATGCATCGACTATGTTGACATCTACTTCAAGCGCTAACTTTCGATTCTTGCGCTAAAAAAATGGCACCACCGCTTTAAATAACGGATGGTGCCATTATTTTGTTACTCATCACTACCCCATCGGCTGTCTTGCCGGTCTTTGAGCTTGGCCTCGGCAGGGGTGTGAGGCTGAGGATTCCATATCTTGGTGCCCTTGATTTCCTTGGGCAGGTAGTCTTGCTTGACAAAGTGGCCTGGAAAATCGTGTGCATACTTGTAGTCGGCACCATAACCCAACTCCTTCATCAGCTTGGTGGGGGCATTGCGCAAATGAAGCGGCACTGGCAGATTGCCAGTTTGGTTCACCAGCGATAAAGCACCATCAATAGCCAGGTAGGCGCTATTGCTCTTGGGAGAGGTTGCAAGATAAATCGCGCACTCGCTAAGCGGTATGCGTCCCTCGGGCCAACCTATCTTGTTGATGATATCAAAGGTGGCATTTGCCAGCAGCAGCGCGTTGGGATTGGCAAGGCCAATGTCCTCGGCGGCACTGATGCACATACGCCGGGCAATGAACTTGGGGTCTTCACCACCTGCTATCAAGCGGGCCAGCCAGTACACAGCTGCGTCGGGGTCACTGCCGCGTATCGACTTGATAAAAGCCGATATTATGTCATAGTGCATCTCACCGTTCTTGTCGAAGGCAAGCGGATTCTGCTGCAGCCTATCGGTTACAATCTTGTCGTTTATCACAAAAGGCTCATGGGCATTGAGCGACTGATAAATCAGGTCAAGAATGTTTAGCAGCTTGCGCGCATCGCCTCCGCTGTAGCGCAACAGAGCCTCGGTTTCTTCAACCTTTACCTCGCGGTCATTGAAAATCTTGTCGGTTTTGATGGCACGATCAAGGAGCTCGAGCAAGTCGTCCGCTCCGAGTGGATTAAGGACATAGACCTGGGCACGCGAGAGCAACGGACGTATCACCTCGAACGAAGGGTTCTCGGTGGTGGCTCCAATCAGCGTCACAGTGCCATTCTCCACCGCTCCCAGCAGCGAGTCTTGCTGCGACTTGTTGAAGCGGTGAATCTCGTCGATGAAAAGCACAGGTCTTCCCTTGGTGAAGATGCTGCTGGCGTCGGCACGGCAGCGATCCAGCACTTCGCGCACCTCCTTTACACCACTTGTCACGGCACTCAGCGTGTAGAAGGGCACTTGAGTTTGCTCGGCAATAATGCGTGCCAGCGTGGTTTTTCCCACTCCAGGAGGTCCCCACAGGATAAACGATGAGATGTTGCCACTCTCAATCATGCGCCTTATCACAGCTCCCTCACCCACCAGGTGTTTCTGCCCTATGTAATCGTCGAGCGATTTAGGCCGCATTCGCTCAGCTAACGGTTCGTACATAACTTTTGATTGATTTTTCTTTATTTGAAAAGGCAAAAATAATGCATTTACTCGAGCCTTGCAAAGCTAATGTTGATAATAATACACTTTTTATAATAGTATAACACCTGTTTTTGAGAAAAAAGGAGTAAATTTGCAGGCGGAAATAATGGTAAGACCAAAAAATATCAACACACAATGAACATTGCAAAAAGAGCGCTCTTTGGAGCTATATATGTAGCACTAATTGTGGCTTCATTGCTGCTGTGGAATAGCAGTAAAATCTTGTTTTTAATATTATTCTCATGTTTTGTGGTGCTGGGCATGCTTGAGGCTTCAAGGCTGTTTAACCACGATGGCAAACATTTGCCTAAGACCATTACTGTAATCGACGCCGCTGGCGGAGTGGCCATGTTCCTGTCTCTCTTCATCTATCACGAGGTGCCCACATCTCATCCACTGTTTCTTACGCTGGTGCCCATATATCTGCTTTTGAGGCTAACATTCCAGCTCTATCAACCCACACGTGATGCCATAGCCGACGTGCGACAATCGCTCAGCTCAATGCTCTATGTAGCTTTGCCATTATCTCTAATCAACTCGCTCGCAGCCAATTTCTCGCCACAAGTGGTATTGTGCATGTTCATCTTTCTGTGGCTCTACGACACAGGAGCATTCCTTGTGGGGTGTGCTATAGGCAAGCATCGCCTCTTTGAGCGCATCAGTCCCAAAAAGTCATGGGAGGGTGTTGTGGGTGGCACCGTGGCAGTGGTAGCTGCAGCCATAGCTATAGCGCGTGTTGATTTCATTGGGAACGCTCTAAACCCCAACAATGTCGGGATTGATTCTTGGATTGCCATGGGACTCGTAGTAGTGGTAGCTGGCACTCTGGGCGACCTCTTTGAGTCGCTGCTCAAGCGCACCGCAGGCGTGAAAGACTCGGGCAACCTGATTCCTGGTCATGGCGGCATTCTCGACCGCATCGACAGTCTGCTCTTTGCAGCTCCAGCTGTGATGGTGCTTCTCGAGGTGGTGGCTTCAATACAATAAACCCTCTTATTTTCAGTTATATAATAAAGAAAATAAAGGAGGTTCTAAAAGAATTAAAGCGTGTTTCACACACGTTATAATTATCTAACTTTCTATTTTGAACTACCCTTAAAGAGGATAAATATAGAAACATAATGAAAACAAGACAAATTCTCATAGTCCTGTTACTGATCATGGCAGTGTTGCCGTCGTGCTCTAAAAAGAACGATGGTAAAGACAAAAACGATCGCACCTCGTCGCTGCCAACGATTGAAGTTAAGCACGAATTCCCCGACACGCTCGTGGTGGGCACCATCTACAGCCCAGCAAGCTTTTTCACTCTCAAAGGCGACACACTGGGCTATGACTATGAGCGAATTTGCAGATTTGCCCGAGAAAACAAGATGAAAGTGAAATTTCATGTTGCCAGCAGCATGAAAGAGCTTGTCAGTTTTGTTGAGAACAACAAGGTTCATGTTGCAGCCTACGAAATTCCGCTCACCACTGAGTATAAGCAGCATGTGATTCACTGCGGCGCACCAAACGTCACCTATCAAGTTCTCGTGCAACCAGTTTCTAAAGACACTATCACCAATGTGATTCAACTTATTGGCAAGGACATTTATGTCATACACGGGTCAAGCTATGAGGCGCGATTGCGCAACCTCGACAGTGAGATTGGCGGCGGCATCAAGATTCATGCCATCGACAACGACTCGCTGTTGAGCGAAGATCTAATCAACATGGTGGCAACTCACCGCCTCCCGCTCACGATTGCCGACAGCGACATCGCACAAATCAATAAAACCTATACCGACAGCATCAACATCAGCCTCAAGGTAGGCTTCCCGCAGCGTGCTTCATGGGCCGTGGGAAAAGACTGGAAATGGCTTGCCGACACTATCAATGCGTGGTCGAGCAATAACAACACTATTGCCAGCGCACGTGAAATCAGGCAGCGATATTTCGAGATGAATAAGCATCACCTCGACTCGATGCGATTGATTAGCGACTCGGTTTCTTCTATCATTGAGCTGGCTAAGAACAAGGATGGTAAGGTTGACTATTCCAAGGTTTACAGGCGTGGCAACGGCGACATCTCGGCCTATGACCAGTTGTTCAAAAAATATGCTGCAACTGCCGGCTTGGAGTGGACAGTGCTTGCTGCAGTGGCCTATGTGGAATCGAATTTCAACCCGCAGGCCGTTTCGTGGGCTGGTGCACGTGGGCTGATGCAAATTATGCCTAAAACCGCAGCCGGCTACGGCTTCAGCGAGGAGGATCTTGCCGACCCAGAGAAGAGCGTCTATATTGCAAGTCTCATTCTCTCAAAGAGCGACAAGTTCTTGCAAAGTTACATCTCAAGCCCAGCCGAGAGGTTAAGATTCAGCTTGGGAGCATATAATGCAGGCATGGGACATGTGACCGATGCCATGAAGCTGGCACAGAAGTATGGCCGCAAGCCACAGGTGTGGTATTCAAACGTGGAAGAGGCCGTCCTGTGGAAAATGCGACCAGAGTTCTACAACGACCCAGTGTGCAGCTATGGCTACTGCCGAGGCACCGAGACCGTCAACTATGTGCGACAAGTGGAGAATGCTTATCGCGTCTTCCGCCAGTATGCTGCCAAACATCAAGGCAAGAAGTAAACGTCAAATCATTAACTCAACAACTCTTAACTCAAATTTATGTCAACACCTCACATCAACGCCGCACCAGGTGCTTTTGCCAAGACGGTGCTTATGCCAGGCGACCCACTGCGCGCCAAGTTTATAAGCGACAATTTCCTGACCGATGCCAAGCTCGTCACCTCGGTGAGAAATGTGCTCGGATTCACAGGCATCTATAATGGCCACGAAGTGTCGGTAATGGCAAGCGGCATGGGCATGCCCAGCATTGGCATCTACAGCTATGAGCTGTTTCAGTTTTATGATGTGGAGAACATCATCCGCATTGGTTCGGCTGGCAGTTACAACAAGAATCTGAAAGTGCAAGACCTTGTTCTTGCAAGTAGTTCATACAGCGACTCGTCATACGCCCTTGTGCACAATGGCACGACAAGTCACGAACTGTTTCCAAGCCCTCACATCAATAAGGTGATAGAAGTCAAAGCCCGCGAGTTGGGTATTAAATGCACACCATGCAAAGTGCACTCAAGCGATGTCTTCTACGGCGGCCCTAACTCCGAGCCCTGGCAGCAAGTGAGGGAACGCACTGGCGTGGACTGCGTAGAGATGGAGAGCTTCGCACTCTTCCAGAATGCACAGGTCATGGGCAAAGGTGCAGCATGCATCCTCACCATCAGCGACTCGCTCGTAGAGTTCACTGCCATCAGCGCCGAGGAACGACAGAACTCGTTCCACACCATGATGAAGCTATCGCTCGAGGCGGCTATCGCTCTCTAACGATTCTTCTTTAATGGTTCTCAACCCTTTCAGTTCGGGCAAGGCATACAAGCACACATTATAAACATCGCCAGGGGGCAATAAGAGTACATATCCCAACCTCTCAATTTGTTCCCTGTGATTCGAGTCTTTCCTCTTGACATAAACAAAATGTGGCTTTGTTTTTGCTATCTGCCTGTATTGCTCTTGCGCCATTGTCTTTGCTCCATATTGTTTTGACCAATACTTGCAACCCGGCAGGCCATCAGTCTCATCTGCAACATTTATCACATTGTTACAGTTTAAAAAAACGATGCGAGGTTTTTTCACTTTTTTCACCAATTGCACATGCTTGTAATACTCTGCTATTATGAGTTTGTAGTCGTTGTCTTTACTAAAATCCACCAGCTTAAAATTGATTAGGTTTGTCACATGACTGCCATGTGTGTAGCCAGTGACAAAGCATAGCATCACCAAAACGAGCGACTTTGCTAACGCACTCTTTAAGTAACGTGAGCAGCATCTGGCAAGAGCAATAAACCCAAACACCATAAACACCATGCAACTATAGTAATAATAAACCCACTCTGCATTCTGAACAGTCACAAGCAGGAACCAGTAGAATCCCGCCAATGGCATCCAAGCATATTTCTTCATAAAAAACAACCCGGATCCTGTGCTTAACGTCATTGTGATAATCAAGCCACAGAGAAAGCCGCCGCTAAAAATCCATCCTATCACATTCAGCCGTGGGCGGTGCGAAGAAATCTTTGAGGTTAGAATAAAATATTCTTTAACGAAATCATCTAAATTACCACTTATAGCGAAATAAACAACAAATGGCAAACAAACCAGCAAGAGGCCAACACACATCCTCCACACCAGACTCCATTTCTTGATTGAGCGTGAACGGTGAGCAACAACGCAGAGCATTATTGCAAAGAAGGAAATCATCAGCGCGACAGTAAACTTTATCAACAATGTGGCTCCCATTGCAACTCCAATCATCCAAGCTCCTTGCTTGAGGTGATGTACTAAGCTCGACGATGAATCTAATTCACAATTTGTTACCCGCAAGACGGCCCACAATGCCATTGCAATATAAGGTTGACAGAAGTCCTCTGCCCTTGTTTCGTAGTGAATAAAAGTGTTGAAATAAACAAATATCATGAAAATCGCCACTCCCCATGCCAGCCATCGAGAGTCGAGAAACAATCGGGCAATGCGATAAACAAACCACACGACCACAACATAATTGATGCATGTGAGCACCCACACGCCCACAAAGTTGTAATTGCTCATCAAGTAGCCAATTCCGTAGATGAGCCATAGCAATGGCCCCTTGGAATCGCTGAAGTCAACGTAGGGTGTCATACCATTCATCCACGCCTTGCCTGCAGTGAAAAACCATGATGAGTCAATCCTGCCCCATAACTCATAAAGTGGTGAATCAACCGACAAAAACAGCATCAGCACAGTCACAACAATGATGGTGAGCATCATCATCAGTGACTTGTGAATAGCAGAAAGCGATTGATTCTTATTTAACATCATTATTAGAACCTGCGGGCATCATTGTGATGCTCGACGATAAAGGAAAATAGCAATAATGGTGTAAACGATATTAGGAATCCACATTGCCAGGCGCGGCGAGGTGTAGCCGCTGATGGCAAAAGTCTGTGTGACTGTCATGAACAGTATATACGAAAAACTGAGCGTCAGGCCTATGCCGATGTTAATTCCCATGCCTCCACGCACCTTGCGCGACGAGAGCGACAGACCTATCACAGTCAAGATAAAGGCAGCTGCTGTCATCGCATAGCGCTTCTCATACTCAAGCTCAAACTGCTGCAGGTTGGCAACACCACGAGCCTTCTGCTTGTTGATATAATTGCTAAGCTGCGGCGAGGTGAGCATCTCCTGATCGTTCTTGGCAATGAGGAAGTCGCGTGGCTCAATGTTTAGTGTTGTGTCGAGCCGTCGCCCCTTGGTGTAGGTCTCTTTCAGGCTATTAAAATTTCTGATACCATATTCATTGAGCTGCCAGCGACCCAATGAGTCGTAGCGCACATCTTGAGCTGTGATGCGCGACACCAGTTTGTTCCCTTTGAATTCCTCCATCGTAAAGCGGTAACCGCGCTTGGTGGTATTGTCATAGCGCGACAAGTAGGCCATCACACCAGGCCGCACTTGCAGCTGAATATTGTCGCCATAGTCCACACGCTTGTTCTTCACCCACCGGTTGGTATATTCTATTCGCTTCACGTTAGCTGGCGGAATCACATAGAGTGCCAGCACCAGCGTCAGTGCTGCAATTATTGTCGCACTCACCAAGTAAGGCACCATCAAGCGTTTGAAGCTGATGCCACTCGAGAGCATGGCGATAATCTCGCTGTGGTCGGCAAGTTTTGATGTGAAGAAAATCACCGAGATGAACACAAACAGAGGTGCGAACTGGTTGCCAAAGTAGGGCAAGAAGTTGAGGAAATACTTGAACACTGTCTCCTTCAGGGGAGCGGTGAGCATAGCATCGAGTTTCTCGTTGATGTCAAACATTACAACGATTGCCAGCAGCAGCAAGATGGCAAAAAAGAATGTTCCCAGGAATTTCTTGATGATGTAAAGGTCGAACTGCTTTATCCATGGTTTCTTCACTTTTCCTTCCTCGGGTAACTTCTTTTTCTGGGCAGGAGCGCTCACAGGTGTCGAATCCTGGGCCGGGGCCTCGTTTAGCTCAGGCTGTTCCTGAAGATTCTGGGCCTTTATCTTAGGTATTTCGAGTTGGGTGAAATCATAGTCGGAGCGCACAGCCTGCGTGCTCTCCCCCATGAGTTGCCACTGCTTGTCACTATTTTGCAGCAGCGAGTCACTGCCCTTCTTGAACCTCCTGGTAATTCCCATTTCTCACAGTCGCCGTGTCACACGTTCCACCATCTCAGTTTTCCACTTCTTGAAGTCGCCTGCAACAATATGGTTACGGGCCTCGGTCACGAGCCACAGATAGAAGGCCAGATTGTGGATGCTGGCAATCTGCATGGCAAGCAGTTCTTGGGCTATGAACAGGTGCCGCACGTATGCTTTGCTGTAGATGCGGTCCACAGCCGAGGCTCCATCTTCTTGCAGCGGTGAGAAATCGTCGGCCCACTTCTTGTTGCGCATGTTCATAATGCCATGCTGTGTGAAGAGCATGCCGTTGCGGCCGTTGCGGGTGGGCATCACGCAGTCCATCATGTCCACGCCTCGGTCAATGGCCTCGAGTATGTTGGCAGGAGTGCCCACACCCATTAGGTAGCGCGGCCGGTCCTCTGGTAGAATCTCGTTGACAACCTCAATCATGTCGTACATCACCTCCACTGGCTCGCCCACGGCCAGGCCGCCTATGGCATTGCCCTCGGCTCCCAGGTCGGCCACATGCTTGGCAGCGTCGCGGCGCAAGTCCTCGTAGGTGCAGCCTTGCACAATGGGGAAAAAGGCCTGGCTGTGACCGTAACGTGGCGAGGTTGCGTTAAAGTGCTTCCAGCCGCGCTCGAGCCATCGCTGCGTCAGGCGCAGCGACTTCTCGCTGTAGCCATAGTCGCTTGTGCCTGGGGGACACTCGTCGAGCGCCATCATAATGTCGCTGCCAATGCTGCGCTGCACGTCCACCACCTTCTCTGGAGTGAACAAGTGTTTCGAGCCATCGATATGGCTGCGAAACGTCACACCTTCCTCGCGCAGCTTGCGGTTCTCGCTGAGCGAGAACACCTGAAAGCCGCCGCTGTCGGTCAAGATTGGCCCATCCCAACTGTTGAACTTATGCAGACCACCGGCACGTTCAATTATATCCATACCAGGTCTCAAATACAGATGATATGTGTTGCCCAAGATTATCTGAGCCTTGATGTCGTGCTTGAGCTCACTCATGTGCACAGCCTTAACGCTACCCACCGTGCCCACTGGCATGAATATGGGTGTCATCACCTGGCCATGGCTTGTGCTTATCACGCCTGCACGGGCCTTGGAGTCGCCATTTGTAGCTGCTACCTTGAAGTCCATAATCCTAATAATTTTTAGTTCGCAAAATTACAACTTCTGCGACTAACGGCAAAATTACGGCAAATTATTTAACAAATTATGAGGGTTGAGGGGCAGCGGGACGGCAGATAAGCGAGAAAAACTTTGCGGTAGCAGAGCAATCTCAGTCCGTTGCGATCAAAATAAAAAAATAAAACCAAGTTTTTATTTTGTATTTCTCTCGAGTTTGAGCCAATTTTTATGTAACTTTGCATTTTTGAAAAAAGCATATCATTGAGCAATGAAATACTTTATCATAGCAGGCGAGGCATCGGGCGACATTCATGGCAGCGCACTTATCGAGGCGCTGAAAGAGCATGACGGGGATGCCGAAGTAGAATTCCTGGGCGGCGACATGATGGCTCGCAGTGCTGGACATGAACCACTGATACACTACCGTGACATGGCGTTCATGGGCTTTATCGAGGTGATAAAGCACCTGGGCAGCATCATGAGTTTCATGAAGCAAGCCAAGCAATCAATCAAGCTCAAGCGCCCCGATGCTCTAATCCTTATCGACTACCCTTCGTTCAACCTGAAGATGGCAAAGTGGGCCAAAGATCAAGGCCTGCCTGTGTTCTACTTCATCTCGCCAAAGGTGTGGGCATGGAAAGAGTGGCGAGTGAGAGACATAAAGCGCTACGTGGACCGCATGTTCTCGATCCTACCTTTCGAATCCGAATTCTACCGCCGCCACCACTACGAGGTGGAATATGTGGGCAACCCCACGGTTAAGGAGATTGGCACTGCATTGCAGCACATGCGCAGCGACAACGACTTCCGCGCTGCCTGCGACCTGCACCCTACCAAGCCCATAATCGCCTTGCTGCCAGGATCCCGCCTCAAGGAGATACGCGACAACCTGCCCACCATGGTGGCAGCCGCGAGCCTGCATCACAGTTGTCAACCCGTGATTGCTGGAGCGCCCAGCATCGGCGATGAGGCCTACGCTCATGCAATAGAAGGCAAGAGAATACCAGTACTGCGTGAGGTCACATTTGAGTTGGTGCATCACTCCAGGGTCGCACTCGTGACTTCGGGCACCGCCACATTAGAGACTGCCCTGCTGGGCACGCCACAAGTGGCTTGTTACCGCATGAACGGCAGCAAACTGGTGTACTGGTTCTACAGCAAGCTCATCAAGGGCAAGTATGTGACGCTGCCCAACCTGATTGCCGACTCGCCCATTATCCCTGAACTGCTGTTGCACCACTGCAGTGTGGAGAGCGTTGACGACCACTTGACCCAGCTGCTGGGCGAGGGCAAAGAGCGCAATGCCATGCTCAAGGGATATGAGCAAGTGGCACAAATCCTAACCAACAAAGATTGCGCCCAAACCACTGCAAGTAGAATAATTAATCAACTAACAGATGAACGACAGGCATAACATAATAAGAGAATTTCTTGAACGGGAGATTGTGCCACGCTACGACGCTTTTGATGCCGCTCACAGGCGTGAACATGTGCACCATGTGATGCACGAGAGCCAGCAGCTTGCACAGCACTACCCCACCACCAATCGCGACATGCTGCTCGTGGCAGCCGCCTATCACGACCTGGGCCTGGAGGTGAGCCGCAAGGTGCACCATATAGAGAGCGCACGCATCATTCGTGCCGACGAGCGCTTGCTGCAATGGTTCACGCCACAAGAGATTGAGACTATTGCTCAAGCTGCCGAGGATCACCGCGCATCGAGCGACCATGAGCCACGCAGCATCTATGGCCGGCTTATTGCCGAGGCCGACCGCCAAATCGACACCGACACCATAGTGCGACGCACAATTCAGTTCTCGTTCAAGCACTATCCTGGACTTGACCGCGAGGGAAACTATGAGCGCTTTGTCGAGCACATGAAAGAGAAATATGCCGAAGGAGGCTACCTGAAGCTATGGATTCCTGAGAGCGACAACGCACGCCGCCTCGCCGAGTTCAGGTCGATGCTTATAGACCCCGTAACTACACGAGAGAAATTTGACGAAATATATGACAAACTAATCAAGCAAAACAATAATATGATGACTTCCATTTTAAAACCAGGCATCCCTGTGGCGCTGTGCAGCGACCATGCCGGCTATGCCACCAAGCAGGCAGTTATCAACTACCTGAAAGAGAACAACATTCAGTATAAAGACTACGGTACCTATAGCGAGGAAAGCTGCGACTACCCCGACTTTGCTCACCCCTGCGCTCTGGCAGTGGAGAGTGGTGAGTGCTATCCAGGCATTGCCATGTGTGGCAGCGGCGAGGGCATTAACATCACACTCAACAAGCACCAGGGCATACGCTCGGCTTTGTGCTGGAACACAGAGGTGGCTCGCCTGGCCCGCCAACACAACGATGCTAATGTGCTTGCCATGCCAGGCCGCTTTGTGAGCAACGATGAAGCTCTTGAGATGGTAAAGACGTTCCTCAGCACTCCATTCGAGGGCGGCCGACACCAGCGCCGCATCGATAAGATTCCGGTTAGGAGTAGCTATGAATGACGATGAACAACTATGAATGACGATGAACAACTATGAATGACTATGAATGACTATGAATGGCTATGAATAGCTATGAATGGCTATGAATGGCTATTTTAGTGAGAATTAGGTGTGCATTAATCAAATGCTGCCGATGATGATAAGAGTCATGCCTGCGATGAGGATAATCTGGTCGATTACCTTTAGTCGCAGGTTCTTTTCTTTCAGAACTATTGCACCATAAAAAAATGCCACCAGCGAACTGCCACGACGAATCATCGATGCTATCGACACGAGCGACTCGGGATAAGACAGACTGTAGAAATAGGTCATGTCGGCAACAATGATTAGGATGGAAATGACAATGATGTTGCGTGTCCAGCGAAAGCGGTCAGGGCTGCGCTTACTCTTGTGGGCAAATGCCAGCACAATAATCATAATAATGGTTTGATACAGCGGATACCATGCCTCAATTGCCAGCGGGGTGTAGCCGTGGCTCAGCAGCCACTTGTCGTAGAGGCCGCTTATTGCCCACAGCACAACCGAGACAATGCCAAGCATGATGAGAGTGCTCAAGCCTTTCTCAACCCGCTCGCGACGACCAATAAAACCAACCCACAGCAGCGACACAAAGCCTAAGATGATACCTGCCCACTGCACTGAATTTGGGCTCTCGCCATAGATGGCGATAGCTCCCAGCAGCACCAAGATGGGTCGCGTGGCATTGATTGAACCGCTGATGCTCAATGGCAAGTACTTGATGGAAATAAATCCCATCAGCCAAGATGCCGTAACTATTAACGATTTAAAAAAAATGAGGAAATGGCCCTTAAACGAGAGAACACAATGCTCATGGCCAACAAGCGACATCACAGTGAGTGGCGATACCAGCAGTGCGCACAGCGACACGTTCAAGAACAATACAACGTAAACGTTGTTGCGTTCTAGCGAAAGTTTCTTGAAAACATCAAAGAAACCTAAGCTAATCGATGATATCACAGCCAGCAAAATCCACATGATGCCATTTTTTGAGGGTGCAAAGGTACAAAAAAATTTGAACATGCACAACACTCCCTCAAAGGCCATTATTTTAATTAAGTAGGAAGTAGAAGTTTTAAGTTTTAAGTAGGAAGTAGGAAGTAGAAAGTAGGAAGTGGTACTTAACACTTAACACTTAAAACTTACTACTAATTAAGCCTTTTAATGTCTTTACTCAACGTGGAAACGATAGATGTTTCCGTCGCGAGCACCCACAACGAGCGTGTTATTGATCACCACTGGCGACGACTCGAAATTGCTCGACATTACCTGGTCAAAGAGCATATCGCCAGTCTTGCCATTGAACATGTAGAGATGGCCGTTAGAGTTACCTATCACAATGAACAACTCTTTCTTCTCGTTATAGAACCCAACAGGCGATGACCAGGCAAAGAAGTCTAAAGGCTTGCGATAAAGCACCTGCCCGGTCTTCTTGTCGAATGCCAAGAATTCAGAAGTTTTTTTGCCATCAAGCTGATTGAAAGAAGCAAAAATCATGTCCTTGCAATTTCCATCACCCAACAATGGCGTGCAGTATAGGCCACCATCGAAGTGTGCGTTACGAATATTGACCTTCTCGCTGGGGCATGACCACTCCCACACCTTTGAACCATTCAAACCATTAAGCTTGACAAAATGAGTGCGCTTGTCGGGGCCGCTCTGCAAGTCCACCTCACAACCACAATAGAGATAAGGTATGCCATTCTCCACCTCTACAACGATTGAGCCATCAATATCATCGTGATTGTCGTAATGCCACACAGGCTTCATGTTATTAAGATTGATGCACAACACATCGCCATGGTTATCGCCAATGAAACCGTAGTTCTTGTAGATGGCAATGCTCGACTCTATTCCGGCGCCATGGTCGCCCTTAATCACATAACGCAATGCACTGTGCATTTTAAGCTTGCCGTTGCCCAGTCGCTCATATTTATAGACTGTGCCGTTCTCTCCGCACCAGAACATGAACTGACCTGCGATAATCGGCGATGAGTCATAAGTGTTCCAGTTGCGTTTAGCCTTTGGGTCGCGGCCCCACATGTACACCTGCTTGTGACTGTCCAGATCAATGGCAAGGTGTCCGATAGGCTCATGGTCAGGATAACCCTGACCCACATAGAGGCTGCCATTCATCGCCGGATCGAGGCCCATCGAGCCCTTGAGAGGGTTCATCACATCGATGGGCTGACGGCTGAACTGACCAGTTGCATAGTCGATGAAATAAACTTTTCCACACAGCGAGCCAACCATGATTTCCTCGTTGTTCAAGTGCTGGGTAACACCCGGCGAGGTCTTACGATAGTGAGCCAACTGCTCATTGGTCCACTTGGCATAGACCGGTTGTCCCGACCAGCCAGTGCCACCACCCCACTTGCCTCGAGCATCGGTCTTAGTGGCCCAGTCTTGAACTATACGGCTGGGTGTGCCTTTCACCTTGCCGCTGTACTTGCGAGCGTCGCGGCGATGCCCACCA
Organism: uncultured Prevotellaceae bacterium; assembly: GCA_946186575.1. Taxonomy (GTDB): domain Bacteria; phylum Bacteroidota; class Bacteroidia; order Bacteroidales; family Muribaculaceae; genus Sodaliphilus. The sequence continues at coordinate 120,038 of CAMHNO010000003.1, forward strand.
CGAAAAGTGAGGATGCCGGGCACGCTGTCATAGGGGTCGAGCAAGCTGGTGAGTTGTCCGCTGGTGGCTGAATCGAGCAGCTCAACCTCATATTCCACATCGGCTGCCGACTCAAACACAGTGTCGGGGAGCATTATCTGTGCCTCTTTAGCTTGTTTAATACTATCTGAGTCGACCGAGCTTTTGCCAGTGGTCAGCCCCTTGCATGAAATGAACGAAATAGACAGCACCATTATCACTGCCACGCATGCTATGCTGCAGTATTGCTTTTTTAATAACATATTGATGAGTTTTGTAATAATCGCCACAAAGTTATAAGTAAATTCGCAAATAACGAGCAATTTCGCTCAAAAAAAAACAGACTCATCTAATGTTTCAAAAAAAATTACTATCTTTACACGACATTACTTTTCGCGCTTCTTAGTTAAGCACTGTACTTTATGCATATAACGTTTTAAGTCGTCAAATAATTAAGTAACAATCAACTATTAATCAAATCTCTATCAATTATGTATCAACTCATTAACCTTCCTTTCAAAGAGAGTCAACTGGAGCCAGCAATTAGTGCCGAGACCATTGCTTTGCATCACGGTAAACATCTGGCAACCTATGTAAACAACCTAAACAACCTGCTGCCTGGCAGCGACTTTGAGAACATGACACTCGAGGAGATTGTTGCCAAGGCATCGGGCGCAATCTTCAACAATGCAGGACAAATTCTGAACCACAACCTCTACTTCGAGCAGTTGCAGGCTCCCAGCACTGGCAACATGCCTGAGGGCAGGATCGCCGAGGCAATCAACGAGCAGTTTGGCTCATTTGCTGAGTTCAAAGAAAAATTCACTGCCGCTGCAGTATCGCTGTTCGGTTCGGGATGGGCGTGGCTTGCAAGCGACAACGATGGCAAGCTGCACATCACTCAAGAAGCTAATGCCGGCAACCCTGTGACCAAGGGACTTAAACCATTGTTGACCATCGACGTGTGGGAGCACGCTTATTATGTTGATTACCGTAACCGCCGTCCTGCCTACGTCGACGCAATATGGCAGTTGCTCAACTGGCAGGTAATAGACACTCGTTACAAGTAAAACAGTTCAAATGTGACTTTTTCAGTAAAAAGTATAAAATTCTCAGCAATTGATATAATCTTCAGTATCATTTAATCTTGTAATTTTGCATCAAAATGATTAAATACTTCAACTCATGAAAAAGATTATTATCATTGCAGCTCTGACTGTTTTAACACTTTCGACTATGGCACAGAACAACAATGCTTTAACACCTAAGCAACAAGCACTTGTGGCTATTGCCGCTTGCGAAGCCTCAGGCAACATCGATGGCTTAAAAACCGCACTAAACGACGGACTCGACCATGAGCTCACTGTGAGCCAGGCCAAGGAAGTTCTCTCGCAACTCTATGCCTACACAGGCTTTCCCCGTTCACTGAATGCCCTTGGAGCTCTGCAGCAAGTAATAAAAGAGCGTCAAGATGCTGGACTGAAAACCGTGGAAGGCAATGATGCCGACCCGCTGCCAGCAGACTACAACGCGCTCAAGCAGGGCACTGAGGTGCAAACCAAACTCACTGGCAAGCCATTCAACTACACATTTGCACCACAAACCGACTATTACTTAAAAGCTCACCTCTTTGGCGACATCTTTGCTCGCAACAATCTCTCACATGCCGAGCGAGAAATCGTTACCGTTTCGGCTATCTCGGCTTTGCCAGGATGCGAGCCACAACTGCTGGCGCACATCGCTGGAGCCCTCAACATGGGAGTCACCAGCGAGCAGTTAAGGGCAATCCCAGCCATTCTTGAAGTAAAAGCTGGTGCCGAGCAGGCATGGCGCATGCGCAAGATGCTTGCCCAATTCTATGGTGAGCCATTCAACGAGGGCAAGCCAGTAGACTTCAACGTCTGGCCCAAGGGTGAGCTTAATAGTGCCTATGCGAAATATTTCATAGGCAACAGTTACCTCGCCGACATGGGTGGAGGCCTGGTAAATGTCACCTTCGAGCCTGGCTGCCGCAACAACTGGCACATCCATCACAAGGCCGTTCAGATGCTTATATGCGTTGCTGGTCGAGGCTGGTATCAAGAATGGGGAAAAGAACCCGTTGAGATGGTTCCCGGCACAGTCATTGCCATTCCCATCGAAGTCAAGCACTGGCATGGCGCAGCACGCGACTCGTGGTTCCAACATCTTACCTACATGACCAATGTTCAAGATGGGTCATCCAACGAGTGGCTCGAACCTGTGACCGACGACATCTACAACAAGCTCAAATAGTATCACAATCGTTCTACTTTCCATAACTTAATAGGCTCAATCAAGCAACTACCCTTGATTGAGCCTATCGTTAAAAACAAGTGACCATGTGTTACTTTACCTCTAAGTAACCACGCAATGCGTTGACATACTCCTCAAACGCCTGCTTACCGCTCTCGGTCACACTGCAGGTGGTGAGGGGCTTCTTGCCCATAAATTTCTTCTCGACGGTGATGTAACCAGCCTTCACAAGTTTTTCGAGCTGCACACTCAGATTGCCTGCTGAGGCTTGCGTCTGCTCCTTGATATAGACGAAACTCGCCTCTTCACAATTCATCAAGATTGACATTATTGCAAGGCGCAACTGCGAGTGCAACAGCGGGTTAAGTTCCTTTAGCATTGCTTCTTGGCTTTGGCGTTCAAAATATGTCCTGGAATAATCATCGTTACAACGAAGCACAGTACGAAGAGGGGGATTACCCATTCTACGGCAAGTGGCACCTTTGCAAATACACAGCACATTACGAAGATTCCTGCAAACAAAGTAAATCCTCCGCCAATTTTCATCGACTTCTCTTGAATGATGCAACCTTGCATGTTGGCACTAAAACCAGACAGTATAAAAGCAAGAATTAACATAACTATCCATGTGTTTTTTCCAAAGAAGTTAAACCCAATTGACAATAATGTACCAAAGGCAAAAGCACATCCATTAGTCAGCCACAAGTTGCTCGTTAAACGGTCCACATAGGTTTTCGGTTCTTTCTCGATGCGACCTTTGTCTTTGCGCAATTCTACAAGCATTCCTATTCCTCCCACTATCCAGATGAGGAACCAAAGCCAGTTGCACGCAGGATTGCCTCCAGTTAAAAATAACGACACGCCCACAAGCAGGCCAACGATAGCACTTACATACCCCCACCACAGCAGCAGGTTGCCCTGACCAATATGCATCTGACGCTTTGTCTTGTTAATCATACTGGTAATCAACTCAAGACTCTCTTGAGTGTTTAATTTCTTGTCTTCCATATTTTCCTTACATAACTTTAAATGGTGAATAAAAAGATTGACTATATTTTCCTTAGATTTATAAATCTATTGCAAATATAAAGTAGTTTATTTTATAAACCAAACAAAACAGCAACTTTTTTTCAAAAAAAAGCAAAAAACTGCCGTTTTTAATAGCAAAAGCTCCGGCAAACTCCTGTTGCCGAAGCTTTACAACACATTATCGTCGTGAACCCATGGGGAGTCGAACCCCAATCGAAGGAACCGGAATCCTTTATTCTATCCATTGAACTATGGGTCCTGAGCAACCGCTGGAAAACAGATTTTACTATGTTTCCTTTTTAATGCGATTTGCGCTGCAAAAGTAGTGAATTATTTGTATCTTTGCAAAAATCATTGACTCATTTTGCGCAATCTATAGTATTATGACCGTAAGAATCGAAGAGAGTTGGCGACAAGAACTCGCCGACGAGTGGGACAAGGACTACTTTGTAAATCTCACAAACTTTGTGCGGCAAGAGTACCGCAACAGGCAAGTGTTCCCTCCTGGGAGGCAAATCTTTGCCGCATTCGACGCCACACCATTCAACGATGTGAAGGTGGTGATTTTAGGACAAGACCCATACCACGACGTGGGCCAGGCCAACGGGCTTTGTTTCTCTGTGAACGACGGTGTACCCTTCCCACCATCGCTTATGAACATCTTTAAGGAAGTGCATGACGATACTGGTGCTCCAATCCCAACCAGCGGCGATCTCACCCGATGGGCAAAGCAAGGAGTACTGCTTCTTAACGCCACTCTCACAGTTCAAGCACACCAAGCTGGCTCACACCAAAACAGAGGCTGGGAACAGTTCACCGACGAGGTGATTGCTCACCTTGCCAAGCATCGCGAGAACATAGTGTTCATCTTGTGGGGAAGCTATGCTCAGCGCAAGGGCGCTTTCATTGATCGCACACGTCACCTGGTACTAACTTCGCCTCACCCCTCGCCACTTAGTGCCTATCGCGGATTCTTTGGCAATCACCATTTCTCACTGGCCAACGACTACCTGCAGCGCCATGGGCAGTCACCTATCAAATGGTAGCTAATAGAAAAAATGCAACATCTTTTTCACCCTTTTTAATCATTGTTTTGCCAAAAAGGGTGATAACTGAAAAGTTTTGCGTAACTTTGCAATTTGAAAAGATAATCACACTCATTTTATATATAAGGTAATTAAAGAATACTCATGCAGAAGATTAGAAACGTCGCTATCATTGCTCATGTTGACCATGGCAAGACCACACTTGTTGACAAGATGCTCGCCGCTGGCAACCTCTTTAGAGACAACCAGGTGGTTGGTACTCAAATTCTTGACAGCAATGACCTGGAGCGTGAACGCGGCATCACAATCCTTTCGAAAAACGTATCAATAAACTATAAAGACTACAAAATCAACATCATCGACACTCCAGGACATAGCGACTTCGGCGGTGAGGTGGAGCGTGTGCTAAACATGGCCGACGGATGTCTGCTGCTCGTTGATGCTTTTGAGGGCCCTATGCCTCAAACTCGCTTCGTTTTGCAAAAAGCCATTCAAATAGGCCTCAAGCCAATTGTAGTAATCAACAAGGTTGACAAGCCAAATTGTCGCCCCGATGAAGTTCAGGAGGCAGTTTTCGACTTGATGTTCAACCTTGACGCCACCGAGGACCAGCTCGACTTCCCCACCATCTTCGGCAGTGCCAAGAATGGATGGATGAGCGACGACTGGCGCAATCCTACCGACAACATCACAGCCGTGCTCGACGCTATCATTGAGCACATTCCAGCTCCACAGGTGGTGGAAGGCGACCCACAGATGCTCATCACATCGCTCGACTATAACACCTATGTGGGACGAATTGCCGTGGGGCGCGTACATCGTGGCGAGCTCAAGGATGGCATGGACGTGGGACTGTGCAAGAAAGATGGCACTGTTGCCAAGCAGCGCATCAAGGAGTTGCGAGTGTTTGAGGGCATGGGCCAAAAGCATGTCGACAAAGTGCAGTGCGGCGACATCTGTGCCATCATAGGCCTCGATGGTTTTGAAATTGGCGACACCGTCACTTGCCTCGACAATCCCGAGCCACTGCCACGCATTGCCATCGACGAGCCAACGATGTCGATGCTCTTCACTATCAACGACTCACCTTTCTTTGGCAGAGAAGGAAAGTTTGTCACCTCGCGTCACATCCACGACCGCCTCATGCATGAGCTCGATAAGAATCTGGCTTTGAGAGTAGAGAAAAGCGACAACGACGACTCCTGGATTGTGTTTGGGCGCGGCGTGCTGCATTTGAGCGTGCTAATCGAGGAAATGCGGCGCGAAGGCTACGAGCTGCAAGTGGGACAGCCACAGGTTATCATCAAGGAGATTGATGGCGTTAAGTGTGAGCCCATCGAGACACTCACCATCAACGTTCCCGAGCAGTATTCAAGCAAGATTATCGACATGGTAACTCGGCGCAAAGGAGAAATGACATCGATGGAGACTCAGAACGACCGCATACACATGGAGTTTAAGATTCCATCACGAGGCATCATTGGACTGCGAACCAATGTGCTCACCGCAAGTGCGGGCGAAGCCATCATGGCTCACCGATTCTCGTGCTACGAGCCCTGGAAAGGCGACATCGTGCGACGCATCAACGGCTCCATTATTGCCATGGAGAGTGGCACAGCATTTGCCTACAGCATCGACAAGCTCCAAGACCGAGGCAAATTCTTCATCTTCCCCCAAGAAGAGGTATATGCCGGACAGGTTGTGGGTGAGCACACCAAGGAAAAAGACCTGGTAGTGAACGTCACTAAAAACAAGAAACTCACCAACATGCGCGCCAGCGGTGCCGACGACAAAACACGCATCGTGCCCCCTATCGTTTTCAGCCTTGAAGAGGCACTTGAGTATATCAAGGCCGATGAGTATGTCGAAATCACCCCAGGCCACCTGCGCATGCGCAAGATCATCCTTGATGAGATAGAACGCAAGCACCAGGCTAAACTGCGTGGTGAATCCGAAGAATAATCAATTGATCAACTCCTAACAATCCCCCTACTATTATGAAGAATTACAAGAAAGTATTGAGTTTAATTGCACTGGTGGCATTGATAGCCATGGTGTTTGCCCCCGAAGCACAAGCCCGCAAAAAGCGCGACGCCAAGAAAGAGGCCATTGAAGACCTAATAAGAGAGGGCAACAAGTACTATGAAGAGGGCAACTACGAAGAAGCCGCGGCTAATTTTGAGGCGGTCCACAAGAAAGGTGACATCCGCGGCACACACAACCTTGCTGTGTGCTATGCCGAGGGAAAAGGTGTAGAGAAAAGCCTCACCATGGCATTCAAGCTCTATGAGAAAGCGGCCAAGAAAGGTTACGTCGACTCGCAAGTGGCACTTGGCGAGATGTACAAAAACGGATATGGCTGCAAGCAAGACTACAAAAAAGCCATCAAGTGGCTCGAGAAAGCCGCCAAGCAAGGCGACAGCGATGCTATGTACCTGATAGGGACTTGCTACTACTATGGTGGCTACGGCATCAAGAAAGACTTGAAGAAAGCTAAAGAATGGATTGCTAAATCGGCTTCTCTTGGCAACGAGACAGCGATTGAAAATCTCCCCAAGCTACAGTAATCACCACCCACATTACCGCCATGCCACCATCAGTGAGCATGGCGGTATTACTTTTTTCAAGTAGCAAGCGTTATAAGTACTGACAGCGTTGAAGAAACAAGGTTGTAGTGACGGTCTAAGGCACAGCGGCACAAAGCAAGAGGAGCATCACCAGCTTGTGGCAATGCTCCTCAATTATTAATTAAATCTACTAACCTTTACTTTTTTTTCATTAGTCGGCGTTAAGATTCACACGCCTGAGGTCGGTAGCAACAAGTCCCTTCTGAGCCTTGTCGAGGAACATGGCGATTGTCATACCCTTCTCCTCGCTTGCCTCATACTCCTGCTCCATGAGGATGTTCTCCTTATAGAACTTCTCCATGCGACCCTTCACGATGTTCTGGATCATCTGCTCAGGCATGCTCTTAAGCTTAGCGTCGGCAGTTTCGGCCATGAGTTTCTTGGCCTGCTCAACCTGCTCTTCGGTCATGTAACCCTTGCGCACTGCCTCATCTTGATGCTCCTCGGTAGCGCAGTAGTAGGGGTTGAAACCTGCCTTCTTCAAGGCATTCTCAACTGCCTTCTGCACTTGCTCGCTCTTAGTTTTCTCGATGGCGATGCTTGTCTCCTCATCAATTACACTTTGAGCAATCTGGTCGCGGCTTGCAGCGGCAGGGCGCATAGCAGCAACCTGCATAGCAACAGCCTTGCCAATCTCGTCACTAACTGCCTCGTTGAATGCAACCAGGGTTGCAAGCTTCTTGTTGAAGTGATTGTAACCTGCAATGCCTGCAGCCTCAAGGCACTCGTATGCACCAAGCTCCATCTTCTCACCAGTGATACCGCTCAGAGCAGTGATGTGCTCGGCAACGGTAGCGCCATCGAAGGTGTGGTTCTTGAGGTCGTCGAGGTTCTGAATCTTAGCAGCTACAGCCTCGTCGAGAATGCGATTAGCCAGAGTGACAAACTTCTCGGTTCCGGCAACGGGCTCGGTCTCGCACTTGAGAGCTACGATAGCTCCAAAGTTACCTTCAACCTTGCACTTTGCGATACCCTCGGCAGCAGTGCGGTCGCCACGCTTTGCAGCAATTGCCTGACCACGCTTGCGGATGATCTCCACTGCCTTGTCCATATCATTCTCGGCCTCGATGAGAGCCTTCTTGCAGTCGACCATACCAGCATTGGTGATCTCACGCAACTTCTTAATGTCATTAATAGAAACAGCCATAATAGATTTCTACAAATTATTTAAATTATTGTTTTATTCTTTATTATAATAGAGGAAACTGAGGTCGGTAAATTTTACTCAGCTTTTGGCTCTTCGGCTTGAGGCTCTTCGGCTTGAGGCTCCTCGGCTTGGGGCTCCTCGGCTGGAGCAGCCTCACCCTTAGTCTCCTCGGTCACACGGCTGCGGCGAACTCGTGCACGACGTGGCTTAGCCTCGCCATCACCCTCAGCAGCGGCCTCATCCTTGTTGTCGATTTTCTCAATCTTGCGCTCCTCAAGACCCTCTTTGATGGCCTCGCAAACGGTGTTCAAGATGATGTCGATCGACTTAGAAGCATCGTCGTTAGCAGGAATTACAAAGTCAACGTTCTCGGGGTTGCTGTTAGTATCAACGATACCAAACACAGGAATTCCCAGACGATTAGCCTCGGCTACGGCAATGTGCTCTTTCAGTACATCAACAACAAAAAGAGCTGATGGCAGACGATTGAGGTCGGCAATTGAGCCAAGGTTCTTCTCAAGCTTTGCACGCTGGCGAGTGATTTGCAGACGCTCGCGCTTCGACATGTTGTCGAAGGTTCCGTCGGTCGACAACTTGTCGATGGCAGCCATCTTCTTCACAGCCTTGCGAATGGTGGGGAAATTGGTGAGCATACCGCCTGGCCAGCGCTCAATAACGTAGGGCATGCCAACCGAAGTAGCGCGGTCACATACCACTTGCTTTGCCTGCTTCTTGGTAGCAACGAAGAGAACCTTCTTGCCTTCCTTAGCAATGTTCTTGAGAGCAACGGCAGCTTCTTCAAGCTTAGCCTGAGTTTTGTAAAGGTCGATAATGTGAATGCCATTACGCTCCATGAAGATGTAAGGAGCCATAGCAGGATTCCACTTGCGTTTGAGGTGACCAAAGTGACAGGTTGCGTCAAGCAGTTGGTCAAAATTTGGTGTTTGCATTTTAATTTTTGTTTTTGTTTACTTTCAACTGAAAATCAATTGCATAGTAGCCATGCCATGAGAGTGGGCACATACATTAATTAACTACCTATGTTTGTTTCATGCCGCGTGGCAAGTGAGTCTATGCAATTTGGATACTAAACTCTGTTTTTTCAAGGTTCCAGAGCAATGCGTTGAATAATTGTTGAATATTAACGCTTGCTGAACTGGAAACGCTTGCGGGCCTTGGGCTGACCTGGTTTCTTGCGCTCTACGGCACGTGGGTCACGAGTCATGAAGCCTTCCTTGCGCAGGGCACTCTTGTCCTCGGCATTAATCTTGACCAGCGCGCGGGCAATTGCCAGACGCAGAGCCTCGGCCTGTCCCTTGTAACCACCACCAATGAGGTTAACCTTGATATTATACTTCTCGGCAGCCTCAAGTGTATTCAATGGTTGCTTAACGATGAATTGAAGAATTGGAGATGGAAAATATTCTTCAAGTTTACGCTTGTTGATTGTGATTTCGCCATTGCCCTCACTCACATATACGCGAGCGATTGCTGCTTTACGACGACCTACTGCATTAATCTGTTCCATACTTCCAAAAGATTATTTAAGTTTGTTGATATCAATTACCTTGGGTTGCTGAGCCTCGTGGGGATGATCTGGACCATTGTAGATGTATACATTGTTCAGAATCTTGGCACCAAGCTTGTTCTTGGGCAGCATTCCCTTAATCACATGGAGGAACAAGGGGTGCTTACCAGCCTTGATGTGCTTGTTCTCCGACTTCTTCTGCAGTATGGCAGGGGTTGCATAACGCTGACCACCAGGATAGCCGGTGTAGCTAACGTAGGTGCGATCGTCCCACTTATTACCAGTGAGCTTAACCTTATCGGCGTTGATGATGATTACATTATCTCCACAATCCACATGCGGAGTGAAACTGGGCTTGTACTTGCCACGCAAGATTTTCGCTACTTTTGCGCACAAGCGACCCAGTACCTGATCGGTAGCATCTACTACTACCCATTCTTTCTGTACGTCTTCCTTGCGGACAGACACGGTCTTGTAACTTAAAGTGTTCACTTTTTAAAATCCTGATTAAAAATTAATTAATGCTTCTCGAGCACGCACAATGACACGGCCAAATGTCAACCTCTGGCATGCTGTTGAAATAGTCTTGGATATAATCGGCGTGCAAAGGTACGCATTATATTATTAATAGCAATAACTCCTCATTGTTAAACCCCATCTCAATTAGCTCAATTTAAATAGTTTTAACAATATTAACATTATTTTCAATCGTCATTTCACTTAATTTTGTTCTACAACTACTGTAATCTATTTTTTGAAACAAATATCACAGATTTTTCATCGACGAAATCAACAAAAAACCACATCAGATCAAAAAAGAAACATTTACGTTATTTTTTTGTATTTTTTTACCATTAAACTATGCAACCATAAACATTTAATCACTACTTTTGCAAAAAGTTATGACACACAGGCAAAAAACGATTGCATGGCTGCTGCTATCGATTATAATATCGATGCAAGTGGTAGACGCATTCCACATTCATCACCCACAAGTGGTGATTGAGAATGTGGATTGTGACATGTGCTCGCATCATGTGCACCATTCTGGCCACTTCACTGGCGACCAGTATCACATGCACCCCTGCCTCTTGTGTCAAATGGCAAACTATGAGTTTGCACTGCCACTCAACACTCTTATTAACAATGTCAAGCAAGTCGTGCGCAAGATCGAGACAGTTCTGGCGCAGCACAAGCTTGCAACGTTCACATCATCAAGGTCATCACGCGCTCCTCCTGCTATTTGATACTATACCCAACTCTCTACGCTTCATGCCCAACACGAGCACGAAGCAAATTCCATTTTATATAATCACATTACTTTTTTTTCAATAGTATCAAATCTCAATGAAAGCAATAACCACAATGGTTGTGGCTACGGTCGCAACTGCTCTCAACATAAGCATAAATGCCCAAAACGTCACCCAGGGCGACTCGCTGCAAGAGGTGCACTTGGGCAACGTAGTTGTCACCGCCAATCACACGGCAACCTTGCAACGGCTGGCACCCGCAATCATTCAAGTGACAGGACGCCGCCTGCTCACTGCAGTCAATGCCGAGTGTGTGGCCGACGCACTCTCGTTCCAGCCAGGCGTGAGAGTCGAAGACGACTGCAGCAACTGCGGCTACAAGCAAGCTCGCATCAATGGACTAGATGGCCATTACTCCCAAATTCTCATCGACTCACGACCGGTATTCACTGCTGTGAGCAACCTCTACGGCATTGAGCAGCTACCGTCTTGCATGATAGGGCAAATTGAGGTAATGCGAGGCGGCGGGTCGGCCCTCTACGGAGCGAGTGCAGTAGCTGGAACTATCAATATTATCACCCGTAACCCCGTTGCCAATTCGCTCGAGGCGTCGCACAGCATCACATCGATTGGTTGCGGCAACACTTTCGACAACAACACTTCCTTTAATGCGTCGCTGGTAAACGACGACAACTCGCGAGGAATCACCGTCTTTGCCAGCAATAGATACCGCCAGGGCTACAGCCACACTCGCGACGGCTACACCACGCTACCTCGCATCAGCATGCAAACCATTGGCACCAAGGCCTTTTACAAGCCCACAAGCCACTCGCAGCTATCGCTCACCTATTATTTCATGCACGACAACCGCCGCGGTGGCAACAAAATGCACAACACGCCACACGAGTGCAACATCTGCGAGCAGGCTCGGCACAACATGCACAACGGCAACATCGCCTGGGAATGGACGAGCCAAGACTACAAGTGGCACTTCGATGCTTATGCCGCATTAGCCTCCATCAACCGCCACAGCTACACCGGAGGCTATGGCACCGACGACGTTCCCGACCCCGATGCAAGTCTTTACTATAGCCGCACCACCGATCTCACTTGGATGCTCGGAACCTTGGGGCGTTACAGTTTCAGCAAGCTGTTCTTCCTGCCAGCACAGCTCACTTTAGGTCTTGAATATAACAACGACCATCTCAAGGACATCGCCCTCGGATATGATTTTACTACAAAACAATCCACCCACATTGCAAGTGTTTATCTACAAAATGAGTGGAAAAACGAAATGTGGAGTTTTCTCATTGGAGCAAGGCTCGACAAGCACAATCTCATCAGCAAGGCAATCTTCAGTCCCCGAATCAACCTCCGCTTTAGTCCCTCAAGGCAACTGACCCTGAGAGCAACCTATGGCGAGGGGTTTAGAGCTCCTCAAATCTTTGACGAAGAGATGCACATTGAGATGGCAGCAGGCAACCGATTCAGGATTCACCTCACTCCCGGGCTCAAGGAGGAAAGAAGCCGCGCAGTCACACTCTCGGCCACGGGCTACCACTCTTTTGGAACCACAAATTTCAACTGGACGCTCGAAGGGTTCTACACTTCGTTATCAAATGTGTTTGCCGAGCGCGAGACCGACCTCATCGACGAGCAAGGATGCAGCATCATCGAGCGATATAACGGCAACGGTGCCAAGGTGATGGGAATCTCGGCAACTCTCGATTTCATGTTTTCAAAACTTCTCGACATTGAAATTGGTGCCACAATACAGCGAAGCCGCTACAACGATCCTGAGCAATGGAGCGACGACGTAGCTCCACAGCGCAAGATGTTCCGCACTCCTAACGCCTACGGCTATTGCAACGTGAAAATCACACCTTTCAGCCGCTTCGACATCGACATAACCGGCACTTGCACGGGGTCGATGCTCGTACAGCACTTTGCAAGCAGCGGCACTCCTGTCGACTTGGAAATTAACACTCCCACCTTCTGTGACATCAACACGAAGGTCTCCTACTCTTTCAATGTGGCGCCACGTGTGGAAATGAATGTTAATGCAGGCATCATAAACATCTTCAACCAGTTCCAAAAAGACCTTGACAAAGGCCCCGAGCGCGACAGTGCCTACATCTACGGTCCATCGTTACCTCGCAGCATCTATGCCGGTATCGGAATCAAAATTTGACAAATCTTTTTTGGGATAAAAACATGCTTTAAAACACAGACGACAAAAAAACACATTATAAAATTAGCGAAGAATAAATTTTTTCGCTAATTTTGCATTTTTAAAGATATATAGAAATCACTTTTAGAACTAAACATTTCAACTTAACAATACAATTAACAGCTTTTATGAATCGACTTAAAACAACTTTTATGGCTTCATTAGCAGCTATGATGGCTTTAACAGCCTGCAATTCAGCCTCTAATGGTGGTGGCCAGGCAGCAGGCAAAGGTAGCGCTGGTGCACAAGCTATTGAGATTAAAGACGGGAAATTCACTCCCGAGGTTCTTTTATCACTCGGCAGAGTCTCTGCTCCACAAGTTTCGCCCGACGGCAAGAGACTGCTCTACAGCGTGAACTACCAGGACGTGAAGGAGAACAAAGGCAATGCCGACATCTGGGTTATGGACATCGAGGGAAAAACTCCAGCTGTGAACATCACCAATTCTCCAAGCAGTGAGGGCAATGCTGTGTGGATTAACGGAGGAGCACAGATTGCATTCCTCTATAAAGATCCCAAGAAAGAAGATGCCAAACCACAGGTGTGGGTGATGAATGCCGATGGCAGCAGCCGTAAGCCTGTGAGCGAGATGAAAAATGGAGTTGAAGGCTTCTCAATCTCACCCGACGGCAACAAGATTCTGCTCATAAGCACAGTTCAGTATGGAAAGACCCAGCCTCTTGACAACTATCCCGACCTTGACAAAGCCCAGGCACGCCTCATCGACGACATGATGTACAAGCACTGGGACGAGTGGGTAACAGCAGTGCCCCACCCCTTTGTTGCCGACTTCACAGGAAATGTCGTTAAAAACCCTAAGGACATCCTCGAGGGAACTCAATATGAGTCGCCAATGCGACCCTGGGGTGGCATCGAGTCATTCGACTGGACTCCCGACAGCAAGCAAATCATCTACACCTGCCGCAAGAAGACAGGCAAGGAATATGCTTTCTCTACCAACAGCGACCTCTA